>JAATEV010000079.1 GCA_015655585.1 Terriglobales bacterium | reverse complement strand
CTTTGGTCGCCATTTATGCCAGCTCCGGATTCGGGTTGATGACACCGGCCGTGTAGGTGGTGCGGGGGCGGAAGGCCAGGTCAGCCAGCACCTGGTAATCGCGCTCCTCAGCCTTGGCTTTCGCCACCTTGCTTGCCTTGTCGTTGATGTTGCCAAAGGTGATTCCGCCGGTCGGGCAGGCCTGCTGGCAGGCCGTCACAACCTCGCCGTCACGGATGGCACGGTTTTCCTTATCGGCGACAATCTTCGCCGCCTCAATGCGCTGGATGCAGTAGCTGCACTTCTCCATGACGCCGCGCGAACGGACCGAAACGTCGGGATTGCGCATGAACTTCAGGCTCTCCGTATCGTAGTCCGAGTACAGCAGGAAGTTGAACCGGCGAACCTTGTACGGGCAGTTGTTCGAGCAATACCTCGTACCCACGCAGCGGTTGTAAACCATCGTGTTGATGCCTTCCGGCGTGTGTACCGTGGCACCGACCGGGCAGACCTGCTCGCAGCCCGCGTTCTCGCAGTGCTGGCAGGCCATCGGCTGAAAGTGCGCCTTGGGAGCGTGCAGGTCGCCTTCGAAGTAGGTATCGATGCGCAGCCACTGCATGTTACGCCCGACCTTGACCTGTTCGCGGCCAACGACGGGGATATTGTTCTCCGCGTAGCAGCTTACGATGCAGGCGTTGCAGCCGATGCAACTGTTCAGGTCGATCGTCATGCCCCACGCGTTCTGTACCGTCAGCGTGGCCGGATCCTGCTTCTCGTAGTTCCATGCCGTCGGGAAGAAGGAGTTCTCCTTCGGGACCGTCTCTCCCTGCGGCGAGTACCCGACCTTGTTGATAAGCGTCCCGCTTGCGCCCTCTTCGTGGGCGAAGTTCGGATTCTTCTTCGCCTCTTCCACAGTGGCGTAGCGAATGATCGACCGCTCCATCGCCTCGTGCCCGGCCAGCGAGTAGACGCCGTCCTTATCGGAGAGCGGCTTCTCGAGGTCATGCTGCGCGAAGGCGCCGCGGTGCTCGATGTTATGAATCTTCGTGATGCAGAGGTCGTAGGTTCCGGGCACCTTCACTGCGGTTGCGCCCGCAAGCGAAAGCGCGCCGTCCGCCGTGCGAACCTGATAGGCATCGAAGCCGACGCCCGCCGCTACACGTCCAGCCTCCACGCCGCGGCCGAAGCCGAGGTGTACCGTGATGACGCCATCCGCATGTCCCGGGGCCATCAGCGCAGGAGCGATGAACTCGCGGCCGTTATAGGAGACCTTGACCGGATCCGACTCCTCAAGCTTGAGCTCGGACATGGTGTTGATGCTCATGATCGCCGCATTGTCCCAACTCAGGTTCGTGACCTGCTTGGGCAACTCCTGCAGCCAGCCGACGTTGGCGAAGCGGCCGTCGTAGAGCGAAGTATCGGGGCGGAACGAGATCTCAAGCCCGCTGCCAGCCGGAGCCGAAGCAAACGAGGCAAGCGCATTCTTGCCAGCGCCCGCAGGCTTGGCAGTAAACGCCGTGCCCTCAACCCATCCATCGTGCAGCGCCTTGCGCCATCCCGCCGCAAAGTCGCCCTTGATGTAGCTATGCGCGTTGTTCGCGACGATATCGTAAGCCGACTGCATCGGCCCCGGCAGCAGCGTCTGCAACACATCGTGCGCCGACTTGCCGTCGTAGAGCGGAGCGATCATCGGCTGGATGATCGAGACCGTGCCGTCGTAGGTACGGGCATCCGACCAGCTCTCCAGATAATGCGTCTTGTTGATGTGCCACTGCGAGACCGCGCCGGTCTCGTCCACATGCGAGCCCAGATGCACCGTTACCGGAATGTTCTTGTAAACATCGGCGAAGCGCAGGTCCGAAGGAGCCGAATAAACCGGGTTGACACCCAGCACAACCAGCCACTGCACCTTGCCCGCATTCGCGTCCGCAACCAGGGACTTCAGGTCTGCGATCTGCTCGCTCGGAAGCGGGTTCACCGTCTCGGTGTAGATGACCGTCTTGCCGACCGCTCCCAACGAGGAGTTCAGCACATAGGCCGCGGCGTGCACCACGGGAGGAGCCTGCTCGCCCGGAATGACCACACAGCGTCCGCCGGTCCTCTTCAGGTCGTTCAGAAGCGCGGTGAAGAATTTCTGCTGCTCCGCGCTAAAGCCCTGCGGGAGAGTGCCGTTCGCCAGCGCCTGCGCGAAGATCGCGATATCGCTCGGCTTCAGCGCCAGCCTGTGCTCGGCCTTGAAGCCGGTCACCGTCGGCATCGTCTCGACGACGTAGAGACGGTTCAGCGTCTTCCCCGCCTCGTAGCGGTGCCGCTCGACATAAGCCGACGAAAGCGGAAGGAATCCGGGATGCGCGATGCCGCTGAGGAAGTCCGCATCCAGCGAAAGAATCACGTCGGCGTCTTCTAGCTTGTATTGCGCGTCGGTGTACTCTCCGAAGATCGCCTTCGAAGCCGTGCGCGAGGAATCCTGATTCACCGGCTCCCACTGCACCAGCTTCGCCTGTGGATACGCCGCCTGCACCTGCTTCCACTGGGCCGCCAGAGAGGGCGAAGTGATCGTCTCGCTCAGGAAGTAGAGCCCTTGGCCGCCGTTCAGCTTCTTCGCGCCCGCGAGGAACTCCTTCTGGAAATCGCCCCAGGACGAGTTCTGTCCGCGGCTGAGAACATGCTGCGAGCGGTCAGGATCGTACAGATCCAGCAGCGTCGCCTGCGTAAATGCGTCAGACCTGCCCTTCGAGACCGGGTGCTCCGGGTTTCCATCCACCTTGATCGGGCGGAACGAGTCCGACTTGACCAGCACCGGAACCGCGCCCGTCGGGAATGGATACGCCGTGGCGAAGTACATCGGCTTGCCGAGAACCAGATCCTCGGGCTGCTTGACATACGGGAAGATCGGCTCGTCCGGCTGCTTGGTGCATCCGGCCAGTCCGGCCAGCGTCAGCGAGGCTCCCATCACCTTCAGGAATCCGCGCCGGCTTACCGCATCGACCCACTCGTTGGCTCCGGCCATCGTCCCGGTCTGGCGGGGAAACTCCTCCCGCATCAGTTGATGGAACGCAGGCGTCTCAGCCAGTTCGTCCAGGTTCTTCCAGAAACGCCGTCCAGTCTTACCGTCCAGCTTGGCCTGAACTTCGGCCAGGGTCAGCTTTGCCGGTGCAATCTGGGTAACCACTACGGGTTGTTCTGCCGCCGGTACTTTCGTCTCAGCCATTGTGTCTTCTGTTCCAATCCCAGTCATGTTGCGCGCCGTTGTCTCTCCAACCCCTGTCGTCTTCATCGGTGACAGGTCTCACAGCTAGAGAGTTGCTCCGGGTTGCGGATGTGATACTGCGAAGTCAGGTACTTACCCAGCTCAATCTGGCTGGTGAACTTCACATACGTGGCAGGCATCGCGAGGCCCGTCGTTGGAGCGTCGCTCACGGTCTGCGCATCGCCCGTGGCCGGGCGCGACTGCAACATTGCCAGCTCAGGTCCGCCCTTGCCGGGTTCGGTCGTCGTGCACTTCACGTTTTGCGAAGTCTCGCCGCCCTTGCCTGCGCTCGCGCACCAGACCGGCTTGTCGCTCGAAGGTCCGGCCCACGCCATGTTGTAGATCTCGCTGGTAGGCCGCAGGTTCGCCGCCGGATTGCGATGGCAGTTCAGGCACCACTCCATCTGGAGCGTGCTCTCCTGGTACATCAGCGGCATCTCGTCCACACGACCGTGGCAGCTCGCGCAGCCGATGCCCTTGTTCACGTGGATCTCGTGATTGAAATAAACATAGTCCGGAAGGTCATGCACCCGAATCCACTGAATCGAGGCTCCCGTCGCCCAGCTCTGCCGCACCGGCTCCAGCAGATCGGCGTTCGTCCAGATCTGCGCGTGGCAGTTGATACAGGTCTTCGTCGGAGGGATTCCGGCATACGCCGCCTTCTCCACCTGCACGTGACAGTACTGGCACTGCAGGCCCAGACCCTCGACGTGGTGCTTGTGGCTGAACGGAATCGGCTGGTCCGGCCGCTGGCCCTGCCGCGTCACCCACGGTGAGCGCTGCAACTGGTCCAGGGTAACGCCGAGCGCGATGACGATCACGCCGGCCAGTACCAGGCTGAATCGTGCCAGCGCGTTCGAACTGCGGTCAAAAACTTGCGCCATGAGTGCGTTCCTGCTTCCTTCTACTTACCTGAAATGAGGGGTTGAGAAGTTGCTGTCTAATACTGCTTGCTTCCGTCTAAATGCTGAACGAGCCAGCGGTTCGGGCGTCCGCCATCGGATGAGCCCATGAAATTCATCTCTCAGAAAGTCTGAGTATAGCAGTGGAAAAGCCCTCCCAAAACTGTCCGCCGTCACACGAAACTGTTTTTTTTTCGTACAACATTCGATTATCGAAACCCGTTCCAGCAGCCCTGCACAACATCTCGTGCAATGCTTGAAAACGAGGGGAGATGACCACTACATCTAACCTGCCCGAAAGGTATCGGTCTTGTAAATCAGAACCAAAACAGTCCGAATTGTTATTCGCACAAGCCCGCCTCTTGCCTCCGGTGATACCGTCAGAGAATGCCGCCTACTCGTAACCGCTCGCGCCCGCCACGTTACGACTCCGCCCTCGCGCTCCGCGAGCTGGCCGAGCGCGATCCCAAACTAGGCAGGCTCATCGAGCGGGCCGGGCCGTTCACCCTCAGGATCTCCGCCGCGCAGTCTCCCTTCGAGTCTCTCGTCGAGAGCATCGTCTATCAGCAGCTCCACGGCAAAGCTGCCGCCACCATCCACCGGCGTCTGCTCGAAAGCTTCCATCCCACCTGTGGACTCGGCGTCCACTTCTCCTCCGAGCACCTTCTCGACTGCCCCAACGAGCAGCTTCGTGCCGCCGGCCTCTCGCACAACAAATCCCTCGCCCTGCGCGATCTCGCCGCCAAGACCCTCGATGGCACCGTCCCCACGCTCGCCCGCATCCACCGCATGTCAGATGACGCCATTATCGAGCACCTGACGCAAGTCAGGGGCATTGGAAAATGGACCGTCGAGATGATGCTCCTCTTCCGCCTCGGCCGCCCCAACGTCCTCCCGGTCGACGACTACGGCGTCCGCAAAGGCTTTGCCCTCACCTTCGGCAAGCTCAAGCCCACCGACAAGGTCACCCCCGCCGATCTGCCCAAACCCGACGCCATGCGCCTCCGCGCAAAGCGCTGGCAGCCTTGGTCTTCCATCGCAAGCTGGTATCTATGGCGAGCCTGCGACCTCGCCTCGGGCAAACTTCCGCCCGCGAAATGAATCCCATAGAGGAGTGCCCCGAAATGAAGGCGCACCCCGAACATCATTCAAAATCAACCTTCACCCGGTATCCTGCATCCGGTGATTGGTCATGAAAGCCTCATGGTAAAGTCCAGCACATCCGCAAGAAACGCAAAGCCCCAGTCCTTGTCCGCGGTGGAGCCCGCCCGTTTCGTCTGCATCCACGGCCACTTCTACCAGCCGCCCCGCGAGAACCCCTGGCTCGAAACCGTCGAAGTGCAGGACTCCGCCGCTCCCTATCACGACTGGAACGACCGCATCACCGCCGAGTGCTACGCCCCCAACGGGGCCTCCCGCATCAACAATCATCACAACGAGATCATCCGCATCATGAACAACTACGCGCGGATGAGCTTCAACTTCGGCCCCACCCTCCTGAGCTGGCTGCACGACAAGGCTCCGCGCACTTACCGGATGATCCTCGACGCCGACCGCTACAGCGCGCAGCGTTACGGCGGACACGGCTCCGCCATCGCCCAGGTCTACAACCACATCATCATGCCGCTGGCGAACCAGCGCGACGCCCGCACCCAGATCCGCTGGGGCATCGCCGACTTCGAACACCGCTTCGGCCGCAGGCCCGAGGGCATGTGGCTCGCCGAGACCGCCGCCAACCGCAGCGTCCTCGACCTCATGGCGCAGGAGGGAATCAGGTTCACCATCCTCTCTCCTTCGCAGTGCTCCAGCGTCCGCCGCCTGACCCCGGAAAAACCCGCAGCCACCAATTCCGATCCCAAAGACGACGCACAACCCGAAGAAGATACCTGGATCTGGACACCCAACGCCACCGTCGATCCCACGCATCCGTATCTCGTCCGCCTGGAAGAAGGCCGCAGCATCGCCGTCTTCTTCTACGATGGTCCCACCTCCCGCGCCATCGCCTTCGAGGGCCTGCTCAACAGTGGCGACGACTTCGCCAGTCGCCTCTTCGGAGTCTTCCATCCCGAATCACCCGACCCCGACGAGCCCCCCACCGCGCAGCTCTCCCACGTAGCCACCGACGGCGAGAGCTACGGCCACCACCACAAGCACGGCGAGATGGCCCTCTCCTACGCCATGCACTGCATCGAAGAAGGCCGCCAGGCGCGCCTCACCAACTACGGCGAGTTCCTCGCAAAGTTCCCGCCCGCCTGGGAGGCCGAGATCATCGAAAACACCTCCTGGAGCTGCTCCCACGGCATCGAGCGCTGGCGCTCCAACTGCGGCTGCAACAGCGGCAATACCAGTTGGAACCAGCGCTGGCGCGCTCCCCTGCGCAGCGCGCTCGATGGTCTCCGCGACGCCGTAACCCCGCTCTCCGAACAGCTCTCGCAGAAATTCTTCAAAAACCTCTGGGCCGCCCGCGACGCCTACATCCACGTCATCCTCGACCGCTCCCCCACCGTCGTAGGCCACTTCTTCGAGCAACACGCCACCCACCTGCTCTCCAGCCGCGAGCGCGTCACCGCCCTCGAATTGATGGAGCTTCAGCGCCACGCCCAGCTCATGTACACCAGTTGCGGCTGGTTCTTCGACGAGATCTCCGGCATCGAGACCGTGCAGGTCATCGCCTACGCCGGACGCGTCCTGCAACTCGCAGCCCGCCTCTTCGGCGCTCCCGGCGAGGCCCTCGAAGCCCAGTTCCTCGCCATCCTCGCCGAAGCCAAGAGCAACCTACCCGAGATCGGCGACGGGGCCGAGGTCTACCGCCGCTACGTCAGCACCATGCGTATCGGCCTCGAACAGGTCGGCGCCCACTACGCCATCAGCTCCATCTTCCGCACCCAGCCGGGCGACCCCGAGCTCTTCTGTTACGACGTCCATCGCGAGGCCTACGAGGTCTTCCAGTCCGGCCGCGGACGCGTCGCCACCGGTCGCGCTCTCGTCTACTCCCGCATCACCGGCGAGACCGAGCAGGTCTGCTTCGCCGTCCTCCATCTCGGCGACCAGAACCTCTCCGCCGCCGTCAAACGCTACGCCCCCGACGATACCGCCGAGGTCGCCGCCTTCCTCGCCTTCATCCAGGACATCGGCACCGCCATCCGCCGCGCCAACCTCCCCGAGGTCATCCGCCTCATCGACCGCTTCTTCGGCAGCACCGCCTATTCGCTCACCTCGCTCTTCTCCGACGAGCAGCACCGCATCCTCAACATCATCCTCAACGAAACCATCTCCGAGACCGAAAACTCCCTGCGCAAGATCTACGAGGACCACGCCTCGCTCCTCCACTTCCTCACAGAGACCGGCATGGCCGCCCCGCCTGCCCTGGCCTCCGTCGCGCAGTTCGCCATCAACGCCAGCCTCCGCCGCGCCATCGAGGCCGACCTCTTCGAACCCACGCAGATCGAGAACCTCCTCCAACGCGCCCAGTCCGACCATGTCCCGCTCGACACCCAACTCCTCGGCTACACCGCCGGCCAGCGCATGAAGCGAGTCATGGTGCGCCTCGAAGCCATCGACGCCCACACCGCCGACCCCGGAGCTCTCGACGACGCCCTCACCATCGCCAACACCATCCGCAAGATGCCCTTCGAGGTCAACATCTGGCAGGCGCAGAACATCTGGAACGACCTTCTGCGCCGCAGCGACTCCGAAGGCTGGTCCACCGGCTGGCGCGAGGGCTTCAAACAACTAGGCGACGCCATGCACATCAGCGTCAACGAGCTGGTAGTAGAAGAAGGCGTCAGCGCCTTCTGATCCTCCCAAATGCCCTCTACTCCGCACCAAGCCCCAGCAGTTGAAATTCACTTTCTATCTCATCGCCATCTTCCAACTCAGCTTGCGACCAACGGCGCAGAAACCCGCTCACGATATAGAGCATCGGCACGGGAACGATAAGCATAGGAAGCCATATCAACCTATGTTCCAGCCACATCTCGGCCCGAACCATGCCGATGCAAAACACAGGCAGCACTCCGAGAAAAAGAGTGAGCAACAGCGGAAGGCTGGCCTTGCCGGGGGAACGTGGTTGAGCAAAAGGAATGCCGCTATCCGCGAACAGAAGGCCTTCCACCAGCAACACGCAGAGAACGATTCCGCAAACACCTTGCACCAGTAACTCTCGCGCACCGAATCCTCCAGGCCTCAGTAGAAGCAACAGAAAAACCAGCATCGCCAGACCGCAGATCAGCGTCCAGATGCGCGATGCGGAAACACATGCTTCACGCGGCGCTCCGGTTACACGAAACACCCAGCGCGCAGGAAGGTTAAGAGGCAGTCCAAATGCCATCCGCAAACCGACAACTACCCAGAACAGCAGCAGCGGCATCACAGCGTGCAGACCGGAGAACGACACAGCAGGATGCAGTTGACCGCCGCGATTCACGAACGTTCCCGCACAAGCAATCGCAAGCGCCAGCCCCGTTCCGCTGTACATGGCCAGATAGACCTGATACCTGCTGTTGCGAACGATCGTTTGGCCTATGAAGTAAAAAATAGCCCTCCGTGCTGGCAGAGGAATCACATGGTTGATCAGCCCATGCACGAAGGCAGAAGAGTGCCCTCGTCGCATACCGCCTTCGCCCTCAACCGTCATACGACGCATCCGCTCCCAGGCAAGAGGGTAGGTGATGACAATCGTCGTCCATGCAACTCCAATTGCCCACAGACCGCGCTGCATCATTGGAACAGCAAACTCCGCGGCGGAAGAGCCACGAAGCAACCACTCATACATTCCCAGGAACCAGAAAGACGGAACATTCAGTGCGCGCCCAAGAGGAGTGCTCAGGACTTCATCCAGCGAATCTCCAAAGCGGACATAGTGTACGAGCAACAATCCAAGCATCGTTGTCGCCAGCACCTGTAGCAGAGGCAGAATCCTTTTGAACACTCCCGGCGGCAGAACGCAGAGCAGCAACCCGCCTGCTGCTATCACTGCGGACGCTCCAAAGATTCCTGAACAAGTCACCGCAACAAGATGGGCCCCTACCAGACGCCAGAAATGTTCCTTGCTCACCAGAGGCAACATGAATGTGCCAAAGGCATTGCTGGCAATAAGAAAGAGCGACAGGAACAAAACAAGCGCTCCTGCCTTTGCTCCCAGCATCACTCTTCCACGCAGCGGCATCGGAGAAAGCACAAGAAAATCCAGGCGTCCGGGAAACAACATCTCCCATTCGAAAATAGCGACGCCTGCCATCGACAACATGGGATAAAGAACAAAGAAATAGTGGTCTTCGATCCTCCCCCATGCGGAACGCTGCGGATACTGGTTCTGCATAAAGAACGCCAGCATCAGACCGGGAGCGGCAACAATGGAAATCGCGCGAACGATCGTGGTAACCATATCGCCGCTTGATTGAATAAGGTCATTCTCGAAGAAGCCAAGAAAGAAGTGGCTCAGCAAGGTCGCAAATGTGGATCGCTTATACATTCCGCACCTTCATCACATCCACCATCTGTCCTGCCACGCTTCGAGTGTCCATCTGCTTCACTAGTTGAGCGAAGACGCTCTCCAGCGTCGGTAGCTCCATAAGGGTCTTCAGCTCATGCGGAGCGGCATCCGCCACAACTCTGCCCTTCGACAGCACGATGACTCGATCGCACACGCGCTCCACCACTTCAAGCACATGCGAGATGTACAGGATCGCCTTGCCCTCCTGTGCCAGCAGCGCCAGCAGGTCCTTGAACAGCAGGGCTGAAACCGCGTCGAGACCAGACAGAGGCTCGTCGAACACAATAAGCTCTGGATTGTGCAGCACCGCCGCCGCAATCAGAACACGTTGACGCATCCCCTTCGAGTAGCTCTCCATGGGAGAGTACTGTGCGTGTTCAAGCGCCAGCAGTTGCAACATCCCGCGTGCCTTGGCGTCGATCAACGCCTCCGGCATACTTCGCAACCGGCCTACCAGTTGCAGGTACTCCAATCCGGAGAGATGCGTATACACATGGGCCTCTTCCGGCACATAGCCAAGCTGCGCTCGATAGCCAGCGAGGTTCTCATGGATATCGCGGCCATCAAAAAACACCTTGCCGCGTGAAGGCTGGATCAGTCCGGTAATCATCTTGACGGTAGTCGATTTCCCGCTTCCATTAGGACCGAGATAGCCCAGAATCTCTCCGGACCGCAAATTGAAGCTCACATCCTGGACCGCCGGTATGCTGCGGTAAGTCTTTGATATGTTGCGAACTTCAAGCATAAGGACCACCTCACTATGTAGCGAACTACACATACGTATTACACTACATAGCTATGGCAGCGCAACGCCTTTCTCACACCACCGCGCTCATCCTCAAGGCTCTCAGCCTCAACTATCGTTTTGGCTTCGAGATCATGGAAGTGACCGGCCTCCCCAGCGGAACGGTTTATCCCGCCCTGCGTCGGCTTGAGCGCGACAAACTCGTGCAGTCCGACTGGGAGCCTGAAGCGGAGGCCATTGAACACGCTCGGCCGATGCGCCGCTACTACCAGATCACGAAGGCCGGGAAAACAGTCGTTCTCTCCGCCACGGAACGCTATCCGCTCCTTGCCCGCTTCGTTCCGGAGAAGCAGGCATGATCCCTTCGCTTCCTTCCCCTCTGCCTGTCCTCGACCGCGCCCTGCTGCATCTTGTATGCAGGCTTGTCCCGCTGGCAGAGCGCCCTGACTGGCTGCGCTGCTGGCAAGCCGAGCTATGGCATCGCCATCATCTTCGCTCTACCGAACCGGGCTCGACCGCCATCGACCTTTATCCAGGCTTGGTTCGCGACGCGCTCTGGCTATACACAGAGAGTATTCACATGGCGCTTGAAGGAACAGCGTTGCTTTGCATCGAGCTCCTCGCCGCCATTCTGCTCTTCGCCATAGTGCCTCTTTTTGCTCTTTCGGGAAGCGGGCACGCTCTTCTTGGGCTCCTCATGTTCAATGCAGACCGCTTTCTTTGCGGGGCTGTCCTGGTTACACTGGTCAGCTTCGCAACGGGCTCACGAACGGTCGAGCACGAATCCCCCGCAAGTCTCGCTCCTCGGTTCCGCGCTCAAATTTTCCTGGCAGCTAAACTGGTCCTCGTACTAACAATTGCTTTTCTTCTAAGCCTCGACCTCACGCAGCCCTTCCATACCGCCCACCCATTTACTGCTGAAATTCTCCAGCCGCAATTCTTCGTATTCATGGCGCTGCTTGGGTTGCGTTGGAACTTTCAGGACCAGGACAACCGCTGCAAACACTGCCTCCGCGAACTTGCGACACCCGAACAAGTGGGCCGTCCTTCCTGGAACTTTCTCTATTCCAACAGCACAGAACTTCTCTGCAAAGATGGCCACGGATTGTTGAGCGTCCCGGAGATCGAAACCAGTTGGAGACAGTCCAGCCGCTGGATCGCCTCTTCTTAGAGCCGTTTCGCATGAGGTATAGGGACTCAAGAGCGTCCTTTTGTTTGTCATTCCGCAGCGCAGCGGAGGAATCTGCCTCCAGACCGCCTCGACACCTTCAGGAAATCCACTCTAAAAAACCGGGGGCCCTCTGGTTAACCAAAGAATAAATAGCGAACCCATAAGTACGCCCACAAACCATCTACTTCCAAGACTTTACGTAAAATAGCCGGGGGAGGGGGTACCCTAACTGCGCCAGTGCAGCGTAACCGGCCCACTTAGCGGATGCTCTCCCGTTCCCTTCAGTCGAGCCTGCTTCAGGGCAAAGTACCACTTCGCCGGTTTGTCCGCGTCATCGATCAGCATCAGCCCCGGATTGAACCGCAGACCCTCCGCCTGCTCGATCATCGTCTCCTGGTCCTGCCGGACGAACCGCGCCCCGAAAAACTTCGCAATCGAGGTCACAAACGGGACCCGGTAGAAGACGTTCCACGCCGCCACCACGTCGATCCGACACGTCGAAGGCGTTACCGGCGTCACCGTCGTCAGGCTGGTGAACCACTTCTCGCCCGCCCGGATCGTCTCGTACCGCCGGTTCGGCAGCACGAAGTCGATGGTCGTCGTAATCGGCTCGCCATAGACGCCCAGCAGCTTGTATGGAGCCGAGTTCGCGCTCGGCGCGTGCGACGCCATCCGGAACCCCTCCGGAATCGGCTCAAAGTGCTTCGTCTTCTCATGGATGCTCGCACGGCTCCTCCACCACCACGCCTGATGCACGAACGGCCCATGCGCCGGATCCATCAACCCAATAATTCCGTGATCGACATTGCAAGGCAGGTCCGCCGTCAGATATGCACTCCGGAACTTCGTCGAGAACTTCGGCAGCTCCGGCACCAGCGGCAGCTCCGTCGAACCAGCCACCACCCGTCCCGCACCCGGTGGCGGCACGTATACCCAAGCATGGCCGTCGCGCTCCTCGCACGGAAACGCATTGGCATAAATCTTCGTGGGGTCCAGCGTCTCATGGCTCGTAAGCGAAGGAATCTCAACGCACTGGCCGCTGCAAGGCTCGAACCGCCAGCCGTGGTACTTGCACATCACCGCCTCGCCGTCGAACCACCCGGCCGAGAGCGGAATCCCACGATGCGGGCACAGGTCGCGCAGCGCAAAGATCGTGCCATCGTTCTTGCGCCCCACCAGCACCGGGATGCCCAGCAGCAGGGCCTTGGCGGTCTTTCCCGCAACCAGCCCCTCGGTACGCAGCGCAGGATACCAATCTCCGAAGATCAGCTCCGCCGGCGGCCCCGCCGCCCCTGCCACCTGCACCAGATCGCTCAACCGTTCTCCACAAAAAACCTTATGCCTACCCATCATAGCGGCTCGAAAAAAAATAAAAGCGTCCTAACGCCGGACAAGCGGAACTCCGTGCGGTGCCGAGCGTCGCGTGGCCTCCCTTTGGTCGTCGGAAAAATCTACCAGCCGACCAAAGGGAGGCCCAGGCAAAGCGATAAAAAGGCGTGAAACGCCCGCCCAGCGCGCAGCGGGCCCGTCCGGCAGGACAAGTCTTTTAGAGTCCCGCCTCAGCCAGCAAGTCGATCGTCCTCGCGATCGGCAACCCCACCACATTGAAGTAGCAGCCCTCGATCCGCGGAATCCACCGCGCCGCCCAGCCCTGGATCGCATACGCCCCGGCCTTGTCCATCGGCTCACCCGAGGCGATGTAGCTCGCAATCTCAGCATCCTTCAGCACGTTGAACGTCACATGCGTAATCTCCAGAGCACGAACCGTCCCCTTGCGCGTCACCGCCGCAACGCCCGTCATCACGGCGTGGGTCCGTCCGCTCAGAAGCTCCAGCATCCGCCGGGCATCGGCGGCGTCCACCGGCTTGCCCAGAATCGCGCCCTCGCAAACAACGCACGTATCGGCCCCGAGAACCACCAGAGGATCGTCTGCCGAATCCTCCGCCCGCCGCAGGTTCCAGAGCGCCTGCGCCTTCTCCTCCGCCAGCCGCTGAACATACGCGGCGGCGGTCTCATGCGGCAACAGCTCTTCATTGATATCGGCCGAAGCAACCGTGAATGTCAGGCCAGCCTGCGTAAGCAGCTCGCGACGACGGGGAGAGGAGGAGGCCAAAATTAGCATAGGAATAAGATCAGCATGTCAGCTAGAGACTATCGGGGGGCACTGCCATCACGCAACGCCCCCTCCTATCCCGCAACCTCCTCCACCATCACCACCGTCCGCATCGTGTGACTTGCGCCCGGAGCCAACGTCACCGCGTTCACCGCCGAGTTGACGGTCTCCACCGCAACAAACCCGCGCCACTCCTCCGGCTCCATATCGGCCAGCTTCGCCGCGCCCGACTCCCACGGATTCCACACCACCGTCGTATTCGAGTTCGTCTTCTCCACCGAGATCTCGCGTCCACCCGCCGCATCGTGCACCACGCACGTCGCGGCAGTATTCAGATACACGCGGTCCGTAGGCCCAATGATCGTGATCGAGCCCTCCTGCACCTTCTCCTGCTGGTTCTCCATTTTGTCCAGATAGTGCGTGTCTTCGAGCCCCGTAATGCGCGTCTCGTGAATGTTCCCGACGGCGTAGTACGTGTGCAGCGCCTCTTCGAAGACCAGCGGCGTCTCCGCCTCATTGCCCACGGTAAGCTGCATCGTTAGCGTGCGCCCAATCGTAAGCAGGAACGCCAACTGGAAGCGATCATAGCCAAGGCTGCGACTCAACTCCGTCGGCCCCAGCGTGAAGGTCAGATGGACATCCTCGCCCGCAACCGCCGCGAAGGCCAGCGTCCACTCCTGCGTGCGGGCGAAGCCGTGGCTCGGCCCCGGCTTGCCGTCGTGCCGCGCTCCGAACCACGGAAAGATCATCGGCACGCCGCCGCGAATCGCCTTGCCCGGCACAAACTCGCTCCTGCGGCTGGTAAACAGCACCGGCTTGTGTCCCACGGGCTGCCAGTGCGTCAGGTGCGCGCCGTGCAGATACACCGTGGCCGTCGCCTGCGGCGTCGTAATCTCCGCGTAGATCAGCCCGGACTCCGCCGTGCGAAACTCCAGCACGCCCGGTATGGCAAAGTTCTCTTCAAGCTGCGTCATGTTCATCGAATCTCTCTCGCAATCGTCTGTTGTTTTCGGAATAGCCCTTCAAACCTGGGAGCAGGGAAGCGGGCTCAAAATCAGATTCGTGACATTGCTCACGATCTCCTCGAAGCCGTACCGCGGCGAACTCTTCAGCTTGTTCCACGCCGGGCTGTTGCGGAAGGCGTCCCACCGCGTATTCAATTCACTCAGATCAGCAAAACTGAGCATGTAGGTAAGGTTCGGTACGCGCGGCCCAATCAGCGTATCGCCGTAGAAGACCTGATCGAATCCCGCACTCTTGAAGATCTCGAACTCGCCATGATGGAACATCTCCACCTTGCGAACATGGTCCTGGCTGCTCGGACTCTCATACGTCCGCAATTGAAAGACGCGCTTGCCGCTCGGTGTCTTCGGCGGAGGCGTCAGCTTCGGCCAGCCCTCGAACGCCGCCAGCAGCGAGCTCTCCACCCGCTGAAACGCCGGAGACGTCGCGGGCGCATTCCAGAACGGCTCCGCCGCCTTCATAAACTTATCGTCCTTGGCCAGCAGAAGCTCCGCCGTCACCAGCGTCTCCAGCTTTGTAGATGGCAGCAGCAGATAATACGCCGGGGTCTGCGGCCCAATCTCAAGCTGAAACGCCCCCACCGGCCTGATTCCCAGCCGATTCAGCGCCGGAATCAGCGCATCGGCAAAGTAGCTCTGCGTCAGCTTCGTCTGCGGCCCCGTCTGCAACTGGTACCGGCGCAGCTCATAGAACTCCCGCGCTGGGCCTGCCGGAGCCTCCGCGAACGCCATCGCCGACGCCGCCAGCGAAGAGCCTAAGAACGCACGTCTTTCCATCGAAGCCCCTCACAGGATGCGCGGCCCAAAACAGCCGCCGCAGGATGAGACTGCACTCTCCCAGCATACAAGTTCTTCCGCAACGTTCAGGCGAACGCCCCTCCTCTGCAACAGGAATTTAAACCAAGGCCGGAGCTTCGTTTTATGCTTAAGATCATGCGCGGTCATCCGCTCCGGTTTCTGTTCGTCCTTGTCGTCCTTGCTGCCGCAGCCCTTCCGGCCTCCGCCATCGAGGTCCGCATGTCCGCGCAGGCGCTCGAACGCACGCTCCAGACGCAGCTCTTCAACGGCCCCCAGGGCCGCTACTACATCCGCGGCGACGCCAACTCCCCCTGCTACGTCTACGCCGACTCGCCCCACGTCACCTTCGTGCAGGACCGTATCTTCGTCCATGTCCACTCGAAGGCGAAGCTCGGCACCAGCATCCGCGGAGCCTGCATCGGCGTCACCCTATCCACCGAGAGCGACGTCTCTTTCATCCCCGACGCCGGGCAGGAGACCATCGGCTTCCGCGACGCCCGCATCGAAAAACTCAGCCAGTCCCGCGAGCTCAACTTCCTGCTCGAACCCTTCCTCAGCCACAAGCTCCCCGGCCAGATGAAGGTAAACGCCGCCACACTGATGCGCCAGCTACTCAGCCGCTCCGCCGAGACCACCGGCTACGCCTTCACGCTCGACTCGCTCAAGCTGCACTCGCTCTTCGTCGAAGGCCAGTCCCTCGTGATGGATGTAGACGCCAACCTGAAGGTCGATTAATCAGCGCGGAATAATCGTCGGAGACACGCCCGCAGGAGCGCCCAGCGGACGCCGTATCTCCGGCTCCTTCACCGGAGCCGTCACGCCATCCGGATGCGCCGCATGTTCCCCCGGCACCGTCTCCACGACCGCGCCCTTCGGCTCATGGAAGCGGCCATCCGTCAGGTAAGCCACCACCAGCCCCGCCGTCAGCTCAGGATTCAGCACCGCCAGCGGCACCACATACTTCTTCGACTTCACCACCGACTCCACCACACCGTGGATCGGATGGCTGCGCGGCAGACTCCCCGGCACCTGCGGCACCATGAACGTCGAGAACTCCAGCTCCGGATGCTTCTTCGCATACTTCGTCAGCGAACGCGCCACCTGCTTCGGCGTCGTGATCCCCACATCGACAAAGAAGTTCCGATGAATGCTGTGCGGGTAGTAGACATTCAGCAGCGTGCGTGAAAAATCCGCGCAGTTGTGGAACAGCAGGTTGAAGTGCCCCACGTTCGACCTGTCGTTGTACTTCGCGATAAAGCGCTCATCGTCCTCAGCGCTGGTCTCGATCTGGAAGCCATAGATCCTGCGGTCATACGACGCCCCCACAAGCTGCGTCCACTCGCCGCCGGGAGCCTCACCCCCGGCATCCGGCGCGTATGCCTCCAGATGCCTGCGCCGGTAGCCGTCGCGCAACTGCGCCACCAGCTCTGCGTCAGCCGATACCGGCACGTCCTTCACATCTTCCACCGAATACAAATAGGGAACCAGAGGAATCGCCAGCCAGTCGTAGCCATTGATCTTGTGATACCGGCTGATCACCGCGCCCGGTTCGCCCGGCCTGCACGCGCGCAGCCGCGTCGGCGACTCCGCGCACACATGGTTCAGATAGATCGCCGCGTGCCCTGTGGGATTAAATCCGCCGAACCCGCCATAAGGCTCCTCCATCAGCAGAGCCGCATCGGCACGCGCACACGGAGCCGCCAGCGCGAACACCATCGCCGCAAGCATCGTCAACGCGATCCGTCTCGTCCTCATACGGCAAGCTCTCCGCAAACAAAAAGACACACTAGATAGAACCCAAATTGTTACAGAGAGGTTGCGTTGCCCCGAGGAAATAGAAAGTTCCCCCATGAGCAACCTTTCCCAAAAGTTCTTCCCCCCTCAAAACAAAGACGAATCAACCCTTCCGCGAGGGAACAGCCTTCTCCCCCGTAGGACACATATCCAGCAGCGGACACCCTCGGCACCGGGGCGAGGAGAACGTACACAGCCGCTGCCCATGCGTCTTCACCAACTGGTGGTCCTCGTCCAGCATCACCGCCGACCAGTCCTCCGGAACCATCTTCATCAGCCGCCGCTCCGTCTCCCGAGCGTCCGCGCTCTTCGGCACCAGCCCCAGCCTCTGCGTCACCCGCAGATGATGGCTGTCCACGCACAAGGCCCGCCTCCGCAGCGAGCTGAAGTTCACCACCGCACCGCTCGTCTTAACGCCCACACCGTCGAACCGCTCCAGCCAGGCCCGAATCTTGTCCGTGCGATACGAGTGTAGAAAATCCAGCGACAGCACGCCGCAACGCGCCGTAATCTGCTCCAGCGCCTGCTTCAACTGCACAGCCTTCTTCTCGGCAAACGTAACCGGCGCAATCGCCTCCGCGATCTCCGCCACCGGCGCATCACGCAGAGCCTCCCAGCTTCCGAACCGCTCCCCCAGATGAGCCACCACCTCGAACGTAACCTCCGTCCGCGTGCGCGAAGAGAGCAGGGAATAGATGAACTGCTTCAGCGGGTCCCACACCACACGCGGCTTCGGCGGCCCATAGAACGCCAGCAGCCGCGAGTGAATCTCCACCAGCCGCGAATCGAAAACATCTGCTTTCTCTTCTGTTTTGTCAGGGGAACCGGGCTCGAACTCCGGAAACAGCAGCGCGGAACGCATCCTGCCCGCCCTATTTACTCGCGACAGCTTGAAGCTTGCGCCGCTCCGTCTCCAGGTACGTGTAGCGGATGCGGTGGATCACCGTCAGCGTGGAGAACAACGCCAGCACCCACAACGCCGGAGCCATAGCGCCCCAGCGATTGCCCAGCGCACCCAGAATCACGCACACAATGCGCTCCGGCCGCTCCATGAACCCAACCTTGCAAGTCCCGATCAACGCCTCGGCCCGCGCCCGCGTGTAGCTCACCATCACGGAGGCCGTCATCACGAACGCCACCAGCCCCACATAGAACAGCCGGTGCCCCCGAGCATAGTAGATCAGCAGCCCGAAGAAGATCGCCACGTCCGAGTAGCGGTCGATCACCGAATCGAAGAACGCGCCAAACACCGAGACCTGGTTCGTCTGCCGAGCCACCCGGCCGTCCACCATGTCGAAGACGCCCGCCCCGATGATCGTCAACCCCGCATACAGGAACATCCGGACCGCATTGTTCGACCGCGCAAACCCGAAGAAGCACGCGGCCACAATGTTGATAATCAGCCCGATGAACGTAAGCGCGTTAGGCGAGATGCGAGTCAGCGCAAGACCGTTGACGATCTTTTGCAACAACCAGCCGCTGCCTTTTCCGAAAGCGCTTGTCCAGGTCAAAACGTGTCCTTTTTCCGGGGGAGTTCCCGCACTGCCGCTACCTTTGAATTTGATAACACGGGGAGGCCGCCTTACAAAGTTTACTCCGCGGCGTCGTGAATCGTAACCAGCTTTAGAATCTCCAACTCGCGCTTGCCGTTCGGAGTCACTACCGTGGCCACGTCGCCCGTCTTCTTGCCCAGCAGCGCGCGCCCGATCGGCGAGGTCGTCGAGATCAGGCCCTTGGCCACGTCCGACTCCTCACTCGTCACCAACTGGTACTTGAGCTCCTCGTCCTTGCTCGCGTCAAAGACCGTCACGGTCGAGCCGAACCCAACCTTGTCGTTGGGGATATTCACCAGGTTCACCATCGCCAGCTCGCCCATCCGCTTCTTGAGCTGCCCCAGGCGCGCATTCACGAACTCCTGGCGCTGCTTGGCCATGTGGTACTCGGCGTTTTCGCTCAGGTCGCCCAGCGCGACCG
Source organism: Terriglobales bacterium (assembly GCA_015655585.1). Taxonomy (GTDB): domain Bacteria; phylum Acidobacteriota; class Terriglobia; order Terriglobales; family Acidobacteriaceae; genus Edaphobacter. The sequence goes on along the minus strand of JAATEV010000079.1, from coordinate 9,954 downwards.
CCTTCTTGATCTCGGCTGGAAGTTCAGTCGTAAGCTCGTGCTCCAACAATTTGATCTCTTCTGCGAGCCGCTTCATTACTTGTTCTGGCATGGGGCCTTCCGGAATCCTGCTGGCGTGCTCGCATGGGTAGCGTGCGGCAGCGCATTGATATTCAAAGCTCGATTATACGATGCGACGAGCCCAAAGGAGATATTCTACCTCCTCCCGCCCGCCCGCGCATCCAGAAACGATTGCAGGATCAGCACCGCCGCCACCTGGTCGATGATCCCCTTCCTCCCCATCGCCCCATGCCCTGCCTCGTCCAGGTGCCGATGCGCCTCCGTCGTCGTCAGCCGCTCGTCCCACAGATGCACCGTCACCCCGAACTCCGCCCCCAGCTCCGCCGCAAACGCCTGCGCCTTCGCCGCCTGCGGGCTTTGGTCGCCCGACATGTACAGCGGATTCCCCACCACCACCTCACTCACCCCATGCTTCCGCAATACTCGTCCCAGCCACTTCATGTCCCCGCGCTTGTTCTTCCTGTGCAGCGTAAACAGCGGCTGCGCCGTGATCCCCAGCGCGTCCGAGATCGCCAGCCCGATCCGCCGGTCGCCCACGTCGAACCCCACCACCCGAGGCACCAGCACGGACATCTCGTTAACCTGAAAATCTTCGAACTCCGGATCCATCTCCCTAGGGTATATAACTTTGTCCTGCCGGACGGGCCGCCTGCGCAGCGGGCGGGCGTTCACACGCCTTTTTAAAGCTTCGCTTGGGCCTCGATGGAAAAATTCTTTCGCCGACCAACGGGAGGCCCAAGCGAAGCGACATACAGCACGAAGTGCCGCCCGCCCGGCGCAAGGGCGCTTTTCTAGCATCTATGATTGAAAAAGAGGCAATGATCCTTTGAAGCTCCTCGGCACCCTGCTCCTCATCCTCCTCATCGCCGCCGCCATCGGCGGATACATCGTCTACGCCCCCTACGGCCCCGCCGCCGAGACCTTCGTCGATATCCCCCCCGGCTCCAGCTCCCACTCCATCGGCGCGCGCCTCCAGCAGAGCGGCATCATCCGCAGCCGCTACGCCTTCGACCTCATCCGCCTCCTGCAAGGCGGCAGCCTCAAGGCCGGCGAGTACCGCTTCGACCACCCCGTCCCCGTGGCCGAGGTCTACGCCCGCCTCCGCCGCGGCGACGTCTACACCCTCACCCTCGCCATCCCCGAGGGCTTCAACCTCTTCGACATAGCCCACGCCGTCCAGGCCGCCGGTCTCGGCTCCGCCGACGACTTCCTCGCCGCCGCCCGCCTCCACACCGAGCTCATCGCCCCCTACCTCAACGGCGCCCACGCCGACTCCCTCGAAGGTTACCTCTTCCCCGATACCTACCACTTCTTCCCCCACGCCACCCCGCTCCAGATGCTCACCGCAATGGTCCGCCGCTTCCACCAGGCCGCCACCCAGCTCAATCTCACCTCCAATACCTACTCCACCGTCGTCATGGCCTCGCTCATCGAAAAAGAGGTCAGCCAACCGGAGGAGCGCCCCCTCGTGGCCGGAGTCTTCGTCAACCGCCTCGCCCAGAACATGCCCCTCGCCACCGACCCCACCGTCATCTACGCCGCCCTACTCGAAAATCGCTGGCGCGGCACCATCTACGAGTCCGACCTCCAATCCGGCTCCCCCTACAACACCTACCGGCACGCCGGTCTGCCCCCCGGCCCCATCTGCAACCCCGGCATGGCCTCCCTGCGTGCGGCCATCGCCCCGGCCCACACGGATTACCTTTATTTTGTTAGCGATGCAGCCGGACACAGCCGCTTCTCCTCCACCTTGAAGGAGCACGAGCAGAAGGTTCAGGCCTACCGCCAGGCCCAGCGCCCCTGAGCCGCCGCTTCCGGGGACCAGTGTGGGAATAGCTTCCTCCCCAGCAAACTCCCCGAAGCGAACCGGCTCCGTCAAACATCTAAACCGTACAGCAACACAACGTTGTACCCCATCTCCAACGCAGGCATCCGGCGTGGCTACCTGCGTTCAGGCGGATATACTTGAAGTTCGTGTCGATGAGAATAAGACAAGCATTCGCCGTGGGACTGCTGGGCCTTGCCCCGGCGCTGACCGGGTGTTTGACCCACACCCGCAGCGTCCCCCGGATCTACCCCGCGCCTCTCGTATACGATTCGACGCTCGACCAGCTTCTAAAACAGGTCGACGACCGCTACGCCGCCGTCCAGTCCGTCCGTTACGACGTCACCGTCATGGCCTCCACCGGCGGCGGCAAACAGGGCAAGGTCAAGGAATATCCCAGCCTCGACGGCTGGTTCTTCCTCCGCAAGCCCGACGATCTCTGCGTAATACTCAAGTTGCCCATCGTTCGCTCCACCGCTCTCAATATGGTCAGCGGCAGCAAGGGCTGGAAGCTTTACATCCCCATCGAAAATAAGGCCATGGAAGGAACCAGCCAGGTTCCCGACCCCTCGCAGCACGGACTGGAAAGCCTGCGTCCCGTCGTCATTCTCGACTCGCTGCTCGTCCGCGGTGTCCGCCCCGGCGAAATCGTCGCCCAGACCTCCGGCTCTCGCATCATCGAAAGCGCCGTCACCGGCAAAAAGAGGCTGATCGAGGAGCCCGACTACCATCTCGCCATCCTCGCCCAGCCGCAGGGCCAGTCCGCCCGCACCCTTCGCGTCATCCATATCAGCCGCGCCAACCTCCTGCCCTACCAGCAGGACATCTACGATGACCAGGGCAAGATCGTCACCGAGACCACCTACGGCAACTACAAGCAGTTCGGCGACACCCAGTTCCCCACCAGAATCGTCATCGCACGCCCCATCGACCAGTACACCCTCACCATCACGGTCACCAACATCCTGCAGAACCAAAAGTTCGACGACGACCAGTTCGACCTGAAGATCCCCGAAAGGGTCCCCGTCCGCAACATGGACCACCCCAACGAGTCCGCCAGGACCAACCCAAGCTGAATCACGTTCGAATCCTTGAAATACTAGGCCAGCTCAGCTTAGACACAAAGGCCGGGAGATATCTCCCGGCCTTTGTGTCTGCTCAAATACTCAAAGCTATACAGTGAAGAACCTGCGTCGTGCTGCTCCAGCTAAACCAAGAATGCCTGTACCCAGCAGCGCGAAGGTAGAAGGTTCCGGTGTGGCGGCAGTGGCAAGAGTAGCCTCCCCTTCAAATCCAGGGTTCTGCGCGCGATAGAAGTTCCCTCCGCCGGTATACGGCGTGGCCCCGGTCGGATCGACAGTGAAAGCGAACCAGTCCACCGACGTGGGCGCGACAACGTCAGCGATTGTCACTTCGAACCCAGTGGTAGTGGTTCCAGGCGTCAGGCCGGAATCGCCATTCTCGTCGATCCAAACATTGTTATAAGAAATGGACGAGCCCCCAAAGATGGAATTGCTCCATGGGGTGTCGACCGTGGCGATCTGCCACGTAGCGTTCGTGGGTATCCCGGTTATATGCGTGGAACTTAGATCTACACCAAAAAAGTAAAAATTCTGATTCGCCGCTCCACTCAGATTGTTAGTCGCGGTGAAGTCCAGTGTCCAATCGCCTGAGGTTCCGGTGACAGTGTAGGTGACATCGATTGGGCTGGCTTTCAGTGGCAAGGGAAGAAGAACGATAGCGGCGAGAAAAAACAGGGTAAGCCGCGATGTAAGACGCATTGCAATCTCCTAAAGTGCTCATGGGATGGAGGAAAGAATTAGGGTGTGGGGAACGGTTCTTTAAACTGCAAAGTACGGGATCGATGGTACGCAACTGAACTATGCAAGAAACAGGCAAATCTTAGGAAAAGATTTGCCCTTGCCCTAAACTGCGATCACTCTCAACCGGGAAGCGCCGGGAATCACAATCCCGGCAAACCTGCCCGCCGCGCATGAGCCGCAATCGCCTCATTGATCTCCAGCGCCAGCGCCAGAGCTGCCCGTCCGTCCTCGCCCGAGACCACCGGCACCACCCGCGTCCGCACCGACTCCAGAAACGACTCCATCTCCAGCCGCAGCGGCTCGCCCTGCGGAACCTGCACCTTCGTCAGCGAAAGCCCCGCCGAGGGATGCTCCCCCATCTGCCCGGCCTGTTGAGCAAGTTGCGCCAGCGCGGCCAGCTTCGCTGCATCGAGCCCCGCCGCCGCCGTCACGTCGATCATCAACAGATCCTGCCGCGCAAAGTCGAGCGAAAGATACTGGTGCGGCTGAAAGAACCGCAGCTTCCGCACCCGCTCCGTGCTCACCCGGCTGGCCGTAAAGTTCGCAATGCAGCCGTTCTCGAACTCCAGCCGCACATTCGCAATGTCCACCTTGTTCGAGAGCACTGGCAACCCCACCGCTCGTACCTCGCGCACCGGCGAAGCCACCAGGCTCAACACAATGTCCAGATCGTGGATCATCAGGTCCAGCACCACGTCCACATCCAGCGAGCGCGGCGTAAATACACTCAGCCGGTGCGACTCGAAGAACATCGGACGGTTCAGGAACCGCCGAGCCGCCGTCACCGCTGGATTGAACCGCTCCAGATGCCCCACCTGCACCACACGCCCATGCTTCTTCGCCAGATCCAGAATCAAATCCGCATCGGCAAGATTCGCCGCCAACGGCTTCTCGATCAGCACATCTACCCCGGCCGCCAGCAGAGGCGCAGCCGCCGCGGCATGATGCACCGTAGGCACGCACACCGAAGCCGCATCCACCCGACCCACAGCGCGCAAACACTCCTCGATACTCTCGAACGCAGGAATGGAATACTTAGCCGCAGCCGCCGACGCCTTCGCCGCGTCGCTATCCACGACGCCGACCAGCGCAACCGCCTGTCCGGCCAACTCCAACTCGCGATACACCCGCAGATGGTTCTGCCCAAAGGCTCCCGCCCCGACCACCACCACCCGCACGGCAGATGTCCCCGGCACTACTTCGAAGCGCCCGGCGCCTCGACCGCCTCACGGCAGCGGGCGTACAGCTCCAGCAAATGCGATACCTGGTCGTCCGGCTTGGACGCGGGTGTAACGCCAAACCCCGTGCTCCCCGTAGGCTTGCTGACGTTCGCCTGCGAAGCAACAAATTTCAGCAGATCGAGCGCGATATCTTCCGTGCGGCGAGCCGCGAAGTTCGATTCCATGAAGTGGGTCCTCTCGTTTCTCTAAGCCTGATCTTAACGGCCAGACTTCCCTCGGCGCAAACGCAGCCACGCAGCGATAGGATAGTGAAGTGAAGAGTTGGCTGGAGATCTCCGCGCAGCGCCTGACGGATAACTACAACGTACTGACCCAAATCGCAGGCAACAAGCCCGCAGGCGAAGGCACCGCCGTCCTCGCCGTCATCAAGGCCAACGCCTACGGCCACGGAGCCGAGCTCTGCGCGCCCGTTCTCGCCCGCGCCGGAGCCCCCTGGCTCGGCGTCACCGACACCGAAGAGGCCCTCTCCGCCCGCACCGCCCTCGCTGCCGAAAACATCTCCCCAGCTCCGCAGATCCTCATCATGTCCGGCATCCTCGCAGAAGACGCCGAGACCATCGTCCGCGAGCAGTTCGTCCCCGTCGTCTGGGACCAGCGCCAGCTCGAATGGCTCGCCGCAGCCGCCACCGCACAAGGCCGCACCGCCTCCATCCACATCGAGATCGACACCGGCATGGCGCGCCAAGGCATCGTTCCCGGCGAACTCCCCGCGCTCCTCCAATGGCTCCGCACCCAGCCCACCCTCCGGCTAGACGGCGTCATGACCCACTTCGCCTCCACCGAAGTCGCCAACTCCCCCCAGACCCTCGCCCAGCGGGGCCTCTTCGAACAGGCCATCCGCACCGTGGCTGCGTCCGGCCTCCACCCCGCATGGGTACACGCCGGAAACTCCTCCACGGTAGACAACCAGGACGCCGAAGCGACCCTCCCTTGGCTGCGCGACCTCGTCTCCACCCTCGGAGCCCGCTCTATGGTCCGCACCGGCCTCGCCCTCTACGGCTACTGCCTCCCCATTGAAGCCACGAAGCCCGGCGAAGCCAGCCACGCCGCTCAACCCAGCCTCCGCCCCGTGATGACCTGGAAGACCCGCATCATCGGCATCCGCGACATCCACCCCGGCGACACCGTAGGCTACAACGCCGCCTTCACCGCCCCGCGTCCCATGCGCCTCGCGCTCCTCCCCGTAGGCTACGCCGACGGCCTACGCCGCGAGCTCTCCGGCATCCAATCCCACCCCGGCGGCTGGGCCATCCTCGGTGACCGCCCCGCCCCCATCGCAGGCCGCGTCTCCATGAACCTGACCCTCATTGACATCACCGGCTTAGAGAACATCGAACTAGGCGACGAAGCCACCGTCCTCGGCGACCACATCACCGCCGACGACCACGCCCGCCTCGCCCACACCATCGCCTACGAAATCCTCTGCGGCATCCGAGCCACCCCTCGACTCACACCCTGATTCAAACCGGCCGCTCCGCCTTGATCTTCTTCAGGTAATCCTCCATCCGCTGCCCGCGCTTCGGTACGAACTCGCGCTCCAGCACCACCACCTGCTCCATCCTGTCGATGCGGAACGTCCTGAAGTCCTCCCGCAGCTCGCACCACGAGGTCAGCGTCCACACCCCGCTCCAGAAGACCAGCGCCAGCGGACGCACGCTGCGACTGCTCTCCTCCCCGTCCTCCCGCCTGTACCCAAACGTCACCGCCCGCCGCGCCAGGCAAGCTCCATGTAGTTCATCTAGTCGCTCGCGCAGACTCTGCTCCATCGCATACCCCGGCGCATACAGCAGGATCGAATCAAGCTCCGCACGCAGCTCCGCCGGAAGCACCGCCTCAATCCTCTGCAACGCCTGCGTAGCCCCCACAACGTTCTCCGCCCCGCCCCAAGCCCGCACCAGACGCGCCCCCAGCACCAGCGCCGTCAGCTCGTTACGCGTAAACATCAGCGGAGGCAGGTCGAAGTCACGCCGGATCGTATAACCCACTCCGGCCTCGCCGACAATCGGCGTACCGGAGAGCTGGAGATCCTGAATGTCCCGGTAGATCGTGCGCTGCGAGACCTGCAGCTTCTCGGCCAGCGCCTGGGCCGTAAGCAACCGGCCCAGCCGCAGGAACTGCACGATTCGGAATAAACGATCTGCTCGACGCATAGAAGAATATTAGAAGCCATGTCCTGCCGGATGGGCCGCCTACGCGGCGGGCGGTCACTTCGTGACGGGTGAACCGGTCTGGGCAGGATCACCAGCATGGGGCCTCGCGATGCTCGGCTTCTTCATCCCGAGCAACGCGAGGACCGAAGAGGATCATAGTGTCTCCGTGCGGTACACACCCCACGAAGTGGGTGCCCCGCGCACAGCGGGCCCGGCCGGCAGGCCATAGAGGGTTAACGTGAGTGCAACCCAACGTGGTTCCCCTCCGAGTCCCGCACGCAGGCAAAATACCCATGCCCGCCCGGAACTTCGGTCTTCGGCATCAACACCAGCCCGCCCGCCGTCGGAATCCGCGCCAGCACGCCATCCAGGTCGCCATCGCAGTTCAAATACACCAGCGTGCCCGCCCGTCCCGGCCTCTGCAACGCCTTCTTCACCAGCGACCCGCCCGTAGATTGCGGCCCCGCCGCAAAGAACGCCATCGCGCTCTCCCCACTCCCCTGCCGAGCCATCTTCGACCCCAGCACCGTCTCATAAAAACCCGTAGCCCGATCCAGATCCTCGCACGGAATCTCGAACCAGTTGATCGCGCTCTGCCGCACCATCGTCTCGCCCATCACATGCTCCTGGCAGTCCAGTTGACTGACAAGACGAAGCATAGCCATCCCCTGCTGACACCATTCTGTCAGCAGGCTTTCAGCATTCGATTAATATCCGCCCGGGTCGCCATGTTGCAGGTTCTCGAACCGCGTGTAATCCGCCAGATACGCCAGTTGAACACTCCCCGTAGGCCCGTTCCTCTGCTTGGCGATAATAATCTCCGCCTTGCCCTTCAGGTCTTCGTTCTCGCGGTCGTAATACTCCTCGCGATGAATAAAGCACACCACGTCCGCGTCCTGCTCAATCGAGCCCGATTCACGCAGGTCGCTCAACATCGGCTTCTTATCGCCGCCGCGCTGCTCACTCGCACGCGAGAGCTGCGACAGCGCCACCACCGGCACCTTCATCTCCTTCGCCAGAGCCTTCAGTCCACGCGAGATCGCCGAGACCTCCTGCGTCCTGTTCTCAAAGCCCTTCTGGCTCCCGCTCGTCGAACCCGTCATCAACTGCAAATAGTCGATCACGATCAGGTCCAGCGCCCCATGCTGCTGCTTCAGCCTCCGCGCCTTCGCCCGCATCTCCGCCAGCGTGATCCCCGGCGTATCGTCGATAAACATCTTCGACTCCATCAGCCGCTCCAGCGCCCCAACCAGCTTCGCGCGGTCGTCGCGCATCAACATGCCCGTCTGAATCGCCTTCGAGTTCACCAGCGCCTGCGAGGCCAGCATTCTTCGCAACAGGCTCGACTTGCTCATTTCCAGCGAGAACACCGCTACCACCTTGCCCCCGCGCACCGCCGCGTTCTCCGCAATGTTGATCGCCCACGCCGTCTTTCCCATCGAAGGCCGGGCCGCAATAATCATCAGTTCCGAGTCCTGTAGCCCGCTCGTCATCTTGTCGAAGTCAAGATAGTGCGTAGCCAGCCCCGTCACCTCGCGCCCCTGCTCATACAGTGCGTCAATCGAGCCGAACGACTCCTTCACAATCGCGCTGATATCGGAGAACCCGCCCGTCACCGCGCGCTCCGAGATCTCCGTCAACCGGCTTGAGACCTGGTTCAGCACCTCCAGAGCCTCGCGGCTCTGGTCCGAGGCCTCCACCATCCCCATATCGCACACCGAGAGCAACTGCCGCATCAGGCTCTTGTCCCGGACGATGTGAACATAGCTCTCAATGCTCAGTTTGCGCGGCAAACCCTCGCTCAACGAAGCCAGGTACGGCAGCCCACCCACCGAATCCAGTTCCTTGCGTTTCCGCAGCGCGTCGGCCACCGTAACGATGTCCACCGCATGACCGGCCTCCGCCAGATGCAGCATCGCATCATAGATCTTCCGGTGCGAGTCCAGCGCAAAGTCGTCGGTCTTCAGCAGCATCGTCGCATCGACGATCGCCACCGGTTCCACCAGCATCGCGCCCAGAATCGTCATTTCGGCATGGACCGCAGCCGGGCGCTCCTGGTCGTTGTTCATCAGTCGGGGATAGGTAGCCATGAGAGACCTCTAAAGATATTGCGGTTCTCTCCCATCATTTCAACTCAACTTGCTGAATCCTCTGGAACTCATGAGGGAAAAGCGTTATTGCTGAGGAAAATCCAGCGGCAACCGTGGAAAAACCGGTCACGGCATGGAGAACCTTCAGCAAGTCTACTCTTTAAAAAAACGCACTTCTATCCATTACGGGAATCGCGAGAGATACGCTCTTGAAAGCAACGCAATGTTGAAGTGTCATAATCGACAGACGTTATCTGTACCAAACAAATCAGCGAATCGCTTCAGGAGCAAGGATGGGTTCCGAAAAATCTCTCAGCATCCCGCCCGCAGCCCAGCGCGACAAAGCCTCCTTCGAGGTTCTCCGCGTCTGGATCGCCGAACAGGGCCAGCACGTAAGCCTGCAAAGCGGAGCCTGGGACGACCCCTTCGCCTGGGGCATCGTCCTGGCCGACCTCGCCCGCCACATCGCTCACGCTCACAAACTCCAGAGCAAAGACACCGACGAAGAGGCCTTCATAGCCCGCCTGCTCGAAGGCTTCCAGGCCGAGATCGAAAACCCCACCGACGAGCCCGAAGGCGAAGTTTCGTAGCGAGCCTGCACCTTCTTGCTGTTGCCTGTTTTTTGGTTTGTCCTTCCCGAAGGGAATCTGCGTGGGGCTTAGGAAGCAAAGGACTGCCGGACAGGGCTAAAGTGCAGTGATGGCGCGGTCGAATCGCTATTTTCGATTTTCAAAGTTGTCGGAGGCGAAATTTCTCCATTTGCTT
>JAATEV010000122.1 GCA_015655585.1 Terriglobales bacterium | reverse complement strand
CCGACCGCAGCATCTTCAAGCACTGCCGCTTCCTCGGCCATCAGGACACCCTCTTCGCCGACTACGGCCGCCAGTATTACGTCGACTCCTACATCGAAGGCGGCGTCGACTTCATCTTCGGCAACGCCGCCGCCGTCTTCGACCGCACCGAGATCCACGCCAACGGCCCCGGCTACCTCACCGCCCAGTCCCGCACCTCCGCCGACCAGGCCACCGGCTACGTCATCCTCAACAGCCGAGTCACCAGCAGCATCGACCACACCGCCGCCCCCGTCAGCGCCAACGCCAGCGCCGCCGGGGCCAAATCCGTCGCCGAAGCCAAAGGCTCCACCGCCCTCGGCCGGCCCTGGCGTCCCTACTCCCGCGTCGTCTACATCAACACCATCCTACCCGCCGACCTCAACCCAGCCGGATGGAACAACTGGAACAATCCCGCCAACGAAAAGACCGCCTACTACGCCGAATCCAACAACACCGGCCCCGGCGCAAATCCCTCCGCCCGAGTCCCCTGGTCCCACCAGCTAACCGCCACCCAGGCCCAGCAATACCTACCCAAAAACTTCCTGGCCGGTCCCGACCGCTGGAACCCCGAGGCCGAAGCCGCAAAGCTGCCCTGAAATCACATCCCCGCGCGAAAACCGCACAAAATTGCTAAAATAGATCTCTGTGACTCCTTCCGCAATATCCGCAGCCACAGCCCTGCCCGAAGCCACTTTAACGCCTCAGCCCCAGCGTCCCAAAGTAGGCTTCGTCTCCCTCGGCTGCCCCAAGAACCTCGTAGACTCCGAGGTCATGATGGGCTTGCTCCATCACAACGGAGCTGAGCTCACCCCCCACGCCGAAGACGCCGAGATCATCGTCATCAACACCTGTAGCTTCATCGACTCCGCCAAGCAGGAGTCCGTCAACACCATCCTCGAGATGGTCCAGCACAAGCAGCAGAACGGCGGCAAGGCCAAGCGAGTCATCGTAGCCGGCTGCCTCGTCGAGCGTTACCGCGACGAGATCCAGAAGAACATTCCCGAGGTAGACGCCGTAGTAGGCACCGGCGAGCTAGAAGCCATCCTCGACGCCGCTGGCCTGACTCCCACCGGCCACGCCAAAACCGACTCCCCCTTCAACATCCTCCCGCAGTCATTGGCCGCACGCGCCTCCAGCGCCGTAGCAAAACACTCCAACCCCGCCACAGATACGGGTGCCCCACGTCCGGCCGTTGCGGACGTGGGCTCGCGCCCCGAAGGCGACCACCGCGAGCAGCAGGGCCGCTTCTCCCGGGCCGCATGGGACGGAGCCACCGCCGCGCTCCCCGACTACCTCTACAGCGACGACACCCCGCGCATCCTCTCCACCCCCCGCGCCAGCGCCTACATCAAGATCGCCGAAGGCTGCGACCACCCCTGCACCTTCTGCATCATCCCGCAGCTTCGCGGCAAGTTCCGCTCGCGCCGCATGTCGTCCATCGTCGCCGAGGCCGAAAACCTCATAGCCCAGGGCGTCCGCGAGATCACCCTCATCGGCCAGGACACTACCTGCTACGGCGAAGACCTCGGCCTCACCGACGGCCTCGCCCAGCTCCTCGACGCCCTCGCCGTCCTGCCCGGCCTACGCTGGCTCCGCTTCCTCTACACCTACCCCAACAAAGTCACCACCCGCCTGCTCGAAACCATGGCGAAGCACTCGACCATCGCCAAGTACCTCGACGTCCCCCTCCAGCACGCCTCGGCTCCCGTCCTCAAGCGCATGAAGCGCGGCGGCAGCGCTGAAATCTTCCTCAAGCTCATCGAGAAGGCCCGCCGCATCGTCCCCGGCATCGTCATCCGCACCAGCTTCATCGTAGGCTTCCCCGGCGAAACCGAAGCCGACTACAAGGAGCTCGAAGCCTTCATCACCGCCGCAAAGATCGACTGGCTGGGCGTCTTCACCTACTCCGACGAGGAAGGCGCAGCCGCCTTCACGCTCGACGACGCCCTCAAAGTCCCCAACCGCACCATCCAGTCCCGCCGCCGCAAGCTGATGAAGCTGCAACAAAAAATCAGCACCAAATCCAAACGCGCATGGGTAGGCCGCGAGATCGACCTCCTGGTCGAAGGCGAATCCGAAGAGACCGAGCTTCTCTGGGAAGGCCGCACCCCGCTCCACGCCCCCGAGATCGACGGCAAAGTCCTCATCAACGACTTCGGCCCCCACGACACGCTGGTCCCCGGCACCTTCTACCGAGCCGAGATCACCGAATCCCACGACTACGACGTAGTAGCCCGCATCCTCGAATAGCAAGCCCTCTTAGGTCAACACCCACTATTGAGAGATATTCAGTCCGCATCTCTCACATCGGCTCGGATCGACAATAGGCACACCATACTAGTGACGCGAAGCCGCTAACGGCCCTGTGCAACGTGCAGGCTGGCGGCGAGCTCCGGGTGTTGTTGTTAGCCAGTCCAGCGCATCAAGAAACACTTCAACGAGTTTCGATTGCCCATCGGCAGTATTGTATTCATGAGACAACCCGTCGTACTCGCAATAGAGATAGTTAGTGCGGCCAAGGCTATGCAAATGCTCGGCCGCCTCTCGCGAAGAACGTACTGGCATTTCTTCATCGGCCGTCCCCTGTGCAATGTAAATCGGAGCTGTCACATCAGGCAGTAAGTTGCTCAGTCGCAGATCGAGGATCGAAGCCCACCAAGCATAGGTATTTGTGTCTCCATCAAAGTTTTTTGTCCACGTCGGATCTTTGCGAATTTCGTCATATCTGCGTATTGCATCCGCTCTCTCCCCAGCGGCTTGAGTTGGCGTCTTCTTATTCTTGAGCGCTTCCGCCGCAATAGCATCTGGCCGTGCCTCGGCCATGGTCAACCCACCACCGTAGCTTAGGATGGCAACACGTTTTGTCTCCGGCACAAATGCAGCAAGCATCCCAGCGGTAAGTCCACCTTCGGACATACCGATAACATAAAGCTGCCCATTCCACCATGGGGCCGCAGTACGGAAACGAGCTATCGTTTGCAGGTAATCGCTGACACGCAGCTCAACGGTGTTGTAGTGCAGATATTCCTCGGAACAATGCTTGCCGTCATCGCCACGATGCACTCCGCTCTTTTCAACAACGACGCGAGCATACTGTGCAGCATAGCTCTGGCTGATCTCAAAAAATGGATCGACCAGTGAGTCACAGCCAGAACCCTGCATCAGCAGGAGAATGGGAACCTTTTGCGACGAAACAGGCCGCTGCACATAAACATCAATCAATTTATCGTTCAGTCGAGAAATCGTAAGGTGCTCTTCCAAGGGCTTCTGAGATTTAATCTCAGAAGGAGCCAATAATGGGACGAGGAGCAACAATAAAGTAAGCATCTTCAACCACCTTCTTACATGTACATGCACAGTCGTCCCCAATCCGTCCAGATCGGTATCTTTCCTCTGGACGAAGCAATCTGATACTTACCGAAGTCTCCGGTCGCTCCGACCCTTTTCAACTGCGAGCCAATATCACTAATGTAATTTCAACAACGCCCTTTATTGCTATCAGCCATATCGAGCAACCTACTATCTAAAGATTGCAGATTCAATTATTGAAAACTTCAAAGCTGTAAATACAGACTGATGAACCGAGAATTACCGAGCAATACCCACCCAATTAGATGTAGAATAAATAACCAAATGACCTCGCACCTCCAGAAACGGCACACGTCCAAGCAGTCTAATCTGCTCGTGAATCGTCTTGCCTGCTGCATGGTAGCGATCCCGGTTATTATCCCGGCAACTCCCGCGAGTGGCGCGCCGTAGATTTCAGTTCATCTCCGAAATCCAAGGCCGCCACAGCAAACGCTCTGGCGGCCTTTCTCTTTCTCTCCAACAAAATCAAAGGAACCCGCAATGCAATGGACTTATCAAATCACCGCCGCCTCCCGGCCTCTCGTCCTCCGAAGGCTCGTCCAGCTCTTCGATCAGCAGTCGCTCACCATCAGCTCCCTCAAGCTCGCCCTGCTCGATAACAGCGTCCGCATCGACCTCACCGTAGAGGTCGAGCCCGAGCTCGCCCGCCGCCTCGAAGCCAGTCTTCACAACCAGATCGACATCCGCAGCGTAGAGCTTCTCGCCAGCTAGGCACAGGATGCGCCCCCTGCGCACATATGCGAACATAGTGTGTTCTCAAAACCTCTCATGACCACATCTACAAAGAACATCACCCGCTGCTCCTGGGCCGGAAGCACCCCTCTCATGCAGGCCTACCACGACGAAGAGTGGGGAGTCCCCGTCTATGACAGCCGCGAGCTCTGGCAGCACCTCATGCTCGACGGCTTCCAGGCCGGCCTCGCCTGGAGCATCATCCTCAACAAGCGCGAGGCCTTCCTCAAGGCCTTCAAAAACTTCGACCCCGAGAAGGTAGCCCGCTTCAACGATGCCGACATCGAGCGCCTCCTCGCCGATCCTGGCATCGTCCGTTCCCGCGCCAAGATCGAAGCCACCATCAACGGAGCCAGAATCTACCTCGCCATGCAGAAGTCCGGCGAAGACTTCTCCCAGTTCATCTGGGGCATGGCCGGAGGCAAGCCCATCCAGAACAAGGGCGCCGTCCCCGCCCAGACCCCGCTCTCCGAAGAGATCTCGAAAGCCCTCAAAAAACGCGGCTTCAAATTCGTCGGCCCCGTCATCGTCTACGCATGGATGCAGGCCGTAGGCATCGTCAACGACCACTCTGAAGTCTGCTTCCGCCGCAAGGCCGTCCAGGCCGCCAAACCCTAGAACCGTCTCCCTATGAGAGATAGAGTCGCAACAGCCTCCTTGTTGTTTTGTCATTCCGCAGCGTAGCGGAGGAATCTGCTTCCAGACTGCCTCGACACCTTCAGGAAATACGCTCTAAACTCCCACAAGAATCCCCGCCCTCCGCAGTACCATCAAACGAAGCAGGACACCATGACCACAAACAAAGCACTCCGCTGCCCCACCTGCCGCAAAACGGTCCTCGAAAAGACCGAGGACTTCCCCTTCTGCTCCGACCGCTGCCGCAGCATCGATCTCGGCAAATGGGCCTCCGGCGACTACAAGATCAGCTCCCCCATCCAGGACCCCGACCTGCTCGAAGAGCTAGCCCGCTCCAATCGCAACCGCCAAAGCAACGACGAAGACTAAACTAGCAAAAGCCCCCTTAAAGATGGGTGCCCCATCTTCGCGACCGCTTCATCGTTGCTAAGGTGGGCATTCGCGCAAAGCGCGAACCGTTCTCTCTCACACGAACCAGAATCTTTCACAAAATGGCCAAACAGATCCCACTA
Source organism: Terriglobales bacterium (assembly GCA_015655585.1). Taxonomy (GTDB): domain Bacteria; phylum Acidobacteriota; class Terriglobia; order Terriglobales; family Acidobacteriaceae; genus Edaphobacter. Next base: position 5,047 of record JAATEV010000122.1, on the reverse strand, counting down.
GACAAGCTCCCTGAAAAGAAGACCCTCTGGGCCTGGCTCCTCGGCACCTTCTTCGGAGCGGGCCTGCTCAAACCCGGCCCCGGCACCTACGGCTCCATCGCGGCGGTGCTCCTCTGGTACGCCGCCGCCCACATCTTCCATCCCCCACTCCACACTTTATCCATCGCCACCACCATAGCGGCCATCGCCGTCACCCTCATCGGCATCCCTGCCGCCAGTATCGTAGCCCGCGAATCCAACCGCGAAGACCCCGGCCACGTAGTCATCGACGAAGTCGCGGGACAGCTCATCGCCCTCATCGCCCTGCCGCCGCTGCCCGGATACGCCCTGCTGGGACTCTTCCTCTTCCGCCTCTTCGACATCCTCAAACCCTGGCCCATCCGCCGTTTAGAACGCCTCCACGGAGGCACCGGCATTATGCTCGACGACGTAGCCGCCGGAATCCTGGCCTTCCTCCTCGCTCAACTCCTGCACCTCCGCTTCTAAGCCGCAAAGTCAAAAATTTGCACTCCCCTCACCACCGGACTACGCTAAGACCCAGCCATGACCTCCCTACGCTCGTTCCTCACGCCCGACAAGCCTGAAGCGCCCCAGCTCATCAGCGTCTCTCCTCTGGCCGCCATGCCCGGCGGCGAGATCGAGGTCTACGGCTCGCATCTCTCCCCCCACGGCTCCCACATCCCCCGAGCCACCATCGGCGACGTCGCCTCTCCCGTCATCCTCAGCCGCTCCACCCGCGCCACCATCGAGGTCCCCGAAGGTACCATCAGCGGCGAGTTGGTCCTCCACCGCGAAGGCTCCTCCAGCAACGCCCTCGACCTCCGCATCGCCGTCCCTATGGCCGAAAACCTCCACCCCGTCTCCAACCCCGCCGTCGACGCCGACGGCAACGTCTACGCCACCGTCTCCGGCTCCCGCGGCCAGTCCGTCCCCGTAGCCATCTTCCAGATCCAGCGCGACTTCCAAATCCGTCCCTTCGTCCGCGATCTCCTCAACGCCACCGGCCTGGCCTTCGGCCCCGACGGCCACCTCTACACCAGCTCCCGCGCCGAAGGCACCATCTACCGCATCTCCCCCGAGGGCATCGTCACCACCTACGCCGAAGGCATGGGCGTCGCCACCGGCATCGCCTTCGACCGCGACGGCAGCCTCTTCGTTGGCGACCGCTCCGGCACCATCTTTAAGATCGCTCCCGGCAGCGCCTCCGGAGCCAGTGGCGAAATCTTCGTCTTCGCCACCCTCGAACCCTCCATCGCCGCCTACCATCTCGCCTTCAACGACGCGGGTACGCTCTTCGTCACCGGCCCCACCACCAGCTCCAATCAAGCCATCTACGCCATCGACCGCGACGGCAACACCACCGTCTTCTTCCAGGGACTAGGCCGAGCCCAGGGCATGGCCTTCGACGTAGACGACAATCTCTACGTTGCCGCCAGCCTCCACGGCCAGCGCGGCATTATCCGCATCGACCCTCACCATCAGGCCTCGCTGGCCATCTCCGGCAACAACCTCGTAGGCCTCGCCTTCTTGGAAGATGGCTGCGCCGCTCTCGCCACCCGCGACGCCCTTTACCACGTCTCCCTCGACATAGAAGGCCGCCGAGTCTACTGACTCACCTTCCCCAATCAACTTGTCATCCTGAATTACAATCAGGACACGAAGATCAATCACTGGAGCAGGGGCAGGCATGAGGGGTGGTTTCAAAATTCAGAGCCGTATTCTGCTCAACGCACTGAGCTTAGCAGGACTGCTGATCGTACTCACCACAACCGGTTGCCGCCAGGACATGCACGATCAGCCGAAGTTCTTCCCCCAGCGTGGCACTACGTTCTACGCCGACGGTCGCTCGATCCGCCCGCAGGTCACCGGCACGGTCGCACGGTCGCAGGGCGACCCGGCCAGCTATCTGCATACCGGCATGATCGACGGCAAAGAAGGCGACATGATGCCCTTCGCCGCGACGGCTGACGTCCTCGCCCGCGGTCAGGAGCGGTACAACATCTACTGCACCCCCTGCCACTCCCGCGTCGGCAACGGCATCGGCATGATCGTCCAGCGCGGCTACTACCCGGCCGCCGACTTCCACACGCTGCGCCTTGAGTCCGCACCGCTCGGCCACTTCTTCGCCGTAATGACCAACGGCCTCGGAACCATGCCGGACTACTCCCAGCAGCTCACGCCGGAAGACCGCTGGGCCGTCGCCGCTTACATCCGCGCCCTGCAACTGAGCCAGCACGCCACCCGCGCCGACATCCCCGCAGGCACCAGGGTCGAAAAGCTGAAGGACATCGCCGCCCGCGAAGGTCTCCCCGACAGCTTCACCAAACCCTGGACCGCACTCCAGACTGCGCCCCAAACTGCTCCTCAGACCGCACCAGCCGCGACACCCATCACAACACCCCAGACGGCAAGCTCCACCACCACCACCCAGCCTCCGGCGACCACAGCCGCCACCGCTTCTTCCACCACCAAGCAAGCCGCTGCCGCCGAGCACACCCCAGCCGCAGCAACAAGCGAAGCCGACACTCCCAAGCCGGTCCACACCTCTCCCAAGCGCGACGTCGCCGCCGGGCAGGCCATCTACCTGAAGAACTGCTCCATCTGCCATCAGCCCACGCGCGCCGGTATGCCTCCCGTGATCCCCGCGCTGATCGGCATCGTGGACAAGGTGGGCGAGGACCGCATCCGCGGCGTGGTCACGACCGGCATCCCCACAGGCAAGCCGCCCATGCCGTCGTTCGCGGACAAGCTCTCCGCAGATGACATCAACAACCTGCTCGGCTTCCTGAACACCAAATAAGCACAGCCTGCATCCACCCCGGGCAGGCTGTGCTCAGGCTCAATGGACATTCAAAAAATGGCCGACAACACTACCTCCGCCGTCTTCAACCTCCGCGCCATAGCCGCTAACTTCCCCGCCACCGCTGACACCATGCTCATCGACACCCGCCTCACCGATGAGCCCCACGCCAGCGCTCGCGTCTTCCGCGTCTACAAGCCCGTCCCCGCCCACTTCCACAAGACCTGTGACGAGTACCTCACCGTCCTCTCCGGCCGCGCCCGCTTCTTCCTCGAAGACAACGCCCCCATCGAGCTAGGCCCCGGCCAGCTCGTCTTCTTCAAGCAGAGCACCATCCACGGCATCCCCGAGATCCTCGAAGAGCCCTTCATCGTCCTCGCCGTCGATACCCCGCGCCGCGACCCCTCCGACATCACCTTCGTCAACCCCGCCGACGGCACACCCGAGACCTTCATCCAGAGCCAGCATCTCTACTAAGCGGCATCGAAATAACCAGATCGAACCCGCTATGATGAATCTGCACATAGAACGCAGTCCATCGCATCCAAAAACCACTCATGATCGCTGAAATCATCGCCGCCGGCTCCGAGATGCTCACTCCCACCCGGCAGGACACCAACTCCCTCTTCCTCACCTCCGGTCTCAACGATCTCGGCGTCCAGGTCGCCTTCAAGACCATCGTCGGCGACAACCTCGCCCACCTCACCTCCGCCGCCCGCATCGCCATCTCCCGCGCCGATATCGTCCTCCTCACCGGCGGCCTCGGCCCCACCGAAGACGACCTCACCCGCGAAGCCGTAGCCACGGCCCTAGGCGTCGAGATCCACCGCGACCCCACCCTACTCACCGAGCTCTACAAACGCTTCGCCGCCCGCCGCATGACCATGCCGCCCAACAACGCCAAACAGGCCGAGATCGTCGCCGGAGCCACCATCCTGCCCAACCACAACGGCAGCGCCCCCGGCCAGTTCATCGACACCGTAGTAGACAACCACCGCAAGATCATCATCCTCCTGCCCGGCCCGCCCAAGGAGCTCAAGCCCCTCTTCACCAACCAGTGCGTCCCGCTCCTCGCCCAGTCTCTGCCGCCGCGCCATCTCTCCCGCCGACTCCTCCGCATGGCCCTCATCCCCGAGTCGCAGGTCGACGCCCGCACCTCCCCCATCTACCTGCAATACCCAGACGTCGAGACCACCATCCTCTCCGGCACCGCCGAGATCCAGCTCCACTTCGTCTGCGCCAAGCCCACCCAGGCCGAGGCCGACCAGCGCATCGACGAGCTCACCACCCGCATCGAAGCCGAGATGGAAGACACCCTCTTCTCCTCGCACGGCGAATCCCTCGAAGAAGTCGTGCTCCTCAACCTCGGCCTCCGCAACCTCACCCTCGCCACCGCCGAGAGCTGCACCGGCGGCCTTCTCGCCCAGCGACTCACCGCCATCCCCGGCAGCTCGCGCTACTTCCTAGGCGGAGCCGTAGTCTACAGCGACGCCCTCAAAACCACCTTCGCCGGAGTCCCCGAAGACCTCATCACCACCCACGGCCCCGTCTCCGCCGAAGTGGCCCACGCCCTGGCCAAAGGCACCCTCGCCCGCACCCATGCCTCGCTCGCCATCTCCATCACCGGCATAGCCGGTCCCGGCCCCGGAGAACCCGGCCCCGACGCCAACAAACCCATAGGCCTCGTCTACATAGGACTGGCCACCCCCACCAACACCCACGTCACCGAACTAAACCTGACCGGCGACCGAGACCGCATCCGCTGGTGGGCCAGCCAGCACGCCTTAGACCTTATCCGCCGCCACATACTCTAACCCTGAAGCATCAAGACCTCGGTTCCGCCGCAGTTTGCCATAGCAGTTGCTGTGCTGTTTGCAATTGCTGTTTGCCGTCGCAGTTGCTGTGTTGTTGCAGTTGTCGTTGCAGTTGCACTTGCCTTTGTCGTTGCAGTTGCCTTCCCCCAACCAGCCACCAACACTCGGCATTTCGACCGAAGCAGCGCGGCTTCATCGCGCTGCGAAGCGGAGAAACCCGCTTCTCTACCCATGCCCCACCCAAGCCCATAAGCCTTTGCCTTTGCCTTTGCCTTTGCCTTTGCCTTTGCCTTTGCCTTTGCCTTTGCCTTTGCCTTTGCCTTTGAGATAGAGCCGGGCTTCAGCCCGGCGTCAAAAGCCGTCGCGAAGCGACCACCGCTCTGCCGGAGGCCGGAGCAAAGCCCGAAGGGCGAAGCGACTAATCTATTGCCGT
>JAATEV010000069.1 GCA_015655585.1 Terriglobales bacterium | reverse complement strand
CCTCCCGCACCGTCCTCCTCCACTCCTTCGCCGACCGCAAGATGCACGACTTCTTCCTTGAGCGCGACTATCCCGCCATCACCGAGCTCACCCGTGTAGCCGCTCTCCTCACCCCCGAATTTCAGATGCCCGACCTCCTGCGTCAACGCCTCAAGATGGACACCGAGACCTTCGACAAGGCCGTAGAAAAACTCGTGGCCCAGGGCGCGGCCACCATCGACATGGCCGGAAACGTCCGCGCCGCAGAATCCGCCTCCACCGCCTGGCGCAAAGGCTACGACCAGCAAATCTCCCTGCGCCGCGAGCAGATCTATCTCATGATGCGCTTCGCCGAGGCCCCCCAATGCCGCATGACCGCCCTCATCCAGCACTTCGGTGACACCGAGGACGGTCTCCGGCCCTGTGGCCAGTGCGACTTCTGCGCCCCCACTCAATCCACCGCGCAAACCTTCCGCGTCCCCAACCGCGAAGAGGAGCGCAGCCTCCGAGCCATCCTCGACGCCCTCGACGAAGCCCCCAACCAGACCCGAGCCACCGGCCGCCTCCACACCGAGCTCTCCACCGGAGCCCTCCGCAACACCGAAGCCACCAACCGCAAGGTCTTCGACCACCTCCTGGACGCCCTCACCCGAGCCGGTCTCATCACCATCGCCACCGACCAGTGGACCAACCCCGAAGGCAACCTCATCACCTTCAAAAAGGTCTCCCTCACCCACGAAGGCCGCACACTCACCGGCCCCCTGCCACCCGACCTGCTCCTCAAAGACACCGCCGCAACATCCACAAGCTCCCGCGGCAAATCCTCCCGCAGTTCCGTAGGCACAAGACCCACCAAAGCCGCCGCTAAATCAGAACGCGAAGCCACCACCGCCACCTACACCCCCGAACAGAAAAATCTCGAAGCCGCTCTCCGAACCTGGCGCAAAGCCGAGGCCGAGAAAACCCGCAAACCCGCCTTCATAGTCTTCGGAGACTCCGTTCTCCATAACCTGGTCATAGCCGCCCCTAAAACCCTCGCCGAGCTTCGCACCGTCAACGGCATAGGCCAGGACAAAGAAGACCGCTTCGGAGCCGACCTCATAGCCATCTGCCGAGCCGAATCCGTCTCACCCACAAACAACAAGCAGCCAATCAAACTCACACAGAAAACCGCCACAAAGGAAACCTCCTCCAAACCCACGCTCCCTCAATCCTCCCGTCCCGCTCCCGAGCGCAGCCGAGAGCGCGCCGAACACCAGCGCCCCCTGCCCGCCTCCCTGAACGCCCCCGGACAAGGAGCCGCCAGCCACATCACCATCAACGCCGCAGTCGCCGCCCCCCGCTCCCAGGCCGCCACCACCAAACCCCTCACCCCCGAGCAGCAAGCCCTCTACGACCGCCTCCAGAACTGGCGCAAATCAGAGTCCGAGCGCCTCAACCTCCCACTCTTCTTCGTCCTCGCCACCAGCACCCTGCACAACATAGCCCAGGCCCACCCCCAAACCCTCACCGACCTGAGATCCATCCAGGGCCTCGGCCTCGAAAAAATCGAGAAATTTGGCCCCGGCATCCTCGAGATCTGCCGGGCCTCCTGAATCACCATCTATCATGGATGCATCGAGTCATGACCACCCCCTCTGTTCCCATCCCCACCATCGACGAGCTCACCAGCCACTGCTTCGGCTGCGGCCACGCCAACCCCCAGGGCCTCCACCTCACCTTCACCATCCACGCCGAAAACGACACCATCACCGCCACGGCCCCCATCAACCTCACCCGCATCCACGAGGGCCCTCGCGGCTTCATCCACGGCGGCATCATCGCCACCCTGCTCGACGAGGCCATGAGCAAGCTCGATCGCCCCCTCGGCCTCCTCGCCGTCACCCGCAACATGAACATCGACTACCTGCACCCATCCCCGCTCCACCAGCCCCTCACCCTCATAGGCCGCCACATCCGCCGAGAAGGCCGCAAGCTCTTCCACGAAGCCGAGCTACAGAACGCCGAGGGCAAAGTCCTGGCCAAGGCTCAGGGCCTCTTCATAGCCCTCGACGCCGCCACCATAGCCAAGGCAGGCCTGATCCAACCCGAAGACTAACCAGCCTCACCCCAATACCCCTGGTCCTCCAGAAAATACTCTTCATCCCACGTATGCATCATGGTCTTGAAGAACATCCAGATCATCCGTCCATGTCCCAGCTTCTGGAACCTCCGGTTCGTAGTCAGCACGCGCCCGCGCACAATCCGAAACCGCAACCGCGCCACATCCTTCGACAGCAGATAATCCTCCGCAAACAGGGCCTTTTCGTTGAACCCGCCCAGCTTCCAGAACACCTCGCGGTCGAACAGCATGAACATCCCCGTAGCGAACGGCTTCATAAACGACCCCACCCGCTGCATGAAGTTATTCCCCGCATATAGCACATCGTCAAAGAAGCTCCCCTCACGGCAAGCAATGTTCGTCGTGCAAAGATGCAGCCCTCTCCGCTCCATCCTCCACAGAGCCCGCCGCAGCAGCGTAGGCTCGGGAATCTCCACATCCGCATCCATAAACAGGACATACTTCGTCGTAGCCAGCTTCGCGCCCGCGTTCCGCCCCACCGAAGGCAGCCCGCCCGGTACAATCTCAATCTGCAACCGGTCCCTGAACCGGAGCGCCGCTTCTACCGTCCCATCCGTCGAACCCGCATCCGCGATCAGTATCCGCGTCTCCCTCATCCCCACATAGTCCTGCCTGCACAACGACTCCAGCAATCTAGGCAGCATCTCAATTTCATTCTTAGCAGGAACCACAATCGTCAGTTCAAACCCCATCCACTCGCCTCCACGGATCGCGGGCACACTCCGGCCCTTAGCGCAGCATGATCCTCAAGCCCTGCATGGCAGATCAACTTCCTTTGAATTTACCGCTAAATTCACCCAACTCGAACCAATTCAATAAACAAAAGCAGTCGTTCCAGCCATTTCCCGTCTCTCCAACTCAATCCCGTATCATGCAAGCAAGAGAACCCCAAACCAATGACCGATCACTACGCAAAGGCCCAATCCGCCGCCGACCACATCCGTACCTACGCTGACATCACCCCAGCCATCGGCATCATCCTCGGCTCCGGCCTCGGCCACTTCGCCTCCCACGTCGAATCCCCCATCCGCATCCCCTACGCCGACATTCCCCACTTCCCAAAATCCACCGTAGAAGGCCACTCCGGCCATCTCGTTCTCGGCCACATCGCCGGAGTCCCCGTAGCCGTCCTCCAGGGCCGCGCCCATCTCTACGAGGGCCACTCCCCCGCCGACGTCATCTTCCCCACCCGCGTCCTCGGTCTCCTCGGCTGCAAGACCCTCATCGTCACCAACGCCGCCGGAGCCATCAGCCCGCATCTCAACCCCGGCGTCCTCGTCGCCATCTCCGACCACATCAACTTCACCGGCATCAACGCCGCCCTCGGCCCCAACGAACCCCGCTTCGGCCAGCGTTTCTTCGACATGTCCGCCGCCTACAGTCGCCGCCTGCGCGGCCTCGCCATCGAAGAAGCCGCCCGCCACGAATTCCTCCTCACCGAAGGCGTCTACCTCGCCGTCCTCGGCCCTAGCTTCGAGACCCCCGCCGAAATCCGCGCCTTCCGCACCCTCGGAGCCGATCTCGTCGGCATGTCCACCGTCCACGAGGTCATAGCCGCCCGCCACATGAATATCGAGGTCCTCGGCCTCTCCCTCGTCACCAACATGGCCGCCGGAGTCACCCCCGCCGGAGCAGAAGAGTCCGAGCAAACCATCAACCACGAAGAGGTCATCGAGACCGGCAAGCAGACCGAAAAGCAACTAGCCTCTCTGCTGACCGCCCTCATCCCGCGCATAGCAAAGCAAAACTAATTTTGTAACCTGACCAATTACAAAACCGGCGTCTCTTAAAGAGCCTCCGCCAACTGCCCCTCGCGCTCCCACTCAGCGGCCGTCCCCGCTCGTTCAGCCAGCCCTTCATACATCTCCACCACGCTCTCCCGGGCCGTCTCCGAGAGCGCAAACCGGTCCGCCCGCTCCAGCACCTCATCGCCAAAGGCGATCTCCATCCGCACGCCCTTCAGCGCCAGAAATCGGAAGATATGCGTAGCAAAGTCCATATCCCCCCACCAGCACACGTGGTCTTCAACGCTTGCATCTCCGTTCAGAGCATGACGCTCCAGCGAGTACCGCATCGCCGCCGTCCGCAACGGCACCGCATTGTTCAGCACCGAGTGAAACAACCCGCGCCGGAACGGCAGAATCTCGATTCCATTCGTCGTCGTTCCCTCCGGAAAGAACAACACCGGCAAGCCGGTGCTGTAAGCCTCCGCCATCGCCGCATTCACCGCCGGATACGTCGCAGGCCCGCCTCCGCGCTTCACATAGATCGTTCCCGCCCGCATCGTCAACCAGCCAATCAGCGGCCACTCCCGCACCTCGGTCTTGGCCACCATAATGAACGGCCTCACCGAACCCAGCAGCAGAATATCCAGATAGCTCAGGTGGTTCGACACCACCGCCCCACTCTCCGGCGGCACACCCGTCACCCCGCACTTCAGCCCCAGCGCCCACGCAAACCGGCGGCACCACTTATGCATCCACACCGCACCCTCGGCCCCCTGCTCAGGACGCCGCACCATGCAATCCACCGCCGACGCCAGCAGCACCGCCACAAACCAAAGGCTCCGCGTCAGCGACCGCAAAAAACGATGCCCTGCCAACAGCCTCTGCGCAGCAGCCTCCATCAGCAGCCCTCAAGGAATCGTTTCGCCACCCGCGGATGCAGCGTCTGCAAGTCCAGCAGCGTCAGAAAGTCGATCGTCTTGAAGTCCCGGTCAATCGCCGGCTCGCTGCATATCTTCGCGCCAATCGTCAGGTAAGCCCGCAGCAGCTTCGGCGCCCGCATCTCCGAGCTCACCGTCTCCGGACGTTCCATCACATACGCCGGCGTCGCCTTCGTCAGCAGCTCCGGCTCCACCATGCAGCTCCGCAGCGACTCGAACACCGCATAGCCCTCATTTTCGTCCTGCGAGGTCAGCGAGCAGCATCCCATCATGTACCGTCCGCCGTTCACCAGCGCATACCGCGCAATCCCGCGCCATAGCAGGTGCAGAACCTCCGGCGACCGATGCCCGCGATGGATGCACGCCCGTCCCAGCTCCACAATCTGCGGCCGCATCGCCTCATACGGAGCAAAGCCGAACTCCTGCTCGCTGTAGTAGCCAAAGTATTGTCCGGCCACATCGCCCATCTGCATCCGGTACGTCCCCACCACCGCGCTCGTCGTCCTGTCCTGCACAATCATGTGGTCGCAAACATCGTCGAAGTGGTCCTTGTCGTACCCATCCGCATACGCCGACTCCAGACCCTCGTTCATCTCCAGGTTGAAGACCACAAACCGCAGACGGTACGCCGCCATCCGCTCCGCCTCCGTCAACGCCAGGCGAACAACATAATTCCCCGCCTCCAGCCGAATATCTTTTTTAGAAGGAAGCTGCGGAACAACAGAGCGGCTGGGCAAAAGTGCAACGGGGTGGAACTCGGTGACGGTGAGCATGGCTCTCCTTGGGCGGACGAGTAAAAACAGCTTGCGATGCCATTCTGCGTGAATTTCTGTTACGGAATGTTCACGTCAAGTGAACATTCGTTGAACAAAAAACGGTGCAACTTCCCCATCCATTCACAACTGCACCGTTTTCCTTTCACAGAACCCGGCAACCCCTTCCCCCTCTTCAGGAAACACCGGTTCACGCATCGTTCATCGTCCCCGCTCAACGCGTATTTGCTGGAACATCCATCTCTATCGCCACCCCGCCCAGAGCCGCCATAGCGGCCCTCGCCTCCACCGCCGCCTCCTTGCGATGCAGCCCCACCCGCGAAAACGCAATCGGCTCCTCAGCGAACCTCACCGTAGCGCACACCCCGCGCAGCCCCAGAAATTTAAAGACATGCTCCCCCATCCCGCGATCGCCCCAGCAGACGTCCTCCGACACGCTCACTCCCGGCCCGTTATCCGCCGTCAGGCTGTAGCGAAGAAACGCCACCCTCACCGCGGCGCCGCCCTCCATCACCTGCCCCAGCAGCCCGCTATGAAACTTCAGCAACCCGCTTCCATTGCTCGTCGTCCCCTCAGGAAAGAACACCACCGGCACCTTCGCATCCAGCGCCGCCTGCATTCCCGCCCTCGCCTTCATAGCCGAGCCGCCATGCCCCCGCGCCACATACACCGTCCCCGCCATCGTCGTCATCCACCCCACCACTGGCCACGACGCAATCTCCACCTTCGACACAAACACGCAGGGATGCAGCGAAGCCAGCACCACTATGTCCGCATAGCTCAGGTGGTTCGAGATCAGCGCCCCGCTCTCCGGAAACCGTCCTTCCACCCGCACCTCCACTCCAAGCAGCCGAATCGCCCGCCTGCACACCCGGTTCAGCCACTCCGCCCGCTCCATCCGCGTCTTGGGCCGCCGCACCATCAACTCAATGCATCCCGCGGCAATAATCGCCACCACCACCAAGCCTCGACCCACAGCGCGAAAAAAGTTCACCGCGTCCCACCCTCGGCCTTAGCGCTCTCGAACATCCGCAGTCTATCCTGTAGCAAGTGCTCTCCTCTTCTCAAATCTCCAGCGAACATCCGCAATCCCCGCCGCATCACAACTGGCTCTATCGCCGTATCGTCCTTCCCATCCTCGCCCTGCTTCGCATGGGAGCCACGCCCGAAAAACTAGCCTGGAGCATCGCCACCGGCGTCGCCCTCGGAATCAACCCCATCCTCGGCACCTCCACCACACTCTGCTTCCTCGCCGCCTTCGTCTTCCGGCTCAATGTCGCGGCCTCGCAGCTAGGCAACTACGCCGTATATCCTCTCCAAATCCTTCTCCTCATCCCGTTCCTTCGTCTTGGGAGCCGCATCTTCGGCTCGCAACCCATCCCGCTCTCACCCGCGCAGCTTCTCGTCGCCGCCCGCACCTCGCCCCTCCAACTCACCCGCACCCTCTGGCTCTGGGAGTGGCACGCCCTCATCGTCTGGAGCGTCCTTGCCGCCATCGCTACCCCTATCCTCGCCCTCATCCTCAAGCACGTCCTGAGCAAGCTCCTCAAGCGCATCGAGCATCACCAATACCCGATCATCCCCGAATCATCCACGCCGGAAAACCAATCCTAATCCGTCCACCGATGCGGAGGCACCGGCTCCGCACTCTTCACCCACGCCGAATAGATCAGGTCACGCAGCTCCGTAGCGCCCGCCGCCAGCCTCTCCTTGGCAAACTCCCTGCCCGATGGAGTCCCCGCACCCACAAACGCCCCCGTCTTCTCCAGTTGATACGTCTTCTCCACCAGTGAATTCGTATGCCGCAGATAAGCCATGTAGTCGGTAAAGATATCTCCAATCACCACCGGCGCAGCCCCAATCAGCGGAGCCACCTCCGTCGCCTTGATGTTCTCCGTAATAAACGTGGATTCGAACTGGGCATGAATCTTATGTTCCGTCGTATAACCATTCGGATTCGGCCCCGTCCACCCGTTGTACTGAATCGTCGTATGCAGCGGCTGTGAGCCGTCCGCAACATAGTGCCCCAGCCACCCCGCCAGAAACACAATCTCCGCCTCCGAAGGCTTCGTGTCCTTGTGCTCGTCCTTCAGCTTCCTGTAGTCGCGCATCGCGCTCTTCAGCCGCTCCCAGACCTCCTCCGTCACATACGGCTGCAAACCCACCTTCTCCGGCGTCAACGCCAGCTCAGGATGCGCCTTCTGCGCAAACGCCAGCGCCCGCACATAGTCATACCGCTTCCGCGGCAGCGTGCCGATCACGTCCGCATTCTCCAGATCAATAAAGTGCTCCGGCGACTGAGCCGCATTCAGCTCCGGCTCCGTAGGCTCCTTCCACCGATCCGGCTCCGGCCCGTAATACTCCAGCGCGTCCACCGCCTGCGGAGACCGCAGAAACTCCGGCACGTCCTTCGGCAGAGCCAGCCCGGCCAGCCGATTAATCATCTTGTGCCCATCCGCGCCCCAGCCAAAGCTCTGTTGCACCAGCATCACCGGCAGCAGAACGCCAGCCGCCGCAACCCGCACCACACCCATCCATCTCTTCATGCGAAAAGTATACCCAGCCCTATCGTCTTAAACCGTTACAACCGCCCCCTCCACCGCCCCACTCCCAAACACCCGCCGATACCGCGCAATCTCCCCCGCATCCCCCGTAGCCTTCCGCGCATTGTCCGAGAGCTTCACCGCCGCTCTCCCTTCCACCGTCATCAGCTTGCAAACCAAACTGATCGGGTCCAGCGAGTTCTCTCCCCGCGGATGGCACCCGCGAAAATCATTCGTCAGCAGAGTCCCCCACCCCGCGCTGAACCGTATCCTCCCCTGAAAATAAGCCTGTAACCGCAAAATATCGTCCACATCCAGCCCATCCGAAGCGATAAACCGCTTCCTGGCCGCGTCCCGCCCCCGCCGCAGCAGCCACGCAATATACTCATCCCCCGCCACCAGCGGATCTTTGCTGTCGCATCTCTGCCCCGTCCAGTCCGCCACCCAGTCAGGAGCCCCCTCCAGAAACTGCGTCGTCCCAAACGTATCCGGCAGCATAATCAGCAACTCGCCGCCATAGCTCTTCTGCCAAAGCTCCAGCACGCGATACTGCGACTCCCGCAACTCCTCATCGTCCTTCGCCAGCGCCGCCAACGCCATCGGCAGCTCATGCGCATTCGTACCCATCGCCTCCAGGTCATGCTTATAAGCCAGAAACGTATTCGACGTACCCGACAGGCTCTTCCCCAACGCCGCCCGCATCACCTGCACCACATACTCCTGCCACAGAAAGCTATGCCTCCGTCTCGTCCCAAACTCCGAGATCCTCACCTCCGGCACAGCCTTCAACCGTTCCATCTTCTCCCAAAGCTTCGTCTTCGCCCGCGCATACAACACGTCCAGTTCCAGCTCATTCATCTCCGCCAGCGCCGCGCGCGTCTTCATCTCGCTCACCAGAGCCAACGCATACACCTCCCACATCGTCACCGCCGTCCACAACCCGCTGAACCGCAGTACTAGCTGCCCATCCTTCTCCGTCAATTCATAATCCGAAAGCCGAAAATCCCTCTCCAGCCACTCCAGAAACTCCGGCTCGAAGATGCTCCGCGTCCCATAGAACGTATTGCCCGCCAGCCATATCAGCTCCGACCGCCGAAACTTCAGCTCCCGCACATGCTCCATCTGCTCCACCAAAGTATGGATCGAGATATGCTCCGCCAGCCGCACCCCCACCGTCCTGTTTGTAACCTCCGAAGTTACATGCACTCCAGGGAAGTTCTTCCAGATAAACTGCAGCATCAGCAGCTTGTAAAAGTCCGTATCCAGCAGCGACCGCACAATCGGGTCGAGCTTCCAGTTATGGTTATGCGCCCGCTCCGCAAAATTCACATTCATAGAAACAATTGTCACCCCCACATCCACTATCAACAACTTTCGTAGCAGGTGCACCAGATGCCTGGCCTCCTAAAAAAGCACGTCATCTCGACCGGAGGCGG
>JAATEV010000074.1 GCA_015655585.1 Terriglobales bacterium | reverse complement strand
GCCGCCGCCACCGACAACGGCATCAACATCTCCCTCGCCGAGCAGCACAGCTTCCCGCTCCACGATGTCTTTCACTTCCTCACCGAACACACCGCCAAAGACCTCCTCGAACAAGCCTCCATCGCCTCGCCCATCTTCAAGAACCGCTGGCGCTGGGCCGCCTCGCGCAGCCTCCAGCTTCTTCGCTTCTCCATGGGCAAGCGAGTCGCCCCGCAGATTCAGCGCACCCGCTCCGAAGACCTCATGGCCTCCGTATTTCCCCAGGCCGCAGCCTGCTTCGAAAATATCGAAGGCGACATCCAGATCCCCGACCACCCCCTCGTCAACGAGGTCATGCAGGACACCCTCCACGAAGCTATGGACCTCGAAGGTCTCATCGAGCTTCTCCGCGGCATCCACATCGGCTCCATCCGCTGCCTCGCCGTAGACACTCCCACACCCTCCGTCTTCGCCCACGAGCTCCTCAACGCCAACCCCTACGCCTTCCTCGATGAGGCCGGACTGGAAGAGCGCCGCGCCCGAGCCACCACACTGGGCCGCAACCTCCCCGAAGAACCCGGCAAGCTAGACCCAGCAGCCATTCAAGCCATCCGCAAAGAAATCCAGCCCGACCTCCGCGACGAGCACGAGCTCGACGACCTGCTGAAATCCCTCATCCTGCTGCCCCTGAGCTTTCTCGAAAGGGAAGAGGCGCGCCATTGGCGGACTTTCTACGATCGCCTCGCCCTGAAAAACAGGGCCCAAACCATCCTCTTCAACGGCGCAGAATACTGGGTATCCACCGAGCGCCTTCCATACATTACCTCTCTCTGCTCTTCGTTCGCCCCGATAAACACGTCATCTCGACCGGAGCCGCAGCCGGAGCGGAGAGACCCCCGTATTTCGTCCGAAACGTCCCTCCTCTCTCTCAATCAAGGAACCACAGAGGTTACAAAAGAAGAAGCCGTCCGAAAAATAGTGCAGGGATGGTTACAAATATCCGGCCCCACCACCACCAACGCGCTGGCCCAAACCCTGAACCTCGATACAACCTCTATCTTTCAGGCTTTTCTAGCTATGGAGATGCAAGGCATCCTCATGCGCGGAGCCTTCGAATACCCCGCCACAACAGAAGACCACGAGATCGAGTGGTGCGAGCGTCGCATCCTCCAGCGCATCCACCGCCGCACCATGGCCGTGCTCCGCAAACAGATCGAGGCCGTGCCGCCAGCCGTCTACATGCGCTGGCTCCTGCAATGGCAGCACCTCGCCCCGCAGACCCAGCTCACCGGCGAAGAAGGTCTCTTTCAAGCCCTCCGTCAGCTCGAAGGCTTCGAAGCTCCCGCCGTTGAGTGGGAGCGCACCCTCCTTCCCGCCCGCCTCGCCAACTACGCCCCCCGCTGGCTAGATGCCCTCTGCCTTTCCGGAGCCGTAGGCTGGGGCCGCATCTCGCCCCACCCGGCATGGGCTGCGGGCGACGGCTCCGCCCCCCGCCGCGTCATCCCCACCAGCGCCGCCCCCATCACCTTCTACATCCGCGACACCGCCGACTGGCTCCCCCACGCCCTCGCCCAGCACTCCGTAGAAGAAGAGAAACTAAGCATCGCCCTAAGCTCCCAGGCCCTCCAGCTCCGAACCCTCCTCCAGCAGCGAGGAGCCTGCTTCGCCAACGACATTCAGCGCATCGCCGGTCTCACCCGCCAGCAGACCCAGCAAGCCCTCTGGGAGTTGGCCACCGCTGGCCTCGCCTCTGCCGACGGCTTCGACCAGCTCCGCGCCTGCATGGACCCGCGCCGCAAACCCGCATCTGAGCCGCGCCGCCCCCTCCGCAGCAACTCCGGCCGCTGGTCGCTCCTCACGGAAGATCCGCTCCTGGCGCCCGATCTACCGGCAACGGCAAAAGAGCACGAATCCCAGCTCTGTCAGGCCGCCATCGAGCAGGCCCGCCGCACTGACGCCGCGTTAGAATCCTGCGCCCGCCAGCTCCTCGCCCGCTACGGTGTCCTCTTTCGCGACCTCCTCACCCGCGAGTCCAACGCCCCCAAATGGCGCGACCTCCTCGGCATCCTTCGCCGTCTCGAAGCCCGTGGCGAGCTCCGCGGCGGCCGCTTTGTCTCCGGCTTCAGCGGCGAGCAGTACGCCCTTCCCGAAGCCGCCGAGTCCCTCCGCGCCTCGCGCAGCCGCGATTGCTCCGCCATCATTCCGGTCTCCGCCGCTGACCCCGCAAATCTCGTTGGAGTCATCATCCCCGGAGAGCGCATTCCCTCCGTCCCCGGCAAACAGGTCCTCTATCGCAACGGCATCCTGCACGTCGACGCCTCCGAATCCGAGACCCTCCCCGCTACCGTCCTTCCATCCATGCACATCACTCAGCCAGCCACCACACATTTACCCTTGTTCTGACCATGTCCGACCAGCCACCCAACCAGCAAAAAACAGCCCAAAATGAGGCTTCCAACGAATTAGAGCCCGAGCTGACCCCCGAAGATTTTTATTACGAAGGCCCATATTTAGTCTTCACCGCAACCTACCACCTGAAGCGAGGCTACTGCTGTAACTCCGGCTGCCGCCACTGCCCCTACAAATAAACGTGGCGTGCACCCAGGCAGGTACACGCCACGTAACATCAACATAAACAACCACTTACTTCATCGAGGTTCCTGTGCCCGAAGCCCCCGCCGCCGGAGCCGTAGGAGTAGCCGGAACGGCCGCGCCCGGCTGCACCCGCATCGCCATACGCGGGAAGCTGAAGCTTCCACCCGCATCGTCGATCACGTTCACCTGGCAAACATAAGTTCCCGGCTTCAACTGCGTAAGCGGCACATCGAACTGGAACGCCACCGCCCCGCGGTCCGGCGTATTGATCGCATCCGCCTCAACCAGCGGCGTCTCATACACCTTCACTCCACCGCTCATAAATTGAATACTGGTCAGCACCTTCACCGGCCCGCCCTCACGCCGGGTCAGCCCCGGAGAGTTTGCCGGTTCCACTGCGCCTGCTTCCTTCGTCGGGTCGTAGACCTCGTACAGGAAGTACAGGTGCTGGTCCTGCCGGAACACATGCGGCACATTCGGAATCCACTCCACGCCGTCCCGAACCAGCGGATTCACCGACTTCTTCGTATTCGGAATCCTCTGGCTGGCCAGCACAATCGAGCTCAACTTCAGCGGAGTCTTCTTCATGTCCGGAACCTGCAAATCCGTCTCGAAGCTGCCCATCGCGCCCGTCTGGTTCTCGCGCACCACGAACTTCAGGTGATACCTTCCCGGAGCAAGCGTAAACCCGGTCGGGTACTGGATATTCTTCCGCTGCACCTGCTGCGAGGCGTCCAGCGCCAGCTTCACCGTATCGCGCACATTGCCGACGATGATCCCCTGGGCGTCCTTCACCTGTCCCATGATGTCGATCGTCGCCTTGTCGCGGTCGCCGTTCTTGATAAACGGAATCTGCGAGCCCGGCACAATCAACGACACCGGCACAAAAAACTTGTTATCCGCCAGCCTGAAGTAAAGCGCCTGCAGATAGATCGTCACATCGGTCGCCGGCAGATCGCTGCGCATCTGCTCGTTCAGCACCTGCTCGCGATCCTCCGTCTTCTGGTGCTGGAAGTCCGCCGGAGCATAGTATCCCGGACGATAGTCCAGCTTCAGATCAGGCCGGTTCACCTTGACCGTCAGGTGCCGATAGCTTCCATCTTGCCGTTTATCCGTCGAGCGGAAGCCAACGATGTAATACGCCTCAGTATCGTGCTGAATCTGCTGGAACGCCGGGGCAAAGTCGTTCGAGTCGGTAAACAGCTTGCCGCCCGTATCCGAGGCCAGTGTACCCAGCGTCTCCTGCGAGCTGAAGTTCGAGTTCAACTGTCCCTGCATTGCCGCGCCGCTATACGCCGACGTCCCGCGCAGGCTTCCGGTTGAGGCATTGCCTACCGGCGGCAGCGCCTCCAGTCCGCGCGAATCCACGGCGTAGATCGCCATGTTCGCCTTCACCGCTTCATTGGTCGCGGCCCTCATGCTCGCCTGATTTTCAATACCCTGCCGCGTCAGCCCGCCGCTGAAGTACAACATGCTCTTGCGCTGGTCCACACGCTCCAGGCTCTTCGCGATGCTGCGGATCGCATACAACTCGCGGTCTGTATTCAACGCGTTGTATTCGCTGTCATCCGCCGTAAAGCTTGAGGCGTCGTCGCCGGTGCCGGCCGTCGTACCGCCCTCGTTACCAGCGGCAAAACCCGAAGCCTCGCTCCCGTCATACCGGCCCACTGCCTTCACCAGGGCATCCTTGTCCGCTGTAAAGTCCTGGTCCAGCGTCAATGCGTCCGCCAGGCTGGCCACGGCCACCAGATCGGCGGGCTGCATCTTTTTATTGATGTACTCCTTGGCCGACTCCACTGCGCGGTCGATGTCCTCCGGCTGCATACTGCTCAGGTCGAAGAACATCACAATCAGACGATGGTCCCGCAGGTCCTTCGGATCGGTCACATTGTCCTGGTTCAGCAACTGCGCGACGGTCGCTTTGCCTGTCACCGTTGCCTTTTCATTCAATACGGCGGCTTCGTCGACGCTCTGGAAGTCGAAGCTGGCAACCTTCTGCTGCTTTCCATTCTCCTCGATCGTGAAGTCGCTCGCCTGCAATCCCTTTACCACCGCGCCCGTCTTCTTATCGCGAACCACCACATTCGTCAGAACGATGTTGGTCTGCACTTTGATGGTCGTCACCGCCGCGCCCGCATCCTGCTGCTGCGCCAGTCCTGCAGCAGGCGAGCCCGCCAAGATTCCTATCAGAGCCGCAGCCAGACCCTGCCTTGCCGTTCGCTGTATCGCTGCACTCGTCATCGTCATCGCATTCACTCCTGTCAATCCCATCCTCATCATTCTTAGAACCGGAACCGCGCAACATACTGGAAGCTGCGCATTGCTGCTGCCGATGTTATCTGTCCGAACGTAGTCGAGTTGATCTGTGTTTGGACACCCGCATACTGCACAGTGTTGAATACATTCGCCGCCGTCATTCGCAGCTCCAGGCTGCGCGTATCGCCCAGCGTCACTGTTCTCGATAGCGATGCATTCACTGACACCGTTCCCGGGAGCTCAATCGAGTTCCTCGAAGCGTTGCCATACGTGCCTGCCGCCGGTGCAACAAAGGCTGCCGTATTGAACCAGTTCTTCAGCGTGCCCGCTCCCTTGATCTTCTGTCCCGGAACCAGGTCAGGCCGCAGCGAACCGCTTGCCCCTGCCGCAATCTCCGCTGCCGTTCCGCTGTAAGACGGAGTCTGGAACGTTCCGCTTGCGAATTGAAACGTTCCGGAGAGCGAGTATCCGTCCATGATCCTGGACCATATGCCGCCCTTGTTGAAGAAGGCACGGTTCGGTCCGAACGGAAGCTCCGTGACCCAGTTGCCCAGCAGCAGATGCCGTACGTCGAAGCTCGAGTTGCTCCTTTCGGCGTCCAGATCTTTGTCATTCTGCGCAATCGAGCTGGCGCTTCCGCCCACAGACGATGCATTGTCAATCGAGTGCGAGTATGTGTACGTCGCCTGCAGCGACATGCCCTTCTGCATCCTCTTGCGCGCGTTGATCGCGAGTGCGTTCGAGTGCTGCGCTCCCAGCGAGTCCTCATACTGGAACTGTCCATACGCGGGGTTCACGATACCCAGTGCATTGCGGTTCGGAGCGCGGACAATGTCCAGGTTGCCGCCCTTGGCGCCGTTGTACCCGATATTGAATACGATCCCCATCGGCAACTGCTTCTGGATATCGACGTTCCAGACCTGCACCATGCCTAGGCGATAGTTCGGATTCACCGCATAGTTGCTCTGCGTCGTCTGCGTCGAGCAGTTGAACCCGTTTTCCAATGTCATGTTCGCCATCGTGCAGGTCGTAGGGCTGGCTACGGAGCTGCGCGTGTTCGTCTGCGTGATGGAAAACGGCTGCTGGTATGCCAGTGATTGGGCGAACGAGGCATACTGACCCGTGTTGTAGTTGATGCCGTATCCTGCGCGCACCACCATCTGCTTGGTGAACTTGAGCTTCGGGGACCATGCAATTCCGAAGCGCGGCGCATACATCGTCCGGTCCGGGTTTACCAGCGACCGCGGCGAGCCCTGCGTGCAACCGGCCGCGGCCGTCGCGCATACCTGTGTGACCGTCGCAAAGTCGTTGCTTTCGACCAGGTTGGTCAGCCGGTTGTACTTCTCCACGTAGGGCGAGAAATACTCCCACCGCAGCCCAGCCCGGATCGTTATGTTCGGCTTCACGCGGAAGTCGTCGTCCACATACCAGTCCAGCACATTGGCGCGCAGATAGGTCTTGTTCAATCCCGCCGTAACGGTCGTCTGCTGTGGCAGGCCAAGCAGCAGGTCGGCAACGGCAGAGCCCTCCGCCCCAAAGGTGCAGGTCGGATTCGTCGGGTCCTGATTCGGCACGCAAGCCTGTTGCGCCTTGCTCTCTGTCGCGAATCCGGAGAACTGGAACGAGCCCAGCACGCCATTGCCGCCGATCGAATCGGAATGAAGACGCCGCACATCGACGCCGAACCGCATATTGTGTTTCTTGAACCGGTAGCTCAGAGAGTCGGAGAACGAGATCGTCTGGCGAATCGAGTCGCTCGGCGTCTGATCACTCAGCCCCTGATAGCCTCCGGTAATTGAAACTGACGGCACGCCATAGTAGAACGGGTTGTTATAGACCGTCGGGTCTGCAACAAAGACTCCCGCCGCAACGGCCGGATTCGCAGCCGAATTGGTGAAGAGGTTCGAGCCCAGCGAATGCGACCGGCTCCATAACACCGTTGCTGAATTGTTGAGACGTCCATAGCTGAGTGTGTACATGCTCGACAGGCTGTATCCCTCGGTCTCCGACTTGCCTGCGAGCAGAGGCGAGAAGCTGGGAAAAGCGCGCGCCGAGTGTGAATAAGCGAAGTTCTCCGCAATGCTCTGCCGTAGCACCAGCGGAGCGTTCTGGGTGCGTCCTCCGCGTGCTCCTCCTCCGCCGAAGTTGCCTCCGCCGAAGCCACCGCGTCCTCCCCGTGC
The DNA here is from genome assembly GCA_015655585.1 of Terriglobales bacterium. Taxonomy (GTDB): domain Bacteria; phylum Acidobacteriota; class Terriglobia; order Terriglobales; family Acidobacteriaceae; genus Edaphobacter. The sequence continues at coordinate 32,058 of JAATEV010000074.1, read as the reverse complement.
CGGAGCCGATCCGAAGCTGCGGTTATACCGCGCCGAGATCTGCGACGAATGCGATGAACCTGTCAGGTTCGTCTGGTAGTTGTAACGCGTTCCCGTTGCCGTGATGTTCGGCAGAGGATAGTAGTTCAGCAAAGCCTGTCCTGCGGCGGATATTTCGTTCTGGGGAATGCAGGCCGTCGGGTTGGGATTAATTTGTAACAGTGCTGGGTTGCAATTCGTTGCGCCGTAAGGATTGCCCGTGTTCGGGTCATAAACCGTTGCTCCGGCCGAAGACAGATCGCCCAGCTTCTCTGCTTCAGTAGGAACCAGCGCCTGCGAGAGCGTAGGGGTTGTGTTCCGCGTTTCCTGCACGCTGAGGAACATAAACTGCCGCGGATTCGGCTTCGTGAGTCCGGGAACGTAAGGCGACACCGTGAAGCTGGCGATCAGCGTATTAGTGCTCAGGTCTGGCTTCGGCGTCGGAATGCCGGTCACCGAGAAGGTATTCGCATTCAGCGCGTTGTTCGATCCCGTGTAGGCAAAGGTTCCATGCGGCTGTGCGGGATTGTATCCGCGGCCTCCGCCACCACCTCGACCGCCGCGGCCGCCTCCACCTCCTCCAGGACCACCAAACCCGCCGCCGCCAAATCCTCCACCACCGAAGCCACCGCCTCCTGGCCCGCCGCCGCCGGGGCCGCCAAATCCGCCGCCGCCCATCATGCCGCCCAGAGCTCCTGCAACAGCGGTGTTCATACTGCCCGGCGGCACGCCCTGCCGCTGCGCGTTCATCATCGCATCCTGAATCCGGTTCCTGATCTCGTCTTCACTGAATCCGGCCAGTCCGTTTGTCTGGCCTATCTGGCCGCTCACCGCCACGGAGTCCGACGCGGCGCTATCGCTATCGCCAAGGCCTCCCATGGTGGGCAACTGTGCACCCAGATTCGCCCCGCCGCCGCTCACGTCGGTCAGGTCTTCGCTATCGCCCGTCACGTTCAACGACTGCAACCCGCGTCCCTGTCCCGTCGCTCCAGCCCTGGTCCCACCGCGACCCGCCATCCCGCCGAGCCCCTGCGGCCTCTGCGCCGGAACGCCCGCGCCTTGTCCCGGAGCGTGATTCTGCGCCACCGCCGTCTGTGCCGGAGCGTGCTGCGGCGCGCGAGACGCCAGTTGCAGCCCAAACTCCGCCACCTGCTCCGTGCCGGTTGCGCCGCCGCCTATCTCAATCTCTTTTGTCTCTGTCGCAAAGGCCGCCAGCTCCGCCGTCACGGTGTAGTGGCCGTCCTGCGGAATCGCCATCGTGAATGCGCCATTAATATCGGTCGTCGTGGCGTATTTCTTCCCTGTCTGCGTATTGGTCGCCGTCACGCCAACGCCCGGCAAAGGAATCCCGCCAGCCTTCACCGTTCCCTTAATGGTTCCCTTGACCGTTCCGGCAGAGGCCGCCGTCGCGGCTGGGGCCGTCACAGGCTGCTGTTGAGTCGCAGGTTGAGTCTGTCCCGCCGCCGCCTGCACACACGCACACATCATCAGGCTTGTCGCCATCCATCGCATCGTTCTCTGCACCTTTTCTCTAGCCTCGCTCAAATCAATGGAAATCAATACCCTACAGGGCTCCCGCAGAGGGGAGTGCAAACTTTGCTCTCACCGCTCCCGCCGGAGCGACGCCACGCGTCCACTCCTTCATCGCGTCGTGTTGTCGACAAGCGCAAAAGACCTCCTGTGGTGCGACGCCCCTAAAGGAGCTGGCAGAATCGATCTTCCTGCCTGACGCCTCCCCGGTCCGTCGTTTCATCGCGCATGTCCAACTTTCATTCTCAGTCTGGCCCTGTGCAGATACAGACGAATGCTCTTCGCGAAAGACTCCAAAACATGCAAAGTTCTTGCAGGAAATCTCCTAACCATTTCAAACCACTCCCTGCCGGTGTTTTTCATCACCTTTTTTCTCAACGGCATTGCACTACACTACCGCCATGCACTCGGCCACGATTCATCCGGCTTCAACAACGCCTCCCCCGCACATCGAGGGCCACTTCCAGTCCTCCGAGACCGTTCGCGATATCGTCATCGGCCTCTCCGACGGCCTCACCGTGCCCTTCGCCCTCGCCGCCGGGCTCTCTGGGGCTGTCTCCTCCTCCCGCATCGTCGTCCTCGCCGGTCTGGCCGAGATCGCCGCCGGCTCCATCGCCATGGGGCTCGGCGGATACCTCGCCGCGCGCGGAGACGCCGAGCACTATGCCTCCGAGCGCCTGCGCGAAGAGCGCGAAGTTGTGGAGCGCACCCACGACGAAGAAGAGGAGATTTACGAAATCTTCGAGCAGTACCACGTCAGCCGCGAGAGCGCCGCGCCTGTCCTCGCCGCGCTCAAGCAGAACCCCACCGCCTGGGTCGATTTCATGATGCGCTTCGAACTCGGCCTCGAAGAGCCTGCCCCCAACCGCGCCCATCGCTCGGCCCTCACCATCGCGGGTTCTTACATCGCAGGCGGACTCATACCGCTGCTTCCCTACATGCTCGTCGCAGCGAATGAAGACGCCCTGAAGCTCTCCGTCGTCATCACCCTCTTGGCGTTAGCAATCTTTGGAGCCCTCAAGGGTAAGCTCGTAGGCACCGGCTGGCTTCGCAACGCGCTCCAGACCCTCATCACCGGAGGCATCGCCGCTGCGGCAGCCTACACCCTGGCCCGTCTTCTCAACGGCCACTCATGATCTCTATAATCTCCAGCGCATCACCGAAAAAATCGTCGGGCTATAAAACCATCGCCTCTATCTTTAAAATCCTCTGCTTCTCGTTACGCTCTGGCCGCATCACATAAAGCAACAGAACCGGCAAGGTCTCTATCTCATCCCTATACACAGGAACCGATCTCATGCTCTCTGCCACGCAGGCTCTCACCGCATCCTTTCAGGCTCGATACAAGGCAGTCCGTGGCGCAACCCTTCAGCTCTGCGTTCCCCTCTCCCCCGAAGATCAGATGGTCCAGTCCTGTCCCGAAGCCAGTCCCACCAAGTGGCATCTCGCCCACACCACCTGGTTCTTCGAGACTTTCGTCCTTAGCCAGTTCGTAGCCAACTATCAGCCCTTTCACCCGGACTTCCGCTGGCTCTTCAATAGCTACTACAACTCCCTCGGCGACATGCCGGAGAAGAAACTCCGTTCCTCCTTCTCCCGCCCGCCGCTCGACACCATCCTCGCCTACCGTGCCCACGTCGATGCCGCCATGCACATCCTTCTCCAGCATCCTCTTGAGGACGAGGCCGCTCGCCGCATCGCCCTCGGCTTCGAGCATGAGCAGCAGCATCAGGAACTCATCGCCACCGACATCAAGCACGCCCTCTTCACTAATCCGCTGCACCCGGCCTACATCGAGAATCACGAGCGCCCGCGCAGTGAAGCCATGGCTCCGCCCATCGGCTGGGTCGATTTCAACCCCGGACTCACCGGGGTCGGTATCACCCCGGACCACTCCCATCCCGAAGACTTTGCCTTCGATAACGAGACCCCTCGCCATACCGTCTATCTCCAGCCCTTCCGCCTCGCCACCCGCCTCGTTACCTGCGCCGAGTACCTCGCCTTCATCGAGCAGAACGGCTACCAGCGCCCCGAGCTCTGGCTCTCTGAGGGCTGGGCAACCCTCCGCGCCGAAGGCTGGCAGGCCCCCCTCTACTGGCGTCGCGACGAGAACACCAACTCCGGCTGGAGCATTTACACCCTCCACGGCTTCCAGTCGCTGGACGAACTCAGCGAGACCCCTGTCTGTCATCTCAGCTTCTTCGAGGCAGACGCTTACGCTCGCTGGGCCGGGTTCCGCCTCCCCACGGAGTTCGAGTGGGAGCATGTCGCCATCCAGCACCTTATCCAGTGTTCGAGCTCCGATACCGAGACAGACCGCAACCCGCTCGACTTCAGCAAGCTCCCCATTACCTCTCTTCCTCTGTCGCCCACGCCGAACCTGCTCGAAACCCGCAATCTCCACCCCACGCCCGCCACCGGTCTTACCGGCTTGCAGCAGCTCTTCGGCGACGTATGGGAGTGGACCGCCAGCCCCTACACCGGCTATCCCGGCTACAAGCCGCTCCCCGGAGCCCTGGGCGAGTACAACGGCAAGTTCATGTCCTCGCAGATCGTCCTGCGTGGAGGCTCCTGCGTCACCCCAGCCACCCACATCCGTCCCACCTACCGCAACTTCTTTTCGCCCGCCACGCGCTGGCAGTTCTCTGGTCTGCGCCTGGCTCAGGACGCACAAAAATAATCAGATTTTCCATCATCGTTTTTGCCGGACAAACGAAGAAATCAGGGCGAATAAAAGGTAACAAAATCATCTTTTATGGCATCTGATTCTCAAGCGGTGGAGCTAAGACCCTTGCGGGTATGCCGTCGCCAGGTCGCAACCCAAGAGGGGATTTCAACGTGTCGACATTCGCCATCGCTCAGGAGACCGCGTCCATCAGCCTTGCCGAGGCCGTCGTCCACGAGGCCCGTATCGGTCTTACCGCCAGCCCGAAGACCCTCTCTCCCTGGCTCTTCTACGACGAGGCCGGTTCTGCGTTCTTCGAGCAGATCACCGAGCTTCCTGAGTATTACCCTACCCGTACCGAGCGCGGCATCTTTACTGCCCATGCTGCCGAGATTTTGCGTGTGGCTGCGGCTTCCAGCAGGCTTACGCTTGTCGAACTTGGCGCGGGGACTGCCACCAAGACCGGCATTCTCCTTGCCGAAGCCGTTCGCCAGCAGGGTAGTGTTGTCTATCAGCCTGTGGATGTATCTGAATCGGCGCTAGTTGCTGCCCGTGAGAACATTCTGGCCCATATTCCCGGCGTTGTTGTGCGCGGGCAGGTTGCGGACTATACCCGCGAGGCGCTCCCGCTCGATCGGTTGCCCGGCGTGCGGGCTCTGGCGCTCTACATCGGCTCCAGCATCGGTAACTTCATGCCTGCCGAGGCTCGCGGCGTGCTTGGCAACCTGCGCTCCCAGCTCCTGCCCGGCGATATGCTGCTTCTTGGAACCGATCTTCAGCCTGGTCCGCACAAGTCGGAGGCGCGTCTGCTGGCTGCTTACGATGATGCTGCCGGGGTTACGGCGGCCTTTAACCGGAACGTGCTTGCGCGGTTGAACCGCGATCTGGGGGCGGATTTCGATCTTGATGGATTCCGTCATCAAGTCCTCTGGAATCAACGTGATTCTCGCATCGAGATGCATCTGAAATCGCTTGCAGCACAGAAGGTTTTTCTTCCGGCGAATGCTGCCGGGCCTGCCCTTACGATCTCATTTGCTGCGGGAGAGACGATTCATACCGAGAACAGCTATAAGTTCACTCCGGCCTCGGTTCGGGAGCTGCTTGGGGACTCCGGCTTTGCTCCTGTCCGCACCTGGAGCGACCCCGAAGAACTGTTTGCCGTCACGCTGGCTTCGGCATTTTAGGGTATTTTTTGCAGATTTTCCCCTGACGGGATTTCCTGCGTTTTTGCTGGGGGTTTTCCATAAATCTGCGGCCAGATGGTGGTTTTTTGCTGGTGGAGTTGTGGTTCGTGGATGGTGAGAGTGTGGCTATTTGTATGGAGCTTTTTCTTGCCTGAAAGTACGCCACTTTTTTGAAGTTTATTTTTGCCGTTGGCCGAAAGGTCAACGGCAAAAATAAACATAGGGATAGCGGGACGGCGGGGCGGCTGAAGCCCTGCCGTTTCAAAACAATCCTTGCTCTAAAACGAAGCTCGTTCTTTTCAAAACCAAGCCCATAGCCATTTCAAAGTCGAACCATGCCAAATGTGCCGGTACGGTTTGGCGCGGCAAAGAGAAAAGCCCCGGATGCGGTTTGCATCCGGGGCCTTTCGGGTTCTGGCGGTGTTACTTCTTGCCAGCCTTGAAGTTGGTCTGGATCGTCTGACCGAAGCCCTGCAGGACGCCCTGTACGTCGGCCGCGTGCGGACCGTCGGGAGCGATCTGTAGATACTTCTGGTATGCCTCCAGGCATCCGGGGGGTGCGCTCAACTTCTTGGTCTTCTCGTCGAAGGTCGCCTTGCCTACCAGCGACTGGCCCTTGATGTAGTAGGCGTCGGCGCGGTTCGGATCGGCGGCGATGGCCTTATCTGCCGCTGCTGCTGCTTCGTCGAGCTTCTGCGCGTTGTAGAGCGTCGCCGCCTCGTTGAAGTAGTACATGCCCGCCTGCGTGGGCATCGCCTTGGCGGCCTGGTCGAAGGCATCAGCGGAGCTCTTGGTGTCGCCCGCCTTGAGGTAGGCCATGCCGAGCTGGCTATAGGTCGCGCCAATGACTGCCGGGTTCGGCTTCTTTGCCGCGGCGTTCAGGTCCGACGCCTTCTTGTAGGAGGCGATGGCGTCGCTGTACTTCGAAGCCGCTCCTGCCGTGCCGCCCGAGCCTTTGGCCGCCGCATCGGCTGCGCCTAGCTGCGCGTTACCCAGTTCCATCCACAGCAGGGGCTCATCCGGCTTCTGCGTGGTGGCCTGCTGCATCGACGTGGTGGCCGCATCGAAGTTGCCTGCCTTAATGTCCGTGCGCGCCTGGGTCAGCGCGGCGTTCAGGTTCGCGATCTTGGCGTTACCGGCCACCGCTTCGGCGTTCTTCTTCTTGAAGTCTTCGAGCTGCTTCTTCTCTTCGGGAGTCATCTTGTCCAGATACTCCTTGCGGCTCATATCGAAGTCCACCTGCTTGTCGTCGCCGGCGGCGAAGGTCACGCTCTCCTGGAAGTCCAGCGTCTTATCGCCCTGGAAGACGAGCACGGCGTAGTTGCCCGGAGTGATGCCCGTGCCCTTGTAGTCGCCGCTCTGGTCAGTCTGGAAGGTGTAGGCATACTTGCGGGTCTTGGGGTCCGAGCTGCGATCCGTCGTCAGCTTTACGTCGACCTGCGGGATCGGCTGGCCGATGGGGTTCTGCACATGGCCATGGATGTTTGCCGCCGCCTGCGCCAACAGCTTCGCGGGGCTCATGGAGCAGAGCGCCAGCAGCGAGGCTGCCAGGATGCTGCTTACCTTCAGTCCAATACGTTTTGTCACTTTCATCTCTCCCTGCCCGGGTTCGGGCGTCAACGTTTCAAAAAAAGTCCTGCCTGCCACTTTATGATGCTTCTCTTCCCGACGCATATGGTATGGGATCGGTTGTTCCGGCGTCACGAAATGCCCGCAGGCGAAGAATGCAGCTCTCGCATACGCCGCAGGCCTCGGACTCACCGGAATAGCATGACCAACTTACATGGAACGGAGCGCCAAGTTCAACTCCCAGCCGCACGATCTCGCTCTTGCGCATGGCAATGAGCGGGGTGACGATGCGAATATCGCCCTCTTTCGTCCCCTGGCGGATCAGCTCGTTGAAGGCGTCGTAGTAGGCCGGACGGCAGTCCGGGTAGCCGGAGCTGTCCTGTTCCACGGCTCCGATGAAGATGGTTTTCGCGCCCAGAACCTCCGCCCAGCTTACCGCCGCCGAGAGAAAATGCGCGTTGCGAAAGGGTACATACGTCACCGGAATCTCCGCGCCGATGCTCGCTTCTTCGGCTGGAGCGGCGGGCACTGCTATCGAGGTATCCGTCAGGGCCGAGCCGCCGATTCTGCGGAAGAGGTCGATCTTCAGGTGCATCAACTCCTTGACGCCTGTCAGTCGGGCGACTTCTTCTGCTGAACGCTGCTCCCGTGCCTCGGTGCGCTGCCCATAGCTGAAGTGGACGGCGTAGACATCGTAGTCCCGCGCTGCCAGCGCCGCGCAGACGCAGGAGTCCATGCCGCCGGAGAGGCAGATGACGGCGCGTTCGCGAGGGGAATTACTCATGGTGAATCTCCGTCCCGTTCATATCCCCGTTTGCTTCTTCGGGCAACTCGTCGCTTTCGTTGCCGAGCAACTGCCGCGCTGCCTCTTCGTCTTTTTTATGCACCAGAAGGCGGGCACGGAAGGCCATTGCCAGAAGGCTGTTCGCGTTCTCGCCCTGCAAGAAGCATTCGAGCCCCGCCGATTCGAGCACGCCTTTGGCGATCTGCGCGTTCACCGGCTCCAGAAATCGGGCCACCGTTACATACTTTTCCGGGTCGTCGATGATTCCTTCGATGGCTTCCATATTGCTCCTTACTTGTTCTCGTAGGATTGCAGCTTGGCCGTGATTGTTCCCCAGAAGAGCCGCGCCTGAATCTGGACGGGCATGTGGCGGGCATCGTCGGTGTACCAGACCCAGATGCGGCCTCGATTCTTGACGACTCCCTCTTCGGCGGTGGGTTCGGCCTTGATGGTCTGGAAGGTTCCGGCGGGGGTCTTCACCTCTTCTTTGCCTTCGATCTTCATGGTCACGGTGACGGTGCGCATGGAGTCCGCAAGCGGAAAGCCGAACTTTTGCCCGACGACCATCGGCTGGGTTGCCGCGTAGAAGATGCCGGAGAGGGAGTCGGTGACGCAGGCCGGGATGGAGGCCGTCTGCTCCTTCGAGGTTCCCTTGACCAGATTTTTTTCCACCTGTGTCTGCTTGCCCTGTTTGTAGTCGAAGCGCAGGTCGCTGGAGATGCGGCGGCGGCCTTCGAGAAGCTGCTTGCTGAAGCCGGTGGAGCAGCCGGTCTTCATGTCGAACCCGGACTGAAAGTGATCGACGACGGGGAAGAGCATGGCCACGGCGCCGACGGCGTCGCCGGAGGCGTCGATCTTCATGACGGAGCCTTGCTGCTCCAGGTGGAAGACCGCCGTGCCTGCGGTGAAGACGCGCCAGTCAGTGGTAAAGGTGAGGGTCTGCTTCGCGGGGAAGGGAAACGAGGGCAGCGGCGGCTGGAGGGTGGGGATGACGACCGGCTGCGCGGGTGGGCGGGGGAATCCGAGGATTTGGGCCTTTGCGGAAAGCAGGGCCATCGTGAGCGTCAGACAACATAAGCCGGGGAGGAACCAGTCGCGCTTCAGCAAAGGGCATTACTCGCACAAGTTAAATTTTGTGGGCATACGCCCCGGCCTTTGAGCGCCAGACTACCTGCGGTGGTCGAGAAAAAGCCGGACCGCCAGCGCCGCGTAGATCGCGCCAGCCCCCATCAAAGCATTGTACTCGCGGTGATGCCGCCACTGCACAGCGGAGAAGCGTCCGCCGCTGGCGTTGGCGTTGGCGGGGAACTCGGCGGGGGTGAGCCGGGGCAGCAGGCGAGGCACGGCGGATGCGTATTCGTCGAAGTCGGGGAAGCGGCTGCGGAGGAAGATTTCTTCGCTCTGGATGGTCGGAATGTAGATTGCGGCGAAGAGGATCGCCAGCGCGACCAGGATGATCCAGCTCCCCGAGGCCAGGGCAAAGCCGAAGGCGATCATCATGGAGCCGAGGTAGAGGGGGTTGCGCGTGTGGGCGTAGGGGCCGGTGCGGGTAAGCTCCGCGTTTTTGCGGACGTATCCCGCTGCGTAGGCGCGCAGCCACACGCCGGGAGCCACCAGCGCGAGGCTCCCGAGCATCGACTGCCAGGTTGGCCGGGCCAGCCAGAGAAAGACTCCTGCAAAGACAAATCCCAAAGGCACGCGGATGCGCCGGGCGATCCGCTGCCAGCCTGTTCGTTCACTCACTCTTTTACCTTATCCTGTTCGGCGTTTGGAGGGGGCTTGAGAAGCTCCAGCGCGGCCATGATGACTTCGCCGCTGGTGATGCGGAGCAGACCGGCCTCGGTCTCGGCCTTGCGGGTGTGGTCGCGGCGGCTGGAGCCGTGGCGCAAGACCCGCGACCGCGTTCCGTAGGGGCCGTTGCGCGCCGGATCGGTGGGGCCGTAGAGGCCCACCACGGGCCTTTCCAGCGCGGCGGCCAGATGCAGTGGGCCGGTATCGCCCGCGATCATCAGGGCGGAACGGCGGACGAGGGCGATCATCTGCCCGATGGAGCAGGGAATTAATTTTGCCGCGCCTCGGCTGGCCTCCACTACGCGACTGCCGGTCTCGTCTTCCATGGAGGCGGAGTTCACCAACGTGCTATACCCCGCCCTTGCCAGCTCCGCGGCTACCGCTCCGTAGCGTTCCGCTGGCCAGACCTTTGCGCCCCAGCCCGCCGTGGGAGCCATCATGACGAACGGACCACCTGTAGCGGCCACTACCTCGTCGCACCAGCGCTCGGCGGCTTCGTCTATTGGCAGAGAGACCTTTGCCGGGTGCAGGGTTTCGCCTACTGCGGCTCCCACCAGCTCGCAGCCTTGTTCGACTACGTGCGCCGTCGTTACCGGAATCCGCTGGCCGTACAGCCATTCCGCGGGACGCTCGCGCGGCACAGCAGGCCCGGAAAACTTTCCGGCTCCGGCCAGCCTGCCTACTACTGCCGAGCGGATCGCCCCCTGCATGTCCACGCACAGATCGTATTCGCCGTGGCGCAGATTGTTGCTCATGGCGGCGATCTCCCGCAGGGTCTGCAACGACAACGGCTTTTTCTTCCACTCCCGCGTCGGAACCGGCGACCAGAGGTCTACCAGCGGCCTGGCCGCTCCCCGCTGCTGCTTCGAATCGCTTCCCCGAGCCTCCAGCAGCTCGCTCCACACCGGCTCAATCGCCCAGTCAATCGTCCATTCCGGATGCCGCTCCCTTAGAGCCGCAACCGCCGGGAGAGCGTGCAGTACATCGCCCAGGGCCCCGATCCGTACAATCAGCACGCGCAGCGAGCGTTCCGCGCCGCGCAAACGATCCTCTTCCATCAAGCTCCGATTTTCTCACGCTCAACGCTTTCGCCGGTCCAGCAGGTCGACCTGTGCGATCATCTGTGCCAGCGCGTCGTTCTCGTCCAGCAGCTCCACCTCCAGCCGGGCCGTCACGATCGGTCCCACGGTCTCCAGACGGTCACGCAGCAGCGGCGTCAGCTTTACCGCGTCCTTCTCGGTGGTCACAAACCCGTTCGCGCCGCACTGCTGCGCCCGCTCCAGAAGCTGCGTCACATCGCTCTCGCGGTAGCCGTGATGATCGGGAAAGAACATCGATTCCACCGGTTCATACCCGCTTCCGCGCAGCATCTTCATGAAGCCATCCGGCCGTGCGATTCCGCAGAAGGCGAACGGCATCGTCGGCAGCGTTCCTTCGCCCAGCTCCAGCCTGCGCTGGACTACCCACACTGCCGCGCCTCCGTTCGCTTTGATGATGTCCCTCAGATCCTCCGCCTCTTCCTTGCGAACGACCACCGCATCTGCCTCCGCCAGTGACGACAGCGGCTCCCGCAGATTTCCTCCCGGCAGCAGCCGGTCCCCCACGTCCTCCTTCGTCAGCAGAACCACGTCGAAGTCCCTTGCCAGACGCCGATGCTGAAAGCCGTCGTCCAGCAGATACACCGCCGTTCCCTCGCCGGTCTCCTCCTGTCCGGCCATCACGCCCGCCTCGTACCGATCCCTGCCCACGTACACGGGGACGCCCGCCCGCTGAGCCATCATCACCGGCTCGTCTCCGTGCCAGGCCGCATCGTCGAACGGGCCCACCCGCGCCGCTCCGGTCGAAGCCCGCCGGTACCCCCGCGTCAGAATCTTTACCTCGTATCCGAGCCTGCGTAGCGCGGCGGCCAGCATCAGCACTACCGGAGTCTTGCCCGCGCCTCCCGCCGAAAGGCTCCCCACGCTGATGACCGGAGCCTCCAGACGCCTGCTCCGCCTCCAGCCCAGCCGGTACAGCGCCTTCACCACCGCCACGCCCGCTCCGTAGACCGGCGAGAACATTGCCAGCCACGGTCTGCGAGCCCTGTTCCCGCGCTCCCAGCTCACGCGCTCACCGCCAGCAGCTCCAGCAGGGCCTCCACTGTCCGTTTCGTTGCCCCGGTCTGGGCCTGCGAGACCGCTTGCCCGCGCTCTCCCAACGCCTTTGCTCCGGCCCGGTCGCGCAGCAGCTCCCGCAGCGCCGTTTGCAGCTCCCGGCCGTCCTGCACAATCCTGATTCCATTCGCCGTCATCATCTGCTCCACAATCTTGCGAAAGTTCTCATACGAGGGCCCCATCACCACCGGCACGCCAAACTGCGCCGGTTCCAGCGGACTATGCCCACCCCTGTCCACCAGGCTGCCACCCACAAACGCCACCGTCCCCAGCTTATACGCCGACGCCAGATCTCCAATCGTATCCAGCAGCAGCACGGTTCCGCCAGTTGCCGCCACCCCGGTCAGCTCGCTGCACCGGAGGCAAGCATACCCGCTTCCGGAGATCTTCGCCGCCACTTCGTCGAAGCGGTCCGGGTGCCTCGGCGCAATCAGCAGCACGGCGCTCGCATCCTCCTCGCGGACGCCGGCCCACGCGGCCAGCAGCATCTCCTCTTCGCCCGCCAGCGTGCTTCCTGCAACGATCACACGCCTTCCGCTGGTGAGTGCGGCGATCTTTTGGGTCAGGGCCGTCGCGGCCTTGGCCTGCACGTCGAACTTCAGGTTGCCCAGCATCCGCACGCGCTCTGCCGGAGCGCCGATCTTTACCAGCCGCTCTGCCGTCTCTTCGCTCTGCGCCAGAAAGAGCCCTATCTCTCGCAGGAACGGTCGCCAGAGCTTTCGCAGGCGCATATACCGCGGAAACGACCGGTCGCTGACCCGCGCATTCACGATCGCTACCGGCACGCCGTTCTTCGCGCACTCGTCGATCAGACGCGGCCAGAGCTCACTCTCCATCAGGACCAGCATTCTGGGCCGCAGCACGCGCAGATAGCGCCGCACTGCGAACGCGAAGTCCAGCGGCAGGTAGAACACGGGCGAGTCGGCCAGCCGTTCCTGAGCCAGGCGCTGCCCCGTTGCCGTCGTCGTCGAGACCGCCACGACCCACCCTGGCTTCGCCTCGCGCAGCTTGCGGACGAGTTCCGTTGCGGCCAGCACCTCGCCCACGCTTACGGCATGGAGCCAGATGACGTCTCGCCCGCTGACCGCATGGCGCAACTCGGCGGGAACCCCGCCCAGCCGCTGTCCCAGCCCCGCGCGATATCGCCCGCTGAACAGCATCCGTGCCAGCCAGTAGGGCGAGCCCAGCGCCAGCGCCGCCAGCAGCAGCAGGCTGTATACCGCGATCGTCAAACGTTCCGGTCCTTGCTCATGGTCTTCCCTTTCAGCTCATTCGCTGGTCGAAGCTTTACCTTGCGCACCAGCGAAGATCATAATCAACTTGGCCATGAAGTCCCACCTCTCTCGCTCGATCCCCTTGTTTTTCCTGCTCTTCAGCCTGCCCGCCCTTGCTGCGGACAAGAAGGCTCCGCCCGCTAAACCGGCGAACCAGTATGCGGCCTTCGACGCTCATCCGCAGGAGCATCTCACGATTGCCGCTGATCCCTGCGATGATCCTAAAGACTGCAACTTCTTCCGCCTGCCGTATCTTCGACACGGCTTTATCGCCGTCCGCGTCGTTTTCACGAATGACGGCGATGCGCCCATCAATCTGGACGAGGCGCGCATCCAGTTTCTCTCGGCCAACAACGACGTGATTCCCGCCGCCACGGACGACGATCTACAGCGCCGTCTCTTCACGCCGCAGTCCGCCATTGGCCGCAAGATCCCCATGCCGCTGCCTCTGCCGCCCATTACCGTTCATGGCAAGAGTATCGACAAGAACATCCCCAAGGACGACAACGACTTTGGCTTCAAGACGACTACCGTCGATCCGCACAGCACGCTGGCCGGATACCTTTTCTATGACGTTAGCCGCCTCGATGAGCCCGTGCTTAAGGACGCCAGCCTTTACGTTAAGCAGGTCTATACCACGGCAAAAGACGGCGGCAAAAAACAGCTCTTCTCATTCACTATTCCTTTCAATAAGTGGCTTTCCGCCCACCCGGATACAGAATCCACCACGAGATAAACCGGCCTTGACCGCCGCGCCTTTAGCCGTGTGTTCATCTTTGCGGCGGCCCTGACGGGGCAAAACCCGCTACCCTGTATTCATGGCCGCTACGCTCAACATCCGCCCCGCCACCCCTGCCGATGTTCCCCATATCCTCGCCTTCATCCGCGAGCTGGCCGAGTACGAGCGTGAGCCCGATGCCGTTCACGCCACGGAGGGCGATCTGTTCCGTGACGGCTTCGGCCCCTCCAAACGCTTCCACTGCCTCATTGCCGAGCTGGATTCGGCCCCCATCGGCTTCGCTCTTTACTTCCACAACTACTCCACCTGGCGCGGCCACACCGGCATCCACATTGAGGACCTCTACGTCCGCCCGGCGCACCGGGGGCAGGGAATCGGCCGCGCCTTGCTCACCCATGTCGCTGCCATCGCGCTCTCCGAGGGCTGCCCGAGGCTCCAGTGGGATGTTCTCGAATGGAACACCCCCGCTATTGGCTTCTACGAGCGGATGGGAGCAACGATGCTTATGGAGTGGCGCACCATGCGCGTGAGCGGCGAGGCCCTCCGCTCCCTTGGCAGCGCCGGTGCCCCCTCCCGCTAACAGGATGCGGCTAAAATCCTGCTGTAGAATAATTTACGGGGCAGAAATAAAATTGCCGTTTCTTTGCCTCTATCTGGGCAAGAGCTCGCGATGTTGTTTTATGGAAAAGTAGTCCCTGTGGCGAGCTTTCTCAGGTTTTCATAGAACGGCTTCGGCCATCGGCGTTCGGCACCGTCACCTACAGCACTATTTATCCCAGGAGTACCCCATGAAGTTCGGACGTCTTGCCTGCCTGATTCTTCTGCCTGTTGCTCTCACACTGCCAACTCTGGCCGCTCACGCGGATACCTTCAACTGGTCGCTGACCTCCACGGCTACGTTTGAGGACGGTGGCTTTCCCGGACTCGGAAGCGGCTCGCTTACGGCTACGGAGTCTGCCGGTACGTGGACGATCAACTCGATCGACGGCGTCTTCAACGGCAGCACGATCACCGGCCTCGACCTCTTTCTCTTCGCCGATAATCTCCTGTTCCCTGACAGCACTTTTCTTGATACCAACGGCCTCGGCTTCGAGACTGCCGATGGCACCGAGGTCAATGTCCTGAGCCTCTTTGATCCGGGCACGCCCGGCATTGATCCTGCGGGCAGCAACTACCAGGAGTTCACTAGCGCCGGTGATTTTGGCTCCGGCACCTTCTCGCTGACTCCTGCTGGCAGCTCTACTCCTCCGCCTGCCAGCACTCCTGAGCCCTCGACCCTGATCCTGCTCGGTACCGGCGTGCTGGGAGCGGCTGTAGCAGCGCGTCGCCGCTTCTTCCGCTCCTAAACGCTGGACAATATGCTTCAAGCGGGGCCGTCCTTCGGGACGGCCCCGCTTTTTTAGATCGGCTGAATCCACTGTTTCGGAATGGCCAGCTTGTTCTGCGAGGCCCTCTCCTTGCCTTAGCGTTTATTTCCGAACTGCCATTGAAGTTTGCCGAAGTAGGAGCGTGCATCGCCTACGAATCCGCCGACTCCGTTCGCTGCGGTGAAGTAGCGGGCGTCTGTGAGGTTATGCACGCCAAAGGCACCCGTCCAGCCGTGGGCCTTTATGTTGGCTACGACGTCCGCCGTGGTGTAAGACGGGATGGAGTTGGTATTCAGCGGATCGGCGAACATGCTGCTTCGGTTGGTAAACCCGCCAGAGAGGGTGAGAGTTTCCCGGCGGCCAGCCAAAACATCGTAGCTCGTCCACAGATTGACGATGCGATTGGGAACGCCCTGCGGACGTCGACCGGTTGCTGCCTGGTTCGAGGGGTTATTTGTCAGCGCTGCGTGCATACCGGTAGCGTTGGCGTTGAGTCTCCAGTGACGGTTCAGCGTCAGTTCCACAGTGCCTTCGCCGCCTTGCGTGCGCTGGTCGTTGAAGATCGGAATATCGCTGCTTAGAGAGAAGACATTATTGCGCATCACGTGAAAGGCTGCGGCTGTAACCATGACACGATCGTTCAGCGCGGCAACCTTAACGCCAGCTTCATATTGCATTCCCGACTCGGGCGCCTCGACGCCGTTCTGCGTGGCTTCTGAGTTGAAGTTCGCTAGGTTGCTGTGCGCTACGCCGAAGAAGGTCGAGACCCCGGGAAGAACCCGGTATACCGTACCCACGTTCCAGCTAAACGGTGTGTCGTTACGGCTGTAGGTGTTGGGTGGCTCGATGAACTGGCTATTCCCCAGGCTTCGGCCGATAACATTGATCTGCGGAGCGAGGGTGGTCTGCCAGAAGTCCTGGCGGCCGCCGATGCGGAGCTTCCAGCGCGACGTCAGGTCGATCTGGTCGGTTGCATAGAGACCTTCGTAGGTGGCGCGCAGATGATCGAGAAAGCCGGAGTGCGTGGCATCGCGGAGAAAGGAAAGCCCTGCTGTTGAGGTTTCAGGAATGACTGGAGCGAAGATGTTATTGATGTCTTGCAGCGTGGCGGTCGAGCGGTTCGCCACAACGGTCTGATGTTGCACCTCGACTCCGGTCAGCAGTGTGTGGTGGACCGAACCGGTGTGAAAGCTCCAGACAGGCTCGTCTTCGTAGTCGAAGTCGTTCACGACATCATGCTGGTTCCGCAGTTGCCGCCCCATGAGAGCGGTTCCAACGACCGAGCCGCCATCGCCATTTCTCAGAATGGACAGGTTGCGGTACATATACGAAAACCGGTTGTTGACCGTGAGATACGGTCTGGCTTGCCACACGTCAGAGGCGGTGAAGCGTCCGATGGACTGGTTGCCAAAGCCGAACGGAGTCGAGTACTTGGTCTCGCGCGGCACGACTGTGATGGGAGTGTGGTTGTAGTAGATCAGGCCTGCGGGGTCGGGAAGAGCCTGTAGATAACGGCCATCTCCTGCGAGAAGCAGCACGTTGTGGCTGGTGGTAAGAGCAAGTACGGGGCGAAGCTCATAGTTCGCTGCGGATAATGCGCGGTAGCCGTCTTTATGCTGCATCAGGCTATCGACGCGATAGTTCAGCCCGTGAATCCCGGTGGCTCCGGTGAGGTAGGCGCTGCCGGAATAGAGGCCAAAGGAGCCGGTCTGGAGCTGTGCTCCGGCGCCGAAGCGAGGCGATGGGGTGTAGTGCACCAGATTGATGGTGCCTCCCGGAGGCCCGCTGCCGAAGAGCGAGGAGCCCGGGCCTTCCAGGATTTCAACGCGCTCCACTCCATTGAGGGAGTGCGGAATGCCGTTGCGCTCGTCTCCATCGGAAAACCCATCGTTGTAGATGCGGGCTTCCAGACCACGAATCTGGAAGCGGTCGGCGAATCCGAATCCGTCGGTACCGCCCTGGATGACACCGCTGGCGTTGTGGACCGTATCCGCCAGCTCAAGATCGCCCTGTAAGTCCGATAGCTGATGACCGATGACGGCGACGCTCTGCGGAAGGTCTTCGAGCATCGTGCCGGTTTTTCCTACCGAAGGGGTTTGTTCCAAGGTATCTTTGTCGCTTTGCACTGTGATGGATTGGGACGCGGACTGAAGCGTCAGCCGCACCGGCCAGTCGAGCACATTGTTGTTCGAGACATGGATGGACGAGTTTTCGTAACGGCCAAATCCGGGCGCCTCAACCGTGAGCGTGTAGATGCCAGCGGTAAGCGACGAGAATTGATAGTTGCCGGAGGAGTCTGAGGTCGTCGTTTTCTTTGCTCCATGAGAGGACAGTGAGATATGAGCGTCGGTAAGCGCGTTGCCGGATGGGTCTATGATCGAACCGCGAATTTCGGCGGTTTGTGCGTTTGCGGCAAAAGAGGCGAAAAAGGTGAGCAAAACAAGGACAACATAGCGTTTGAAACATAGGCTGTGCATGAATTCTCCATGCCGCGTATTTAGATACGACCGATATGATCCTATTTATTGGCGACCAGTTCAGTCTGATATGGGATTCCGGGAGGAATGTCATGGAAATGTCGGAGAATCGTCCCATTTTTGTTAAATGAGCGGTGATTTCACGGAAGAGATGGGACACCCTGAGAACTCAGTCTTTGCATGAGCTCTCTTGATGCTGCCGCTATAATGAAGCCAGGGGGCAGTACAGAAAATATCCGTGCAGGATCGCGTTAAATCCTGCAATTGGAATACTTTGCACGCTATCACCCTTGAAGGTCGAGACTTTGTGCCTGAGGTCCTGGGCTAAGTCCAAATTTAAAAATATTTTGCGCAAGAGAAGGGGAGACCAGCATGGCGAAGAGGATCAGGGTTATCGGTGGAGGTCTTGCCGGTCCCGAAGCCGCCCTTCAGGCCGCAAAGTTCGGTTGCTCGGTGGATCTCTATGAGATGCGGCCTACGCGATCGACCGAGGCCCACCAGACCTCCGACTTTGCCGAACTGGTCTGCTCCAACTCCCTGAAGTCTGAGAGCGAGAATACGGCTCCGTGGCTGCTGAAGCAGGAGATGCGCCGCGCTGGCTCCGTCCTGCTTGCTGAGGCTGACGCCTCTGCGGTTCCTGCCGGGCACGCCCTTGCGGTGGACCGCGTCGAGTTCTCCCGGCGCGTGGCCGAGCGCATTGCTGCCGAGCCTATGATTACGGTTCATCGCGAGGAGGTTACCAGCCTTGACGCTGATGATTCGGAGACCATCACCATCCTTGCCAGTGGCCCCCTGACCAGCCCTGCGCTGGCGGCGGAGCTTCAGCGGCTTACCGGCTCCGGGCATCTGGCCTTCTATGACTCGATCTCTCCTATCGTTGATGCTGGCACGATCGACATGGAGAAGGTTTACATGGCCGCCCGCTGGGACAAGGGTACTGCGGACTACATCAACTGCCCCTTTACCAAGGAGGAGTACGACCGCTTTTTAGACGCTCTTACCGTGGCCGAGACCGTCCCGGCCAAGGAGTGGGAGCAGATCCCAGCAGCCGAGGTGGAGAAACAGCCCCTCCATTACTTTGAGGGTTGCCTGCCTATCGAGGAGACTGCTCGCCGTGGCCGCGACACTCTCCGCTTTGGCCCCATGAAGCCTGCGGGGCTTACTAACCCGCGCACCGGCAGATGGCCTTACGCTGTCGTTCAGCTTCGGCAGGAGAATCTTCGCGCCGACAGCTACAACCTCGTCGGTTTTCAGAACCACCTGAAGTTTGGCGAGCAGCAGCGCGTTCTGCGGATGATTCCGGGGCTGGAGAACGCTACCTTCCTGCGCTATGGGCAGATTCATCGCAATACCTATATTCACGCGCCGTCTTTGCTTACCGAGACGCTCCAGCTACGTGCCCATCCGGGGATCATGATCGCGGGGCAGCTCTCCGGCGTTGAGGGGTATACCGAGTCGATTGCCAGCGGGATGCTTGCCGGACTGTACGCCGCCGCGCTGGCCCAGGGACGTACTCCGCAGCCAGCGCCGCGCCTGAGCGCCAACGGCTCGCTTACGCATTACATCACCCATGCGGAGGCCAAGCGCTTTCAGCCCGCGAACATTACCTTCGACCTGCTGCTGCCGCTTGAAGAGTCGCTGCGCAAAAAGATCCGCGACAAGAAGGAGCGTCACCGCATCCAGTGCGAGCGCGCTCTTGTGGCCTGGGACGAGTGGCTCGCCCAGACCCTCGCGGCGGGGCAGTAGAGGCTGTCGCTGCGCCGTATGTCAGACGTAACGGAAGCTCAGTTCTTGTGGACTTTCACGTTCATGTAGGCGAAGGTGTCTCCCGGAGCGATCTTGATCCAGTGCGGCGTTCCGGCTGGAATGTTGATGACGTCGCCCTTCTGAATGACCTGTGTCGTTCCACCGGTGATGTCGCTTCCGCCGAGCTCTCCGGTGCTCGGCTCGCCGCGCGGAACCGGCTTCACCACCGTTCCGCCGATGAGCATGGTGGCCTTGCCTTCGGTCACGATGATTACGTCGGTCCAGTGTCCATGCACCTCCGGTCCTCCGGACTGGGTGCGAGCGGCCACGGTGAGGGCGTGGTCGCCGTAGTCGGCGACCTTCCCGCTTACAGAGCCCTTGGCCGCTGCTGTCTTCAGCGCATCCTGCTTCCTCTGCTCCAGCTCTGCGCTGGAGTGGTAGTCAAACGGTTTCTGCTGCGCCATCAGGGGCGCTACTCCCAATACCAGCGCAATCACGGCCATTCGCTGCATCATTCAAGCTCCTTCATTTCACCCAAACACTCTACCCGAACAGAGCATGGACAGAGAAGGTGTAACCGTAGAGGGGCAGGGAGATGCTATGACTCCTTCTTCTTATTCCTGGCGCGAACTTTGAACCAGATGGGGGTCCCGATAAATCCGAAGCTATCGCGAATCTGATTCTCGAGGAAGCGCTCGAAGCTGAAGTGGAGCTTTACGTCTTTGTCGGTGAAGAGGACAAAGGTCGGAGGAGCGACCGCGGCCTGCGTCATGTAGTAGATCTTCACGCGCCGGTTCATGGGCACGCTGGCCTTCTGGAAGTCGACGTGTTCGAGGAAGCGGTTCATCTGCCCGGTGGTGACGCGCTTTCTGCGCTCGCGGGCGACGAGCTCGACCTTCTTGAAGACCTGCTCGATGTTTTTGCCGTCGGCGGCGGAGATGAAGAGCAGCGGCGCATAGTCGAGGTATTTCAGGTGATCGCGCACCTGCTCCGCATAGGCCTTCTGGTCCGCGGGAGGCTTGCCGTCGAAGAGACGCAGCCCGTCGGGGCCGGTCTTGGTCATCAGGTCCCACTTGTTGACGACGATGACCACGGAGCGTCCGCTCTCGTGAGCGTATCCTCCTATGTTTGCGTCCAGAGCGGTGACGCCTTCGGTGGCGTCGATCAGCAGCAGGGAGACGTCGGCGGCTTCAAGATGCTTACGAGCCATGATGACGGAGAGCTTTTCCGCCATGAGTTTGGTTTTGCCCTTGCGGCGAATGCCTGCGGTATCGACAAAGCGGAAGTTGTGGCCCTCGCGCTCTACAACCTCGTCCACGGCGTCGCGCGTGGTTCCGGCGATGGGAGAGACGATCGCCCGCTCGGTTCCGGTGAGGGCGTTGAGCAGAGTGCTCTTACCGGCGTTCGGCCTGCCGATGATCGCGATCTTCGTCTCCTTGCTCTGGTACTCGCCGTGCGAGCGCAGCCTGCGGACACGCGTCGCGCCGGGTTCGATTCCGAACGATGGGCCGTCCTCATCCTCGGCGGCTTCATCGGCTGCGGTCAGCATGGCTTCGGGCTCTTCGATGAGTACGGCTGGTTCGGGAAGAATCTCGAAGACCGCATCGAGGAGTTCGGCAATGCCGCTGCCATGCTCGGCGGAGATGGGAATCACGTTGCGGAAGCCGAGGGTGCGATAGTTCTCCGCGCCCGCGAGCAACGCCTCTGTGTCCATCTTGTTGACAGCGAGGAAGAGGGGTTTGCCGCCGCGCAGCAGCAGGCGTGCTAACTCGATATCCGGGGCGGCTAGCTCTGTGCGGCCGTCAACGACCATGACGATGGCGTCGGCCTCTTCGAGGCCCACTCGGGCCTGGCGGAAGATCTCGGCCGGGATCAGGTCGTCATCGTCGGGCACTACGCCGCCGGTATCGACGATGCGCGCCTCGCGATCCAACCACTCGATCTCCCCGTAGATGCGGTCGCGTGTGATGCCGGGCTCGTCGCCGACGATGGAACGCCGCGAGCCGGTGAGGCGGTTGAAGAGCGTGCTTTTGCCGACGTTTGGACGTCCGCAGATTGCGACGAGCGGCAGCTTCCGCGCGTCGGCGCTCTCGGTGTCGGTGACCATCTGCGAGGCGAGTAGCTCTACGTCGCGCCAGTCTTCGCCGGTATCTTCTCTGCCGTTGTCGGGGCGCGGGGCCTGGCGGGCCGGGGCGCCGATGATCCGGCGGCGTTCCGCAGCCGCAGGTTTCTTTGGAACGGCGTCTTCACGGCCGACCGCTTTGCGCTGCTCTTTATCCGGAGATTGCTTGGGCACACGCTTCAGCTTCTCCGCCTGGGCGCGTTTGGTCGCGAGGACCTTCCGCTTGCGCGGGTCTACTGCGCCGGTGGTGGGGGTAGCCTTGGGGGCGCGCCCCTTCTTGGGGCGAGTGCTTGCCTGCCTGTGTTTTTTGCCTAATCGTTTCTTGTTATCCCGTTGCGCCATTGCTTGTGCCTTCTTTCGGCACCGGAGCGCCTTAGACCATTATAGGTAGCGTATGCCCGGGCATATCGAACAAAATGCGAATACTATAGGTTCAGCATCGCGTGGCTTCGCCTATCCAATTCGATTCGGTTCCAGGGGACGCCGCCGCTGCTTCGCGTGCTCTGCCAACACTGCATGAGTTCTTCTCGCAGGGCGGCATTCTTTCGCGCTCCTCGCTCACCTTTGAGTATCGGCCTGGCCAGTATGAGATGGCTCGCGCGGTTGAGTCTGCGATGAAGGAGAAGAAGCACCTGATCGTGGAGGCCGGGACCGGCACTGGGAAGACGCTGGCCTATCTGCTTCCCGCGCTTCGCTTGGCGCGTGAGCGTCGGCAGAGGGTGATTATTTCGACCGGCACCAAGAACCTGCAGGAGCAGCTTTATTTCAAGGACGTTCCTTTTCTCGAGTCGCTTCTGGGAGAGTATGGGCCTCTGAAGGTCTGCTACATGAAGGGCCGCGCTAACTATCTGTGTCGGCATAAATACTATGCGCTACGCGATAATCCGCTGCTGAATGGGCTGGAGGAGATCGATCAGTTTCACCAGATTGCCGCGTGGGAGGGCACAACCGAGACGGGAGACCGTGCGGAGCTGGATGCGCTGCCGGAGGCCTCGCAGCTCTGGCATAAGCTGGATGCGCGGACTGAGGTTTGCCTTGGTCAGACCTGCCCGGACTGGGAGCGCTGCTTCATTACAACGATGCGACGCAGGGCGCTTGAGTCAGACATTGTGATCGTCAATCATCATCTTTTCTTTGCCGATCTCAACATCAAGCAGCAGGCAGGCAATGCGCCGGATGCGGGGATTCTGCCGGATGCAGCGTTTGTGATCTTCGATGAGGCGCATGAGCTGGAAGAGATTGCCAGCAATTATTTTGGCATCGGGCTTTCTACGCAACGGGTGGACGAGCTGACCCGCGATATCGAGATGATGCTGAAGGCCAAGCAGGCGAGCACAAGCGCGATTGAAAATGCCTGCACCACGCTCAAGGAGCGCTCACGCATCTTCTTTTCTTCACTGCCGGAAGATCTGAATGCATTGCCGAGTGGAAGCCGCATTCCGTTTCTCGACCGCGAATCGTATCTTGAGGAGTCCGGCGACACCTACACGGCGGTGTTGAATGCGATCACGCGACTTGAAGGCGAGCTGGAGCACTTGAAGAACGTCGATGAGGCTTCGGGGCTGCGGAAGCGCGCTGGGGACGTTCGCGCTCACTTGCAGTTTCTGCTCGAATCGCCGGGAAAGAATACGGTCTTCTGGATTGAGCGGCGCGCTGCGGGCGGGGTTCGCAATTTTGCTCGCGGGGCAGGGCAGGGATCGTTCCATGTTCATTTGCAGGCCACGCCGATTGATGTTTCGGAGTTGCTTACTTCGTCGCTCTTCGATTGTTTCAATTCGGTGGTGCTTACCTCCGCTACGCTTACGGTCTCGGGCGGGTTCGACCATGTGCGTAAACGGCTTGGGATTCTGAATGCTCGTGAACTGATCGTTCCTTCGCACTTCAAGTATGAGGAGCAGGCTCTTCTTTATTTGCCGCCGAACATGCCGGACCCGCGTGAGCCCGATTTTGCGGAGAAGGCGGTGGAGCGCATTCGCCGCGTGCTGGAGATTACGCAGGGCCGCGCCTTCTGCCTCTTCACCAGCTATGCGCAGATGCGGAATATCTATGAGAGATTGCTGGTGGAGCTGCCGTATCCGTTGCTGCTGCACGGCTCCGCACCGCGGCACGTGCTGATCCAGCAGTTTCGCGATACGCCGAACGCTGTGCTCTTCGGCACGTCCAGCTTCTGGCAGGGAGTGGATGTGCAGGGAGAACAGCTCTCCTGCGTGATTATTGACCGGCTTCCCTTTGCGGTGCCGTCCGATCCCATCGTGGAGGCGCGGATGGAGGCCATTGAGGAGATGGGCGGCAAGCCTTTCTTCGATTACCAGATTCCGAATGCTGTTATTACGCTGAAGCAGGGGTTCGGGCGGTTGATCCGCAGCCTCAACGATCGCGGCGTGCTGATGCTGCTTGACCCGCGCATCCAGCGTCAGCGGTATGGCCGCATCTTTCTGGAATCGCTTCCTCCTTACCGGCTGACGCAGGAGATCGGCGATGTGGAGCAGTTCTTCGCTCCGGCTCCTTTGACGCCTGGGGGCTAAAACGCTGTGCAGGTGTAGATAGCGGCTTGGGTCTCAAGCCTGTTTGCTCCTGACAGCCACAACTGGCATCCTTAATACATGTCTTCTATAGTGAGCCCGGAGCAGATTTCCTCCGAGGCTCTTAGCGATCTTCCAGTTCATACCGGCCTTCGCCCCTACAGTCAGGTTTTTGCGGCATTTCTTTGCGGGGTGGTTGCCTTTCTCGATCTTTATTGCACGCAGCCTCTGCTTCCGCTTTTTTCGCATGTCTTCCATGCATCGGAGGGGCGTGTAAGCCTTACGATCAGCGCTTCGACGCTTGGAGTGGCGTTTTCATCGGTGATGCTCGCGATCTTTGCCGAGCGTGTGGACCGTAAGCGCACGATTCTTTATTCGATGGTTGCCCTTGCTTTGAGTGCGATGCTTACCTCTACTGCCACGACGCTTCCCGTGCTGATCTTCTGGCGTCTTGTGCAGGGGCTTCTGACTCCCGGTGTCTTCATCATTACCATTGCGTACATTACCGAAGAGTGGCCGCCTCTTCTTGTGCCGCGAGTGATGAGCTTCTACGTTGCGGGAACGGTCTTTGGCGGTTTTCTGGGGCGAGTCGCCGGTGGTATGGTTGCCGAGCGTTTTGGATGGCGAGCCGTCTTTCTCTTTTTGGGAGTACTTGGTCTTGTGGGAGCTGCTATCACTCAGGGCTTGCTGCTGCCGGCGCGGAAGCGTTCCGTGACCTCCGCTTCTTCTTCGCGGATGGCTCCTGTGATGGCGAATCTTCGCAATGCGCGCCTGCTGGCTACCTTCGTGATCGGCTTCTGTATGTTGTTCACGCTGGTTTCGGTCTTCAGTTACATCACCTTCCACCTTGCTGCTCCGCCGTTTCTTCTTACGACGCGGCAGTTGAGCTGGCTCTTCACTGTTTATCTTTGCGGGTTGGCGGCGACCATTGCGGCAGGGACTGTGCTTGCGCGGGTTGGCTTGCGCCACGGCATGATCGCATCCACGCTGATTGCCCTTGCCGGAACCTTGCTTACGCTGACTCCTTCGCTTTTGGGGGTTGGTCTCGGTCTGGCGCTTGTAGGCTCCGGGGTTTTTATCTCGCAGACCTGTACAAACAGCTTTCTTCGCGATGCTGCTCCTGATGGCGTCCGGGTAGCCGCGGCAGGAATGTATACCAGCAGTTACTACATTGGCGGGACAGTAGGGGGAATTTTGCCGGGTGCAATCTGGAGGTTCGGCGGTTGGCCTGCGTGTGCGGCGCTTACCTGTCTCGTGATCGCTGTCTCTGGACTCTGCGCGTTCTTCGGTTGGCGTGTGAGGCCTCCGGCTCCTGATCCTATCCCGTTGTAAGTGCAGCGCGCTATTACAATAAGGCCATCCCTATGGGACGCAATCTTTATATTCTCGCCGCCACGCTTGCTCTGTTTGCCCTGATCTCCTGTGGCATCTCGTTCACCAATATCGCCCAACAACCGGGATCGCCGGGGGACGTCTCTCTTTGGCGAACGATGGGACTGGGGCTGTTTGTCGTCGGTCTTCTGGTTGCTCTCGCCGGTATTCTCTCCACACTCTTTGAACAGGCGGAGCGCCGGGACGAAGAGGCCCGCCGGGCGAAACGCCGCCGCCGCTGATAGCGGCGCTGCCTGCTTTGCCGGGATAACCGGTACAATGGAAGGTACGCTGTGTCCGCCTTCGCCGGTGCTATGGAATCTCCTGCGAGACGAGCAGCCAAAAGATTCGAAGGGACTTCCACGCGTCATGTTCGAAGTAACTGTAGAAGCCGGTTTCTCTTCCGGCCACTACCTCCGCAATTATCGTGGCAAATGCGAGAATCCGCATGGTCACAACTACAAGGTCTTTGTCACGCTGGTTGGCGAAGAGCTGGATGCGACAGGTCTGCTGCTTGATTTCAAGCTGCTCAAGCAGGTGATGCGCCCTACCGTGGAGTATCTGGACCACAGGATGATCAACGAGCTTAAGCCGTTCGATGAGGAACTGAATCCCAGCGCGGAGAACCTGGCGAAGTACTTCTATGACCAGACTACGTCTCAGCTCCATGAGATGACGAATGGCCGCGTGCGCGTGAAGGACTGTACGATCTACGAGACAGACACCAGCTTTGCCCGCTACTACCAGTAAGAGCCATGCATCTTATCGAGATTTATAAATCCGTTCAGGGCGAGTCTTCGTTTGCGGGTCTTCCGTGCATCTTCGTCCGCCTGGCTGGATGCAATCTTCGCTGCTCCTGGTGCGATTCCGAATACACATTTACCGGCGGCAAGCCCTATACGGCCGATGAGATTGTTACGCAGATCGAAGCGCTGGCCCCTTGCAGACTGATCGAGTTTACCGGCGGTGAGCCTATGTTGCAGGCGCGCGAGCTGATTCCCCTGATGGAGCGCCTGCTTGCTGAAAACTACACGCTGATGATCGAGACCTCTGGAGAACGTCCTCTTGCGGATGTTCCCAAGGCGGTCCATAAGATCGTCGATGTGAAATGCCCCGGCTCGGGGGCGGCGGCGAACTCGTTCCGGCTGGAAAATCTGGAGGCCTTGACCAGAAACGACGAGGTCAAGTTTGTTCTTACAGGCCGCGCCGATTATGAGTTTGCCCGCGGGTTTATCCACGAGCACAGGCTGAACGAGATTGCGGGGCAGATTCTGCTGAGTCCGGCCTTCAGCCAATCCCCGAGTCCGTTGCGTACAACGGAGAATGCTACGCTCGATCCACGCGTTCTGGTGGAGTGGATGATGGACGATGGTATCGACGCGCGTCTTTCGCTACAGATCCATAAGTTCATCTGGGAGCCGATGAAAAAAGGCGTTTAGCCGGTTAGTGCGGAGCCTGCCCGCCTGCTGCTTCCTGCGGTGAGAGGCCAATCGTTGGCACTGCGGCTAACAGGATCGCCAGATCCTGCTTGATATAGTTCAGGCGCACCCGCAGGTCGTAGAGCATGGCCTGCCGGTCGTCGAGGTCGGAGATGGACTGCTTGATCTTCTCTCCGGGCAGGCTCGTCAAATGGTTGATTTTCTCTTTACCCTTCAGGGTGTCCGGCTCCGGGATTTTTCCCAGCTCTACCCAACTGCGGATCAGCCTGTCCTGTCGCGATAGTCCGTCTACATCGTTGGGGGCGATGGAGTTCATGAAGGCGACTACTACCGGAGGATATACATTGTTTGCGTCGGAAGGATGCGCGAATACCTTGGCCAGCATGTTGCTCTGCACCATGAGCTCGTTTTCGCCACCGTGTTTACTCACAAGGAATCCTGCGAGCGACAGGCCTGCCGTTGCCGCGCCAGCGATGATCCCGGTGATAGCTGCCGTTTTATCGTGAACGGTCAATCCCAGGGCCGAACTTGCTGTTCCAGCTATGCCTCCAATTCCGATGCCTGCCAGGTTGAGCCTGTCTACTTTGGTGTCGCGACGCCCGCTCATGTAATTTTCCAATTCGCGGATCTCGGCGATCTCCGAGTCGATCTGTCCGGCTGCCGCGTCTACCTGTAACGATGCGGAGGTGACCTGCATCAGCACCTGCTGCTGCAAAAGCAAAAATCTCGATCTGCTTTCGGGATCCTGACGCTCCGCTACCTGCCGCATTTGATCGAAGAGAGGTTTCAGGTTGGCGGCGTCCGCGGTTTGCTCGGCGGACAGGGGCAACTCCATATCCGAGGCAAACTGTTTTTGAGCGATGGCTCTCTGGCCTATGCAGAATGCAGCCATGACGACCAGCGTGAGCAGGCGAAGATTTCTATGACTTGTCCAAAACATGGCGTAAGTCTAGTGATTAAAGGTTTCAATTCAGATATTTTCGTCGGGGAATCGCCTGATGCGGCATGAGGGTATGTCTTATCTCGCAGGACGGCTTTACGAAGATGTTTTGCCGCTAAGGCCTGGTCAGTGGTCTCTTTACGCGGACATCCCTCTTTCGTTATCCCAGCATTTTTCTTACCGTGCGCCGTACCGTCTCGGTGACAATGCCATAGATGACATGGGAGGCCATTTCGCTGCTTTTCTCGCGGGCCGATTGATCTTCCGACGCCGCGGAGAGGCCCATTGCCGGAAGGGTTTCCTGATAGGTGAGGGAGGCCAATGCCATGCCGAATCCTGCACCGTCCTTTGCGGTTGCCTGAGGGTAGTATTCCGCCAGCGCTCCATACGCAGCGCCGGCCAGTGCGCCGAATCCCCAGTGAATGGCCTGGACGGCGACTTCCTTCTCCGTTCCATGCAGAGGATGGCTTACCAGTTTTTCGGCCAGAACTTCCGATGGTTCGGGCTCGCCGTGCGTCCGTGGAGGGTATATCTTTTCCGCCAGATTTTTGGCGGCCGTTGCGGCCAAACCACCAATCAAGCCTGCCAGCAGGCCCTTTGCCAGGGAGCGCGTCCTTGTCCTCTTCTGCAACTCTTTCATTCCTTCTGCCCTTCCAGTCTTGACTTTGAATGTATACGCCGTGCCTGACTTTACGATGCAGGGAGATGGCGTTGGGGTGTGTCTCCGCCCTCTGATGGATGATTGCCCGATGATACCCTGTTGCCCTTATGAGACCTGCTTCCGTCATGGCACTGTGCGGGCTTCTGGTCGCGACGACCTTTAGCTCTGGAACGGCTTACTATGCAGTTCGCAAGGACGGCGCTCTCTATATAGGAGAAGATACCCTGATACGGATCGACGAGCTTGACTCATCGGAGAACCACTGCAAGATGTTTGTGAACCAGAGGTATGCGCTGGCCATCGCTGGGGATGTTGCCGCATATACTTACTCGCCAGCGGACAACGGCGAGACGGTGGTGCATTTCTTCTACAACCTCGACGCCGGGGCGAACGATATTTTCACGCGTGGGGCGTCGCCTGAGGCGATAGTGACGCAAATGATCGACGCCATCGAGAGCTTCCAGAGGAAGACGCTGGATACGATAGAGGGGCGTTCCGTGCGACAGCAGCACTACCAGGGGATATCGGCGACGCTCTTCTGGTTCGCCGGCAGGAAGCCGATGATGGAGAGATTCAGCGTCGCTCCTGTTGTGCGGGAGGGCGGAGTGGCCTTTGATGTAAGGACTACGCCGCCGGAGGAGATTGCGGAGAATGCTCTTGTGACGGATACAAATGCCTTCCACAGAGCTGCGACCGATGAAGAGACGCTTCGCCGAGTGAAGGCGGAGCCAGATCCTGTGCGGCGTCTGAACGAGCTTCTGAAGCAGGAGAGCGAATTCTCTACCGATGCGAAGGGAAGCCAGTTCGTTGGGCCACCGTTTACGATCGTCAGGCTGAGGAGTTCTGGAGCGGTCTGGATGCAGGAGGGCTCTTTTTGCAAGGAAAATACGCACTTCCATCGCCGTTGATCTGGGAGATGGAGATTGCTTCGAGGGCTAGCCCCGGCCTCCGGTGTCGGTCCACTCGTAGACGACGATTCCGAGGTCGCCTAGTTGCTTCATGACGGTTTCCATGTTGCGGCGGACCTGGGCCTGGGCGGCAGGGGGTATGTTGTGGGCCTCTTCGATGGCTACGACACGACCGTAGGGCCAGGAGTTGGCGGGGATGGAGTTGAGGGCCATGGGCAGCTCGTCCACGCGGACGTTGAGGTCCTGGCGACGGGCTCCGACGGGGCGGAGCATTCCGCCTACGCCGAGGGTGCTGGTGTTGGCGTCGGCTAGGAGGACGTGGAGAGTGACCATGCCGCCCTGGACGGTGAGGTAGGGGTTCTCCCAGGAGGAGAGAGTGCGGACGGCCATGTAGCGGGACTTGGAGGGAGGAGGGATGAGCTCCATCTGCCGGCGTGCGGCCTCGGTTTCCTGACGCTGCTGCTCGGCGATGGCTCGGCTTTCGGCGGCGGTGGGAGGTGCAGTATGGGTGCAGCCGGTGAGCGCGGCGGGGAGGAGCAGGGATGAGGCCAGAAGCAGAGGTGAGATTCGCACGTGTATGAGCATACCAATTTCGGGGATGCTGAAATTGCGGGGGGCTCCCCCCTCCCCGTCAAAGTTGCGCAAAGTCTTATATCGAAAGGAGATAGGTTCGGACTTCGTACGTTTGTTCTGTGCGGAAGGAAGGTTTTTGGAGCGGTGATCTTTTCCTTTGCGTATGGTTTAATTTTATCAGGGGTGTCAAGTGGAGCAGCGGCGATTCGCGCTTTTTGCGCGAATCGCCCATTCATGCGGCTTGATCGCATAAATGGGCACCCGCCAACCGAGAAAAGCCCCCACAGAGGATGGCCTTTCTCGGTACAGTCAGAACTACTCAGGTATGTAAGGGCCAGCGACTTCAAGGGAGCGGGTTTCGCTATCAGTCAAGTCCATCTTCAGTTTGCGCTTGATAAAGGCCTTAGTCGCAGCGCGAGCTTGGCGATTAGAAACCACGCTGTTAGCGACAATGCAGACATTTTCCCATTCGGGGTTCTTTTTAGACCAGTCAATGGTTTCCAAATCTGCCAAACGAGCCTGCCAGCCATCAGCCTTCATCAATTCCTGCCCAAGTTCACCGAGTGCGCGTAGCACTGTAGAGTGCGAAACAATCTTCTCTGCGCGTAGTTCGCTAGCTTCCTTGTGATGAGTAAAAACCGTATGCCAGTCTGGCATGTGGGTTGCCACGACCTTCCAAAAGGTTGTGAGGAGTGCAACATTTCCGAGAATATCGGCTTCCTCGCGTCCCTTCAGTAATGCGCGGTTCGCGTCATAGAGAGCTGCAAGAGTGAAAAGCTTCGGCGACTTAGTTTTGAGAGAGACGCTATCCTTATCGGTCAGAGCTTCGAATACGGGAATCTGCTCGATTGCTGTGAGCGTTGCTGCGGAAATCTTGTCGCGCTTGTCGTAAAGAATATCGAGCGATTTCGAAGTCTTCTGCACGAAGCGGTTCAAATCAGAGAACATCTGCTGAACCCGATCTTTGTTCTCGTAGGGAAAGAGGAGAACCGAAATCGTCTGCTCGCCCAAAGCCGGATTTTCCTTGAGTGCAGCAGCAATGCCTGCGCAACGATGCTGCCCATCATTGATGATGAGTTCATCACCAAGCTTCAGTTTGAGTGTTCCGATAGTACCTTCAAGCCCGTTCCCGTTAGGAACCGGTTCATAAATAGGTGTCGATTTGTATGAAGCGGTGATCGAGGAGAAGATGAAGTCCTGATCGTTCTCAAGGATGTAATCCTTGAGTTCAGGAACACGCTTTTCATTCAAGATGCGCTGTTCGCGATCTTCGGGGGTGAAGCCAGCCCAATCAGTGAACTTGAATAGGCTAGGAAGTGCGCTCATGGGCATGAGGCACGCGTAGTAGATGCGGCTACCGATAGTGCCGCGCATCGCAGGAACGTGTACGAACATGTTGTACCTTTCAAAGCTCTAAGCCTTTGGAGCAAAAATGCTCTCCCGGACGAACGAGCTGTTGGCACGGCAGACGAGGGCAGGTTGCTCAAGGCTGTCGATTTATTACATAATCTATACGAGCTGTAATGTAATGTCAATAGAGCTGAATGTTATTTTATGTAGAGCTCTTCATTTTACGGTAGAGAGCTCTCTTATTCCACCGTGACAGATTTTGCTAGGTTTCTGGGTTGGTCTACGTCGCAGCCTCGGCGTACCGCTATGTGGTAGGCGAGGAGTTGTAGGGGGACTACTTCTAAGACGGGGAGTAAGAGTTCGGGGGCCTGGGGGATTTGGATGGTGTGTTCTACCAACTGCTTGATCTCTTCGTCGCCTTCTATGGCTATGGCTATGACTCGGCCGCTGCGGGCGGTTACTTCTTGTATGTTGCTCAGGGTCTTTTCGTACTTGAGGACGCTGGAGGGATCGTTGGGGTCCTTGGTGGCGATGCAGACTACGGGAAGGGTCTCGTCGATGAGGGCGTTGGGGCCGTGCTTCATCTCGCCCGCTGGGTAGCCTTCGGCGTGGATGTAGCTGATCTCTTTGAGCTTGAGGGCGCCTTCGAGGGCGATGGGGTAGTGGATGCCTCGGCCGAGGAAGAGGAAGTCGTTGACGCCCGAAAACTCCTTGGCGAGGATCGCGCACTGGTCGTCTACGGTGCGGAGGACCTGCTCGAGCTTGGCGGGCAAGAGGGTGAGTTCGGTGACGAGTTTTGCGCTTTCTGCTTCGGAGATCTGGCCGCGGACCTGGGCGATGTGGAGTGCGAGCAGGAAGAGGGCGGTGAGCTGGGC
>JAATEV010000096.1 GCA_015655585.1 Terriglobales bacterium | reverse complement strand
GGAGGGACTGGTAGAGGTTGGGGCGAGGCATCGAGATGAAGTCCTTGATGAGGCCGGGGACAGGACGCCAGATGCTATGCTGAAGACCGAGGAGAGCATAGCAATCCTGCACCGTGGTGCAGATGACGCGGATGGCGAGCAGATCGTAGACCTGATCGACGGGAATCTGCTGGTCAGCCAATTTTTGCTGAATGGAGTAGAGGCGCTTGATGCGGGATTCGACGCGGCCTTGAATGCGATGTTCCTTGAGCTCGGCCTCCAGGATAGAGACGATTTTTTTGAGGAAGATCTCGCCCTCGCCGCGCAGAGCGTCGACCTCGTGCGCGAGCTGCTGGTAGGCGATGGGATCGGTGTAGCGGAAGGCAAGGTCTTCGAGCTCGCCGCGGAGCTTACCCATACCGAGGCGATGAGCGAGGGGAGCGTAGATGTCGAGGGTCTCGCGGGCGATCTTCTGCTGCTTTTCGGGCTTGAGGTGCTCCAGCGTGCGCATGTTGTGCAGGCGGTCGGCGAGCTTGATGATGACGACGCGGACGTCGGTGACCATGGCTAGAAGCATCTTGCGGATGTTTTCGGCCTGATGGTCTTCGCGGTTGGCGAATTTAATTTTTTCGAGCTTGGTGACGCCTTCGACGATGTGGGCCACCTGGTCGCCGAAGCGTTTGGCGATCTCCTCGGAGGTGACGTCGGTGTCTTCCACGGCGTCGTGGAGGAGACCGGCGGCGATGGCGGTGGAGTCCATCTTGAGCTCGGCTAGGACCTGCGCTACTTCGAGAGGATGAATGATGTAGGGCTCGCCGCTGGCGCGCTTCTGGCCCTCGTGCTGCTTGACGCAGAAGGCCCAGGCGCTGCGGATGATGTCGAGGTCGTCGGCGGGGCGGTTCTCGTGGACGGTGTCGAGGAGCTTCTGGAAGTTTGCGTCGATGGATGCTGGGCTGGTGTGGGGATGGGTGGAGGACTCGTCTACTCCGGCGATGACGAGAGGAGTGGATTCGGGGCGTTTGGCGCGGGGGCGCGTCTCCGACGAGGCCGGGACAGGCACGACGGGAAGAGCTGCTTCGAGCTCGGTTCCTGTTTCGGTCTGGGATATCTCCGGGAGACTCTTCGGTTCGCTGTGCGGCTCTGGCTGCGGGCCAGCCTGCGAAGAGGCCGGATGAGCGATTGCCATAGTTCATTATAGGGCGCATTGCGTGGGTTGGCCTGTTTGTTGTGCGGGTACGGGGGCGGTGAAGATGGAGTGAAAAATTTAAGTTGCGCGGAAACTAGGACTAACTTAGTCTTATATTCATGCTTTGAGTTGCACCGCTGGCTGTCTTTTGGCGAAGCGCCGGTGGTGTGGCTGAGATCGGCAATCATCATGGCTCCTTTGTGGATGCCGTGTGGAATGGAGATGGATGACGTATGAGCAATCGAACCAGATTCAAGATGCAGCGTGCGCTGGGGCTTGAGCTTCCGGGGTTAGGTAAGCCGGGGGCGTTGGCGAAGAGGAGCTATCCTCCGGGACAGCATGGGGCGGCCAGGTCAAAGAAGCTTTCGGGCTTTGGCATACAACTAAGGGAAAAGCAGAAGCTGCTGTTTCACTATGGGCTGCGCGAGGAGCAGTTGCGGCGGTTTGTCCGCGATGCGCAGAGGATTCAGCGGTCGAACTGGATTGAGAGCCTGATCGGGCTGCTGGAGCGGCGGCTGGACAATGTGGTCTTCCGGCTGGGGTTTGCGCGGAGCATGGCGGCGGCCCGGCAGTTGGTGAGCCACGGCCATGTGATGGTGAATGGACGGATTCTGACCATTGGCTCGGCGGTGCTGCGGGTGGGGGACTTTGTGCGGCTGACGGAGTATGCGTCGGGGATGCAGGCTACGGTGGATTCGCGGGAGTCACCGAGGCTGCCGCTGCCGGGGTATCTCCAGTTTGCGATGCAGGGGGCTACGGACCATGGGGTGTTGCTGATGCAGCCGGGGATCGAGCATGTGCCGTTCGAGTTCGATCCGAGGCAGGTGGCGGAGTACTACGCGAAGCTGGGGGTGTAGGGATGTGCGATGAGACGATGGGCGGGCCGAGGGTGCTGTCGAGAGTGGATGGGCTGGGGTCGGTGACGGTGTGCGGGTGCGGCACGTTGAGCCTGCACCTGGGCGGGGTTTCGGTGCGGATGGATGCCGAGACGTTCGCGCAGGCGGTGGGGATGTGCCGCGAGGCCATGGTGGCGGTAGAGATGCAGGCTCATGGCCTGACGGTGGGGGAGGTGCGGAAGAGGAGCTTGATGACGCATTAAAAGCGCTCTTGCGCCGGGGCACTTCGTGCGGCATGTCGCTTCGCTTGGGCCTTCCGTTGGTCGGCGGGAGAATTTACCGGACGACTCACGGGGGCAAAAGAGAAAACTCCCCGCGGCTGTCTTTTTGGCGAAGCACCGCGAGGAGTTCGAGATCGGCAACCGGAAGGCTGACGACTTGTTTCAGTATATCCGCCGGATGAACGGCAGGGAGGGTTATGCCTTTCCGGCTAGTTGGCGCAGGACGTACTGGAGGATGCCTCCGTGCTGGTAGTAGAGGATCTCCTGCGGGGTGTCGATGCGGACGGTGGCGGTGAACTCGGTGGTTTTGCCGAGGTCGGATTCGGCGAAGACGGTGATGGTTTTGCCGTTGGCGAATTTGCCGTCGAGCATGGCTCGGAGCTGGCCGGGGGTGTCGCCGATGGCGAAGACCTCTTCGCCGGAGAGGTGCAGGGACTCGGCGTTCTGGCCGGGGAGGAACTGGAGCGGGAGGATGCCCATACCTACCAGGTTGGAGCGGTGGATGCGCTCGTAGCTCTCGGCGATGACGAAGCGGATGCCGAGGAGGCGTGGGCCTTTGGCTGCCCAATCGCGGGAGGAGCCGGAGCCGTATTCCTTGCCCGCGAGGACGGCGAGAGGAGTGCCGCGTTTGGCGTACTCCACGCTGGCGTCGTAGATGGACATGGGCAGGTCTTCCGGTAGGAGACGGGTTACGCCGCCCTCGGTGCCGGGGGCCAGGCGGTTGCGAAGACGGACGTTGGCGAAGGTGCCACGAACCATGACCTCATGATTGCCGCGGCGGGAGCCGTAGCTGTTGAAATCAGAGGGTTTGACGCCGTGCTCGGTGAGGTATTTTCCGGCTGGGCCGTTGGCCTTGATGGAGCCGGCGGGGGAGATGTGGTCGGTGGTTACGGAGTCGCCGAGGACGGCGAGGACGCGGGCTCCGTGGATGTCTTCGACGGGTGCCGGGGTGGCGGTCATGCCGTCGAAGTAGGGGGCTTTGCGGATGTAGGTGGAGTCGGGCTCCCAGCCGTAGGTCTCGCCGCTGGGGAACTGGAGGCCCTGCCAGTTCTGGTCGCCGTCGGCCACGGTGGCGTACTGGCTCTGGAACATCTCGGAGGAGATGGAGGAGTGGACGAGGTCGGCTACCTCCTGCTGGGTGGGCCAGATGTCGCGGAGGAAGACGGGAGTGCCGTTGTTGCCGGGGCCGATAGGCTCGGTGTCGAAGTTGTGGCCGATGTGTCCGGCGAGGGCGTAGGCGACGACGAGCGGGGGGCTCATGAGGTAGTTGGCGCGGACCTCGGGGGAGATGCGGCCCTCGAAGTTGCGGTTGCCGGAGAGTACGGAGACGGCTACGAGGCCGTGCTCCTCAATGGATTTGGAGACGTCGGTGGGCAGGGGGCCGGAGTTGCCGATGCAGGTGGTGCAGCCGTAGCCGACGGTCTGGAAGCGGAGCTTGTCGAGGTAGGGCATGAGGCCGGCCTTGGTGTAGTAATCGGTGACGACGCGGGAGCCGGGAGCGAGGGAGGTCTTGACCCACGGAGGGGTGCTGAGACCCTTCTCGACGGCTTTTTTCGCGAGGAGACCGGCGGCGATCATGACGTAGGGGTTGGAGGTGTTGGTGCAGGAGGTGATGGCGGCGATGACGATGGAGCCGTGGCCGAGGTACTTGTCGGGATCGACGCCGAAGCGGGATTGGATGGAGATGGCCGGGGCTTCGAGGACGGTATCGGCTGCGCCTGTGCTGCTGGTGGCGTCGCCGGAGGCGGAGGGAGTGCCGCCCTCGCCTTCCCAGCGGACCACCTGGCGGGCGGCGTTCTTGTTGCCGTTGGGGCCGAGGAGAGCGGGGAGCTGCTCTTCAAAGCTGGCAGCGGCTTTGGAGAGGAGGACGCGATCCTGCGGGCGCTTGGGACCGGCCACGCTGGGCTCGACGGTGGAGAGGTCGAGCGAGATGGTGGCGGAGTAGTGGGCCTCGGGGGAGTCGGCGGTGTGGAAGAGACCCTGCTCGCGGTAGTAGGCCTCGACGAGGGCGATCTGCTCTTCGGAACGGCCGGTCAGGCGGAGGTAGCGGAGGGTTTCGATGTCGACGGGGAAGATGCCGCAGGTGGCTCCGTACTCGGGGGCCATGTTGGCGATGGTGGCGCGGTCGGCGAGGGGAAGCTCGGCGATGCCGGGGCCGTAGAACTCGACGAACTTGCCGACGACGCCGAGTTTGCGGAGCGCCTCGGTGACGGTGAGGACGAGGTCGGTGGC
>JAATEV010000068.1 GCA_015655585.1 Terriglobales bacterium | reverse complement strand
GGCTCTCCGGACAGCTAACGGAAACCGGCTTGCCATTCACGGCCAAATTGAACAATGACAAGTTCACCGTGCGCGCAGGCGCTTCCTTCCTTGCGGGGCACGGTTTTGCTCCCTACTTCAGCTATGCGACGTCTTTCCAGCCAGACCTTGCGCTGGCTCCTCCAGCCAGCCCCGGCGCGCTCCCAACTGTACTGCCGCCCACGACGGGCAGGCAGTTCGAAGGCGGCATCAAGTACCAGCCCGAGCATGTCAATGCCTTCCTCACCGCAGCCGTCTACGACCTGACGCAGCAGAACGTCGGCCTTCCCATTCCGAACAACCCCAGCTACAGTCAGGCCATCGGCGAGATTCGCTCTCGCGGCTTTGAGCTGCAAGGGCACAGCTCGCTCGGGCATCGCCTCAGCATGATTGCCTCCTATGCGTATACCTCGTCCATCTACACAAAATCGGACGCTACTGGCGTTGCTCTCGACGGAAGCGTAGAACCCACACAAGGCAAGTATCAGTATGGCGTGCCGCTCAACATCGCGTCTTTCTGGGCCGATTACGACCTGCCGTTTGCCTCTCTGAACGGTCTGGGAGTAAGCGCAGGTAGCCGCTTCGTCGGCACAAGCTGGGGCGACCAGGTGAATTCCTTCAAGGTTCCGGGAGCAACGCTGTTCGACGGAGCACTGCACTACGACTTCTCCCAGAATTCCGGCGTGCTGCATGGAGCTCGACTGCAGATCAACGCCGCCAACATAGGCAACCGCACATATGTAGCTTCCTGCTATGCAACTGACGGCTGCTACTACGGCGCGAAACTCACCGCGTACGGAACCCTGCGCTACCGCTGGTAGCTAACGGAGGATGCAATGGCTCATCTCAATGCACAAACAGTAAGAACTTGGTACCGGCTGCACAAGTGGACCAGCCTCATTTGCACCGCACTCCTGCTGATGGCATGTGTTACAGGTCTGCCATTGGTCTTTCATGACGAGCTTGACGCGCTGCTGGACCAGCATGTTGCGCCTGCCAAAGCAGAGGCAGGCGCGCCTGCCGCCAATCTCGATCAGATGATCGCGCAGGCACAGGCAAGATTCCCCTCGATGCACCCCTACGCCATTGGATGGGATGATGATGAGCCTCGCATCTTCGTCAATATGAGTTCTGTCGATGACCCCAGGAGCAGCAAGGATATTCGTTCCATGATCTTCGACGCGCACACCGGCAGGCTGTTGGAGACCGAGAAAGACCGCTTCGATTTGTTGAGCGTCCTGCTTCGCCTGCACAGGGAGATCTTTCTCGGACTTCCGGGGGAATTGATTATGGGAGCGATGGCGCTGAGCTTCGTTTTGTCGTTAGTCTCCGGGGCGCTTGTCTATGGCCCGTTCATGCGGCGGCTGGAGTTTGGAACCTATCGCCGCGACGGGGCCAAACGAACAAGGTGGTTTGACCTGCACAATCTTCTCGGCATCGTCACTCTCACCTGGGCGCTGGTGGTGGGCGCCACCGGCGTCATGAATGCTCTGTCCACTCCACTTTTTGGCCTGTGGAGAGCACAAACGCTTCCGAAGATTATGGCGCCGTATCGGGGCAAGCCAGTGCCAACGCACTTTCGTTCCGTGGACGAATCGGTCAAGCAGGTTGCCGCCGCACTTCCGGAGATGGAGATCTCTTCGGTCCTCTTTCCAAATCCGATCTTCAGCAGCCCGCGGCACTATCTTGTCTGGACTAAGGGCAAGACCCCTGTTACCTCCAGAATGTTCACTCCGGCGCTTGTCGATGTGGAAACCGGCTCCCTCGCTATCTCAGGCGGCCTTCCGTGGTATCTGCGAATTCTGGAGTTGTCGCGTCCGCTCCACTTCGGAGACTATGGCGGGCTGCCGCTCAAGATCATCTGGGGCTTGTTTGATGTGGCCCTGATTGTAGTGCTCGTTAGCGGCGTTTATCTCTGGCTCTCGAAACGGAGGTCTCCGATCGAGCGAGAACTGGACCATCTGGTCGAACGCGAATCGCTTCGACACGCAGGAGCACTATGACGACGGCTGCATTCAGGACGGTATATCGCACTCCATTTATTTTGAGCACCATCACCATTGCGGGATTGCTCTCGGCGTTATTAGGCGATGGGGTATGGGATGCACTCTCATGGGGACTGCTGGCGATCCCAATGTTCCTGTTGAGCTTCTTCCTGGTTCGCCGCAAGAAGAGCTCTTGAACCTGCTTACGATACAGGCTTGCTCGAAACCATCAACGATCCATAGGGATGAGCGCGAGCCTGTTGATTGTCATTCGGTGACAATCGAAATCCGTCGCTCGGCATAAAGGGGGCGTTGTATTTGACCTCCTTGAGACCAGGAAGATAGCGATCGTATCCGCTTCATGAGTCAACAGAAGCGCGTTTACCGTCACTAATCTTCGGCAGGAAGGCATCAGAATCCATAGCGAAGCCCGACTGTAACTGCACGCGTGGTCAGAAAGTGCGTGCCTGAGAAGGTCGAGAGGAAATTGTAAAGCGCTTTCGTGTTGTTGAGATTCACGACCTCTGCCCGAACGCCAAGAGTCTGATTCTCGTGATGAATCAGGTTGTCTTCTCCGACTGACAGATCAACGGTGTTGCGCACGGCAATCCGGGGAGGATTCCTGTCGTCGTTCTCCGTCCCAGGAGGTGGGATGCGGATGCGTGTTGCGCTGATCGGCCCGACGCACGAACGCAGAGGTATGGAAACCGTTGCGAAGACGGAACCACAGTGAAGCCCCATCTGCTGCTGTTCGTCTCCTGTAAGCAGGAGAGCCGTTGGAATATTCGGCACAGCAACGGCGACCAGACCACCATCGTAGCGGTAGGAGCTGTTAACCCAGGGACCGTGCCGGCCAAACTGGTAACGAAGATTCAGATTCATTGCCAGTCCCTCATCATGGTCGGGTCGAGCTACGTTGCCATAGGGAGCACTGAAGCTGATGCCGCCAAGCTCCGGCCCGAAGAGACGCGAGCGCACATGACTGATGGTAAAGAATCCGTTGACGCCGTGGGTCGGATCGAGGGTGAGGCGCACCAGACCACCATCGATCTTCGATTTGCGGAACTGTGTCGGGAAGGTCAGAGGACTGTTGAGCAGGACATCGAAATCGTAGGCCCCATAGGTGAACTTCCAGAGGTATTCGCCACTCAGTGAAAAGTACCTGATCGGTGTCTCGAATC
Organism: Terriglobales bacterium; assembly: GCA_015655585.1. GTDB lineage: Bacteria > Acidobacteriota > Terriglobia > Terriglobales > Acidobacteriaceae > Edaphobacter. The sequence continues at coordinate 79,030 of JAATEV010000068.1, read as the reverse complement.
CGACATTGAACTGGTTGCGATGCCCTGTATCGAGAACCGCGGAGTCCGTCGCTCCGAGCGCAGCCGATATCGACCCTGGACCCGCGGAGCTGGCTACAATCAGGTTCTCGTTGTAAGGAGTTAGAAATACCCGCGAATAGTTGAGATGGAAATTGGTGCGCAAAAGCGAGGAGCTGTAGATCAGGCCGACACGCGGCTGTGTGCCGTGGTTCCTCGCCAGGCCGTTGTATTTGTCATAGCGGAGACCGAGGTCGAGCTTGAAGTCACCCAGCTTCACGAAGTCCTGGCCGAAGAGCGCGACCTGCTTGATATCGGTCGATCCTTGAAAGGCGTAGATACTGCCGCCACGCGTAAGGTCGATGTTGAGCAGGCCGGGTAAAAAGGCACTGTTCGGAACGAGACCTGCAGCCGCGCATTGCGATGGATTGGTCACGGTGGTAATGGACGATGGTGCGCCATTCGAGCCAATACAGGGACTATTGAAGCTAGGATCGGTCAGGCCCGTAGCGAACTGCTCGGCCAGAAAAGTGTGTTTGAATTCAATACCGCCGATGGCGTTATGGCGACCCTGGTTGTAGGTAAACTCCGAACGCAGGCCAGCATTGGTCAGCCGACGCGCCTGTTGCAGATACGCCGGAGTATCTGCGAATGGATCGTCCGAGGGGCGATAGCGGACCTTGTCCTGTCGCACCCAGAGGTTCGTCTGGTTGAAAGCGTGATTGTTGAAGGTATGGAGGAACTGCGGCGCAACGTTGAAGCTCACCACCGTCTGACGCTGGTTCTGACCGAGCGCATCCTGGTCGTAGGTATTAGGAGTCTGGAACCAGGAGCGGCTCAGGCTGGTATTGAGTTGCAGGCTTGTCTTATCGGTCACCTTGTAATCGAGGCGTTCGATGGCGTTCTGAGCGTTGCCGTTGGCATGGAGGACCTCGATCTCCGGTGTATCCAGGAAGCGGCCACTATTCAGAGCATCGATGGCACTGAAGGAACCGAACTTTGCCGACCCAAAGGCCAGGTTCCCGCTTCCTGTCGAAGTGGCGAAGGAACTGCGAGTGAACGTGAACTCTCCATGCGGCTTGCGCTGATCGAGCCCTGAGCGAGTCTGGGCGACGATGACCATGCTCGTCTTGTCTCCTACGTCAGCTCCCGGCGCTCCCTCGCGGACCTCCACGGATTGAAGTGCGTTCAGAGAGACCTGTGTGGAGAAGGTCCGGCTTTGTTGGTCGGTGATCGGCTGTCCGTCTACGACGAACGATGCTTCGGCATGATCGCCGAGCGGATGAAAGGAGCCATTCGAGTCGGCGGAGACGCCTGGAGTGGTCATCGTGACCAGCGAACTGAACGGCGAGCTAACGCTCTGGGTTGGCATACGGTCAATCTGCTCGGGCGTGATGTCGACGTGCTCCGGTTCTCTGGGATCACTGTTGGTGGCAGTCACCGTGACCTCAGTCTTTGAGGCCACCGCAGACAGAGCGATATTCAGATGGATGGGAACGCCAAGATATGTCACCTGCTGGACTTTGCCGCCAAAGCCGGGCGCATCGATGGCGATGCGATAGTCTCCGGTGCTGAGTTGGAAAAATAGGAAGCCTCCTTCGGGGCCCGTCTTGACGGTCTGTTGCGCTCCATTATTCACGAAGGTCAGAATGACGGTTGCGCCAGGCAGCATGGCTCCACTTGAATCCGCCACTGTGCCGGAGAGAGCTGCTGCCGTGCCGCTCTGAGCCATCAGAAGACTCCCTGCAATCAACGTGATGAAAAGAGCCAGAGCGCTGAATGTACTACATGTCCACTTCATTGACGGCTCCAAAGGAAGGCATTTTTTAGGCATGCCTAAAACGAGATTTAGGCTAGCCTAAATCTCGGCTATGCGTCAAACTAGAGGAGGGAGCACAGCAGAGATGATGAGAAGCCGGGAGCAGATAACGAACACGGAATCCGCAGACGATTACCTGAAGGCAATCTTCCATTTGGGAGGCGGTCAGAAGGAACGCGTCAGCAGCGGAGAACTAGCGGAGCGGCTTGGAGTTGCACCTGCATCTGTGACCAGCATGATTCAGAAGCTCGCAGCGTCCACCCCGCCCCTTGTCGACTATGAGAGACACTATGGGGTCTGCCTCTCACGCGCTGGGAAGCGACGTGCGCTGGAGATCATTCGCCATCACCGCCTGATCGAGACCTTTCTTTTCGAGGTGCTGAATTACCCCATCGACGAAATTCACGATGAAGCCGAGCGCCTGGAGCACTTCATCTCTGAGAGTTTTGAGAAGAGGATCGCTGATAAACTCGGGAACCCTCAGCTCGACCCACACGGGCATTGCATTCCATCTTTCGATGGTTCTATGCCTGCGATTCACCGAGTAAGCTGCAACTGCGAATAAGCATAGTGTTTGAGAGGATTGGTCCTCAGAAGGCGGCTTCTTGTCAGTGAAAATTGGCCCACAGATACTAAAATGCCAAAGCTGAGTGCGGGGCTATTGATGTATCGCCATGCGAGAAAGACTCTTGAGGTGTTTCTAGTACATCCGGGAGGACCTCTGTGGGCAAAGAAGGACAAGGGCGCATGGACAATTCCGAAGGGCGAATATGAGCCGGAGGAAAATCCACTCTCCGCTGCGCTACGCGAGTTTGAAGAAGAGACGGGCTTCTGCGCGAGTGGGGAATTCCTCGATCTCGGTTCAGTCAGACAGAAGAGCGGCAAGGTCGTTAACGCGTGGGCATTTGAGGGTGATTGCGATCCAGCCAACTTAACGAGCAATACCTGTGAGATCGAATGGCCCCCGCGCTCCGGGCGTCGTCTCGAAATCCCCGAAGTGGATCGTGGCCGCTGGTTTTCCATCGATGAGGCACATGAGTATCTTCGTGAGGAGCAACGCAATCTTCTGCGGCGGCTTTCCGAGATTGCCTAGATCCTTGCCATCTGAACTAAACCAATAGCTCCGCGCTCACCAGATCCTCTCCGTTCTCAAAAAGAGGAGACTCCGTATCCAGTTGGAAGTTGCTAAGTCCGACGCCGACTAGCCGGAAGAGTTGTTGCGGCCCAAGCTCCACGCGTTCTCGCAAGGCCAGGGCAATCATAGTCACTTCCTCACACGAGGATGGCGGGGCAGAAGGGGTGACGCTTCGGGTCAGCGAGTGGAACTCCTTCGTCTTGAGCTTCAGAACTACGGTCTTTGCTCCGCGAACGTTCTCTCGGGAGGCCCGCCATACCTTGTCTGCAAGCCGACGAATCGGCTCCTCAGTCTCCGCAAGCGGTATATCGATTGGAAAAGTGTCTTCGGCGGAGATCGATTTACTCACCCGGTTTGCCACGACAGGATTGCGGTCGATGCCACGGGCGAGCTGGTAGAGGCGAGCGCCATAGCTTCCGAAGTGACGTTCGAGATCGGACAACGCCAGACGGTAGAGATCGCCAACCGTGGCAATCCCCACTGCCTTCATCCGGCTCTCTGTGACCTTTCCAACTCCAGGGATGCTGCCAACAGGGAGAGGAAGAAGGAAGGCCTGCACTTCATGAGGCTGAATCACAAAGAGGCCGTCCGGTTTGCGCCAGTCAGACGCAATCTTCGCCAGAAACTTGTTCGGGGCAACTCCGGCCGATGCAGTCAGATGAAGCTCCTCTCGAATCTGCTGACGGATGGCCTTGGCGACGCGCGTCGCCGTAGGCAGGCCAGTTTTGTTTTCAGTCACGTCCAGGTAAGCTTCGTCGAGCGATAGTGGCTCGATGAGATCGGTATGGAGCTGGAATATCTCGCGTGCGGCGCGGGATGCCTCTTTGTAGCGCACGAAGTCAGGGGGAACGAAGATGGCCTCCGGGCATAAACGCTCGGCAGTGATGGCTGGCATCGCAGAACGCACGCCAAACTTTCTTGCCTCATACGAGGCGGCGCAGACGACCGAACGCTTGCCTTTCCACGCCACGACGACAGGTCTGCCGCGCAAACTCGGATCGTCACGCTGCTCCACGGACGCATAAAAGGCGTCCATGTCGATATGAACGATCTTCCGAGATGTTGCTCGTTCGTCCATGACCTCTTGACAAGGAAGCGCATTGAGAATTCGCTTATCCTTCGCCTATTATAGAAACCATGTGGAACGTCGAGCAATCAAATTGGACTGCTCCGATAGCTCCGGCGCGCTCCTCCTGAATATCTTTTGTCATTCCAAGGTGGATGACATCCAGGCACGTCCAGGCAACGCGAGAGACGGTGTAAATCTCTCAGTGGGTTATTGTGGTGGAGCTGAAATCGGGAATCGCCTCTAAGTTGTTGAAAATTTGGAGCACCGAGCGGGAATTGAACCCGCGAATACTGGTTTTGCAGACCAGCGCGTTAGCCACTTCGCCCTCGGTGCCCGTCCTTCGCCACACGCCGCTGCTGCGGGTCTGGGGAAGCGCCCGGCAAGCGGCACAGGCCGCTCACCGGGATAGTTCCAATTTACTCCGAATTACTTCGGCTGTGTCGTCGTCCGCAGGTAGGGCTTGACGGTTTTGTAACCGGGGAAGATCTTGTCCGCCTCTTCGTTCGAGACCGCTCCCGTGATGATCACATCGTCGCCCTGCTTCCAGTTCGCTGGGGTCGCGACCTTGTGCTTGCTCGTCAACTGGATCGAGTCCAACACGCGAATGATCTCGTCGAAGTTGCGTCCCGTCGTCATCGGATAAGCCAGCGTCAGCTTGATCCGCTTGTCCGGCCCGATCACGAACACCGTGCGCACCGGCGCGTTGTTGGCCGGGGTACGGCCCTCGCACGAATCGCCTTCATCGGCTGCGAGCATGTCGTACAGCTTCGCAATCTTCAGCTCCGGGTCGCCGATGATCGGATAGTTCACCTTCGAACCGCCGACCTCTTCGATGTCCACGGCCCACTTCTCGTGGTTGTCCACCGGGTCCACGCTCAGGCCGATCACCTTCGCGCCACGCGCCGAAAACTGACCTTCTAGGTTGGCAACAGCGCCCAGCTCCGTCGTGCAGACAGGCGTGAAGTCCTTCGGGTGAGAGAACAGGACAGCCCAGTTATCGCCGATCCACTCGTGGAAGTTGATCGGGCCTTGTGTCGTTTCGGCTGTGAAATCAGGTGCAATATCGTTGATGCGGAGTGACATGGTCGTTTTTGCCTCTTCAGTTTTTTTGAAATCCAGAAAACCGTTGTCCCTTACTTTGTTCCCACAAGGAAAAACCCACCCGGCTCATCGGCTTTGGGTGGGTTATGCGCTATTCGAACATTCCTTGCTTCGATTGGCTCATCCACACACCCACACCGGGCCACGGCAACAGCAGCGGCAGGGCATGGAACGCATGTTGAGCATCATCGTCATAGCGAAATCTTTCGTACCGCCGCCAGCGGTAAGCTGGCATGAGGCCGGTTTGCCTCAATTGCGGTCTTTCTAAAACATACTTCCGGGAAATCCTCATGTCAAATCTTCCAGCTCCGTTTCCCTCCTCCTCGCGCAGCTTCGAGTTCGCCCAGGTCGACGTCTTCGCCGAAAGCCCCCTCGCAGGCAACGCCCTTGCCATCTTCCCCGACGCCCGCAGCCTCTCCACTCAGCAGATGCAGGCCCTCGCCCGCGAGACCAACCTCAGCGAGACCACCTTCATCCTCCCGCGCTCCCCCGCGGTCGAGCGTGAACGCGGCGTCCACGTCCGCATCTTCCTCACCACCGAGGAGGTTCCCTTCGCCGGTCATCCCACCCTCGGTACCGCAAGCTGGCTCTACTGGAATCACCCCGCCTTCCGCAACGCCGAACAGATCACCCTCGATCTCGGCGTCGGCCCCATCCCCGTCCGCTTCACCCCATCCCAGCCCGGCGAACTCGGCGTCTTCGCCACCATGCAGCAGCGAGACCCCAGCTTCGGCCAACTCCTCAGCAGCCCCGAAGACCGCGCCGCACTTGCCGCCGCGCTCGACCTCGCTCCCGAAGACCTCGACCCCACCCTCCCCGCACAGGTCGTCTCCACCGGCATGGCCTTCTGCATCGCGCCCCTGCGCTCGCTCGATGTCCTCTCTCGCCTCAGCCTCACGCCGCAACACACGAGGCCTCTGCTTGAACGCATCGGGGCAAAATTCTTCTACTGCATCGCTCCTGCAAACGAGGCTTCCTTCGCACGCTGGCGTGCCCGTATGCAGTTCGACTCCGGCGAAGATCCCGCCACCGGCTCGGCCTCCGGCTGCGCCATCTCCTTCCTCGTTCGCCACAAAGCCGTCCCCAGCGGCAGCCTCGCCGTCATCGAGCAGGGAATCGAGATCCATCGCCCCAGCCGCATCCACGTTCAGGCCACGCTCGAAGAGAACGAGGTGCGAAAAGTGTTCGTCGGAGGACGCACCATTCCTGTTGCAATGGGACGCTTTTTCCTGCCGTGATTCACCCGATATTCACAGGAGAGCCGCGCAAATCGTCAATATCCATCATGGTTTGCGGAAAACGGTGAATAGGCAAGTCGGAATACGGCCTGTTTTCGCTTAAACTTCGCCATTGCCAAGCCGGTCCGGCCTTCGTACTGTTGGAAAGCGTTGACGACGATTTGCCCACAACGGCATCGCGTCAATGATGAGTTGCTTTCGCCTGGTATTACCGACAACTTGAGTTGAGAGAGGCTCGACTGCCCGCAGTCGCGGCTCCCCACGCGCACCATCGCTGCTCGCAAACGCAGCGGGGACCAGCCAGTTTTTCTGGCGCTGCATCCTCGCATCTGCGGCAGTCCGATCCCCTGCGCCTGTGGATTCCGCGTGGCAACCTGCAACGGCTTTCAGCCTCTCTCGCGCCCTGTGGTCCGGCGGCCTCGTGCCCCGGACCGGGGTCACTGATCCTTCGTGGAGCAGGCAGGAGAACCTCGTTCTCCTGTCGAAAACACTCCCCGGATCAGACGGCCCCTCTACGCTCCGGAGCCTCTCCGGGCCGGACCCAGGGCTAGTCTTTGAACCCCCTCCGGACCGGGGAGCGCCTGCCAACCAGCAGACTCCCTCTTTCGGCTTATCGGCTGCGAACCGCCACAAGGCGGTCTCCGGCAGAAACGAGATTTCATGCGCCCCAAGAAGACCATCCTCTGCGTTGACAACAACGAGCAAGCCCTCTCCGTCCGCACCTTCCTCCTCGAAACCCGCGGCTACCGCGTCATCCCCACCACCACCTCCCAGCAGGCTCTTGAGCACATCGAACAGGCAGTTCCCGGCTCGCTCGACCTCCTGCTCTGCGATCTCCTCCTGCCTCAGATGGACGGCAACGAGCTCGTCCGCCGCGCCAAGCAGCTTCAGCCCGGCCTGCCCGCCATGATCGTCTCCGGCACAGTCCACGCCTTCGACCGCGCCGTCCACGCCGACGTCTTCCTCCCCAAGGGAGCCGCTTCGCCCGCCGAGATGATCGAGCGCATCCGCGTCCTCGTAGCCCGCAAGCGCGGCCCCAGAAAGGTCATCCACGCCCAGCCCCAGCATCATCTCAGCGGCCTCATGACGTCCGTAGCCGTAGCCTCGTAATCTCGCTGAAAGAAATGTCGCTTTGAAAGGGCGCGGCTTCAGCCGCGCCGCATGTTTCTCTTCGCCACATGTTTTTTCTTCTAGGTGTGGATAGTCAAGAGGTTATTGACATCGAGGCCGCTGAAACAGTCTCTGCCTCTGTCTTTGGGATTAGCGCAGGGCTTTAGCCCTGCGAAACATGATGCAAATAGAAAGGGGCTTCAGCCCCGGGTCTTTTTTCTGCCAAGCCACAACTGTTTTTTTCAGCAACCTCTTTAGCGTTGGGTCTCTCTAAAAGCTCAAGCCTCCACCAACCCATACCGTCTCTGCCACTGCTGCTTCAGCCGAGCCCAGACAGCCTCCAGCTCCGCCTTCGAGATCGCCGGATCAGGAGCCGAGGCAAACCGAGCCGCCTCCGTCTTCGCCAGCTCCAGCATCGCGCGATCGCGGACCAGGTTCGCCACGCGAAACTCCGGCAACCCCGCCTGCCGCGTGCCGAAGAACTCTCCCGGCCCTCGCTGTTGCAGGTCAAGCTCCGCCAGTTCAAATCCATTCTGCGTCCGGACCATCGCATCTAGACGGGCCTCGGCCTGCTCGCTTACCCGCTCACCCGTCATCAGGATGCAGAAGCTCTTCGCCGCGCCGCGTCCCACGCGCCCGCGCAACTGGTGCATCTGTGCCAGCCCAAACCGCTCCGCATGTTCAATCACCATCACCGAAGCGTTCGGTACATCCACGCCCACTTCGATCACCGTCGTCGCAATCAGCACGTCGATCTCGCCGCGCTGAAACCGCCGCATCGTCACTTCTTTCTCGTCCGCGCTCAACCGGCCATGCAGCAGCCCCAGCCGAAGCCCCTCCAGCGCCCCCTGCTTCAACTCCTCATACATCTCCGTAGCTGCCCGCAAAGCCTTCTTCGGCTCAAACAGTTTCTCCGTCTTAGGCGTCTTGCGTTTGCTCGTAGCTCCGGTCTTGCGGCCCTGAGCATCACTGTCTCCCGCCGCCTTTTTCCCTCTGCGCAGTGCGACAGGTTTGTCATTCCGCAGCGAAGCGGAGGAATCTGCTTTCCTACCCGCTTCCGCATCGCTCTCGTCATCCTGCGGAAAGTCCAGCTCCGGCTGATCGTCCTTGGCCCCTTCGATCACGGGATACACAATATAGGCCTGCCGCCCTTGTGTAACCTGTTTACGCACAAAATCCCACACATCTCCCGCCCGCTCCGCCGTAGTCCGCCGCGTCACCACCGGAGTCCGTCCCGGCGGCAGCTCATCGATCACGCTAGCCTCCAGATCCCCATACAGCGTAAGCGCCAGCGTCCGCGGAATCGGCGTAGCCGTCATCACCAGCACATCCGGGTCAAGAGCTGTATCTTTCTTCATCAGCTTGAACCGCTGCTGCACGCCGAATCGATGCTGCTCATCCACGATCACGAGCCCAAGATTCTCAAAATCAACCTTGTCCTCGATCAGCGCGTGCGTCCCAATAGCCAGATCGGTCTCTCCGCGAAAAATCCTCCCCCGAGCCTGGCGCTTTGTAGCCTCATCCAGCGATCCCGTCAGCAGAGTCACCCGGTAAGGCCGCCCCGTCCGCGGCGAAACCACGCTCCCCAGCAGCTTCCGCGCCCCAAGATAATGCTGCGTAGCCAGAATCTCCGTAGGAGCCATCAGCGCGGCCTGATACCCATTCTCAATCGCCACCAGAGCCGCCTGCATCGCCACAATCGTCTTGCCACTTCCCACATCGCCCTGCAGCAACCTCCGCATAGGCTGCGGCCGCCGCATATCGCCCGCAATCTCGCCCAGCACGCGCTTCTGCACTCCCGTCGGATGAAACGGCAGCACCTGTTTCAACGCCTTCCGAACGACCTCGTTCGTGGCAAACGCAATCCCTTCGCGCTCGCGCATCCGCCGCCGCTTCAGCTCCAGCCCCAGCTCCAGATAAAACAGCTCCTCAAACACCAGCCGCCGATGCCCCGGAGAACTCGCCGACATCAGCTCCGTCATCGGAGTCCCCGCCTCAGGAAAATGCACTGCCTTCAAAGCCGCCAGCCGCTCCGGCAGCTTCAACCTCTCCCGCAAAGCCGCAGGCAGCGTCTCTAAAGCCTCAAGCGGCTCCCCCTGTGCGTCACTCCGAGGCGCAGCCGAGGAGTCCGCTTTCCCCACCCCAGCCTCCAACTCCTCAAACAAAGCCCAGATCACCCGCCGCAGCCACTTCGACCCCAGCTTCGCCCCCCACGCCGTCGTGCCGCCCAGCGTCTCATACACCGGCACAATCCGCCCCACCTCCAGCATGGAGAACTCCGCATCCTCGCCCACCCCGCTCGGCAGAGCCTCCCATTGCGGCTGAATCATCTTGAACTTCCCCGCGCTGCTCCGCGAAGCCTCCAGCTTTCCATACAGAGCCACCATCTGCCCCGCATGGAACTTGTCCCGCAGGTAAGTCCCGCGAAACCACATCGCCTTCACCGTATGCAGTCCCTGCCCCACCGTGATCTCGAACAGCGGCATACTCTTCGTCTGCAACAGAGCCGTGCCCCTCACCTCGCCGATCACCGAAGCCATCGTCCCGGCCTTCAGCTCACTCATAGGCATCGGGTTCAGCCGGTCCTCGTACCGAAACGGCAGATGATACAGCAGGTCCTCCACCGTCTCCACGCCGCGCTTTGCCAGCTCGGCGGCCACGCGTTCTCCCACGCGCTTCACATATTTCACAGGTGTAGAAAGTTCCAGCACAGACCGATGCTACCAAGAATAGCCACCGCGAAAACTTCACCCCTCGACAGAGCTTATGTTCGAATAAAAGAATGGCATCCGCTGGCATCAGCACCGAACCCGTTCGTAAACACCTCCTCCTCCACACGCCGCTCATGGCCCTCGCTGTAGCCGCCTTCGGCATCGGAACCACCGAGTTCATCATCATGGGCCTCCTGCCCAATCTCTCGCAGGACTTCCACGTAAGCATCCCCAAAGCCGGAGCCCTCGTCACCGGCTACGCGCTCTCCGTCACCATCGGCGCGCCTCTCGTGGCCATCGCCACCTCGCGGCTCGAACGCAAGACCGCGCTCCTGCTCCTGCTAGGCATCTTCATATTAGGTAACCTCGCCTGCGCCACTGCGCCCACTTACAATCTCCTCTTCGCCGCCCGCGTCCTCACCGCCCTCTGCCACGGAGCCTTCTTCGGCATCGGCAGCGTCGTAGCCGCCAACCTCGTCCCCCGCAACCAGCGGGCCCAGGCCATCGCCCTCATGTTCTCCGGTCTCACTCTAGCCAACGTCCTCGGCGTCCCCGCCGGAACCGCTCTGGGACAGGCCTATGGCTGGCGAGCCGCCTTCTGGGCCATCGTTCCCATCGGCATCGCCGCCGCCGTGGCCGTAGCCTTCCTCGTCCCCAAACAGTCGTCCGCAGCTTCCGGAAGCCTCATCCACGAGTTCCACGTCCTCCGCAAGCCACAAGTCCTGCTGGTCCTCGCTATGAGCACCCTCACCTCCGTCTCTCTCTTCTGCGTCTTCACCTACGTCGCCCCCATGCTTCTCACCGTCACCCACGTCTCCCCCCGCGTCGTCACCCTCACCCTCCTCCTCTTCGGAGTAGGCATCACCATCGGCAATCTGGTCGGCGGAGCCCTCAGCGACTGGCGTCCCACCGCCTTCCTCGTCTCCGCTCTCATCGCCCTCATTGCTTCCCTCATCGTCCTCATCTACGCCGAGCCCCACATCGTCCCCGCCATTGCAACCATCCTCGTCTGGGGAGCCATCCAGTTCGCCGCCGGAGCCCCTCTCCAGTCCCGCATCGTAGACCACGCCTCCGCCGCACCCAACCTCGCCTCCACTCTCAATCAGGGAGCCTTCAACTTCGGTAACGCCACCGGAGCCACTCTCGGCGGCATGATGCTCACCGCCGGATTCGGCTACCGCCAGCTCCCCATCGCCAGCGGCATCGTCACCTTCGTTACGCTGGTCCTGGCCCTCATCTCTGCCCGTCTGGACCGTAAACACCGCGACGACCGCATCGTAGAGGAGCTTTCCATCCTCTAAAAGCGCCCTGACGCCGGGCGGGCGGCACTTCGTGCTGTGCCGAGCTTCGCATGGGCCTCCCGTTGGTCGGAAGAAAAATTCTCCAGCCGACCAACGGGAGGCCCATGCGAAGCAACAAAAAGGCGTGAAACGCCCGCTCGCCGCGCAGGCGGCCTGTCCGGCAGGACGCCTGATAAACTTGACCCAGAAGCAGCCCAAACCATGCCCATCGTAGAACTGCAACACGTCCGCAAAGCCTACGACACCAAGATCGCCGTAGCAGACCTCAGCTTCACCATCGAGCCCGGCAGCATGTTCGGCCTCCTCGGCCCCAACGGCTCCGGCAAGACCTCCAGCATCCGCATGATGATCGGCATTACGGTGCCTGACTCCGGCACCGTCAGCCTCTTCGGCCAGCCCTTCCGCCGAGAGCTACTCCAGCGCGTCGGCTACCTGCCGGAAGAGCGCGGCCTCTATAAAAAGATGAAGGTCATGGAGCAGCTCATCTTCCTCGGCCAGCTCCGCGGGCTGGACGCGCAAACCGCGTCAAAGCGGGCTCACATGTGGGCCGAGCGCCTCGAAATCACCCCCGCCATCCACAAAAAGACCGAAGAGCTCTCCAAGGGGATGCAGCAGAAGATTCAGTTCATCTCCACCCTCCTCCACGAGCCCGACCTCATCATCATGGACGAGCCCTTCAGCGGCCTCGATCCCGTCAACGCCGTCCTCCTCATGGACACTCTTCTCGACCTCCGCAAACAAGGCCGCACCATCCTCTTCTCCACCCACCGCATGGATCAGGTCGAGAAGCTCTGCGACAACATCTGCCTCATCCACAACAGCCGCCTCATCCTCTCCGGCTCCATGCGCGAGATCAAGTCCCGCTACCCGGCCAACCGCGTCGTCATCCACTTCACCGGCGATGCCAACTTCCTCAATCACCCGGCCGTGGCCGAATCCAAAAACTACGAAGGCCACGCCGAGCTTCATCTCCGCGAAGGAGCCGACGCGCAGCAGCTCCTGGCCTCCGCCGTCCAGAACGGCACCCGCATCACCCGCTTCGAAGTCATGGAGCCCACCCTCGAAGAGATCTTCATCGAGAAAGTCACCGAGAGCGCCCGCGCCATGCAGGCCGGAGAACCCATCCGTGCATAACATCTGGCTCATCGCCCGGCGCGAATATCTCGAACGCATCCGCACCCGCGCCTTCCTCATCGCCACCATCCTCATCCCCATCGTCATGGGCATTTTCGTCTTCGGCAGCAGCTATCTCACCTCACGTGCCAAGTTCTCTTCGCACGTAGCCATCGTCTCCGCCGATCCCACATTCGCCGCCGATCTCAAGCACGAGCTCCAGACCGGCAGAAATCGCATGACCGTCGATCTTTTGACTCCCTCTGATGCAGTGCGCACCCGTCTCAACAACGACCTCAAGACCAAAGACGGCGACCTGACCGGCTATCTCTGGGTCACATCACCCACACAAGCCAACGCCCGTCCTACTTTCTCCTACATCCCCCGTTCCGCCGGTGATCTTGCCACACAAAACACCCTCAGCAACTCCATCCGCAACACCCTCACTCGCGAAGGTCTCGTCCACGAGGGCATGGGAGCATCCGCCATCGACTCCCTCATGGCCCCCGTCGTCATTGACACCAGCAAGACCGGCGACAGCCGCACCGCCTTCGGGGCCGCCTATCTCCTCTTCTTCCTCATGTATATGGTCATCATGCTCTACGGCATGAACACCGCTCGCTCCATCATCGAAGAAAAAACCTCCCGCATCTTCGAGGTCATGCTGGCCACCATCAAGCCGGAAGAGATGCTAGCCGGAAAGATTCTCGGCGTAGGCTCCGTAGGTCTCACCCAGATCGCCGTCTGGATGCTCGCCGCCGCACTCCTCGGCTCCACTCCCCTCGCCGCCAGCCTCACCCACGGAGGCCACGCTCCCATCAGCGCTACGCAGATCTTCTTCTTCGTCGCCTACTTCATCTTCGGCTTCCTTCTCTACTCCAGCATCGCCGCCGCGCTCGGAGCCATGACCAACTCCGAACAGGAGCTCCAGCAGCTCAACATGTTCCTCGTCATGCCTCTGGGCTTCTGCATGTTGATGCTCTTCGTCATCGTTCCCGCGCCCAACTCCACCCTCGCGCAGATCGTCTCGCTCATCCCCTTCTGCAGCCCCCTGCTGATGAACTTCCGCATTTCCCTCACCACGGTTCCCGCCTGGCAGATCGGGCTCTCCTTCGCCCTCATGACCTTCACGATCCTCGCGATCCTCTGGGTAGCCAGCCGCATCTACCGGGTAGGCGTCCTCATGTACGGCAAAAAACCCAACCTCTCCGAAATCATGCGCTGGCTCAAATACAGCTAACGAACTCAGAATCGCTGCACTAGCACATCGTTTTGTCGTAGCTTTGCCTTTGCCTTTGCCTTTGCCTTTGCATCTAGGTACTCCAAGGCTTTAGCCTTGGACTTCAAAATTGCCAAAAGAAAGGGGCTTTAGCCCCTGGGGTATGCCTTTCTGTCATGGCCATAATTCGCCAGAAGTTAAACACATACGCCATAACGATCTCCACCTACAAAAGCCATCGCCACTTCCAGAAAACCACCAACGCAGATCTCTTCATAGAAACCCTCTTCCGCTATCGAGATCAAGGCCGCTTCCAACTCCACGCCTTTGTAGTCATGCCCGATCACGTCCACGTCCTCATCACTCCAGCCATCGACCAATCAACATCTCGGTGCGTACAATTCATCAAAGGCGGCTACTCCTTCGCCATCCGCGAACAATCCGCAGGAGAGATCTGGCACCCCGGCCATCACGAACACCGCATCCGAGACAGCGAAGACTTCCACAATCAACGCCAGTACATAGCCAATAACCCAGCTCGCAAAAACTACGCAGAGTATCCCCACGTCCATACTCTTTACGAAAACCGCATCAACCCCATCCCTACCACACCCCCTGCTTCCCACCCGACCACCAAACCATCCCCATCGTCAGCGTAGGCTGACTCCCAGCCAGCACTCCCAGCCTATTCGTCAAAAAGAACGGAACATTGCTCCAGACCCGCCGATACTCCACCCGCGTCAAAAATCCCTCGCCGAACCTATACTCATAAGTCCCCGTAAACTCCTTCAGCGCCTGCGTAGTCCCGCTGAACAACCCACCCCGATCTGACAGATACTCACTCCGAGCCGCCACCGCCATCCTCGGCCTCATCTGATACCGCGCATAAGCCGCCCCGCCGCTCACATGCGAAGGAGCCGACGACTCACCCGGAGCCGCATTCCTCCACAGCCGCGCGATCACATAATCCCCCTCCACCGCGAACGTCAGCTTCGGCGTAGCATTCCACGTCACGTAGCTGTCGAAGATATGCGTCTTCCCATCCGGAGCCGGATTCACCTGCTGCAAACAGAGCCCCGGCTGCACCGGGGCCGCGCATCCCGCAGCCGCCACCGCATCCGGATGGTCCTGCCCCACGTAGTAGTTGAAGTTCCACAGAGTCTTCTTCGTAGGCTGCGCCGTCCACCCAAACAACTCGTCCTTATAAGAGTTCGTAGGCTCCGACTGGTCCGTCCCATTCACCAGCCAATAGTTCGCCGTAAGCCTGTCATTCACCTTATAGCTGGCCCTCACCCCCGCATGGTAGAAGGGCAAATAATCAAAGTAGAACGACCGCGAATAATTCATCTGGTCCTTCGTATAGTTCCCCTCGATCCCCAGCGAGCTCGACCACTTGCCCACATCCACCGTCAGCCCCTTGCCCAGCGGAACCACATACGTCCCATAAGCCTGAAAGATGTTCCTGTAGATCTCCGGTCGCGGCTCGTTCTGCGGACTCCCCTGCAGCGTCTCCGTAGCCTGCCCGAACTGCAAATCCAGCCTCACGCCATACCGCCGCCCCGCCGCCACATCCGGGTCCAGAGCCAACACCACGCCCGCCTGGTTGATGCTGAATGCATTGCTCAAAACGTCATAAGCCCGCAGATACTCCACCCTCCCAATCGGATGATTGAAGTCATACCCGTAGTACCCATCAAGCTGATAGTTCAGCGTAGCCCCACCCGGCAGCGTAGAGGGCAACACCGCCGCAGCATTCCTCGCAGCCGTCTGCGTATTCGTAACACCAACCGGCACATAAGCCGCTACTCCCGCGCTGCTCGAAATATCTTCCACGCCATGACGAACCTCCGCCGTATAAGCCGCAGGAACCACCCGAGCGGCATCACCGCTTTCTGCCACCGAACGAGCCCCACGCTCCCGGTGCAACTCCTCCTCCAGCACACTCACCCGAGCCGCCAGCTCTTGCACGGTCTTCTTCAGCTCAGCCACATCCGCATTCTCCGGCGTCTCCGCCTGACCCACCCCGCCAAGCAAACCGACAAAAAGAAGAAACAGCACAGCACGGCTCATCCGACGCATACAAGAAGCTCCTCTCAGGAAACAACTTAAGCAAACCACGAGAACCATAAGGAGACCATAAAGATCATCCAGACATACAATTCCATACCGCAAGTCCACTTCACCCCTAAGCCTTTGCTGTTGCTTGTTCTTATCTTTGTTGTTGTTTTGCTTTTCCTTCACACCATCACAAACCTCGTCATTTCGACCGAAGCAGCTCACAGCCTCATCGTGAGCTGCGCAGCGGAGAAATTCGCTTCTCGTCCCATACCCCTCCCGAGCCCATAAGCCGTCGCGTTTGTCTTTGTTCTTGCACTTGTCGTTGTCTATTTTGGTTTGTCATTCCCGCAGGGGATCTGCGTTTGTCGTTGCTGTTGCCCTTGCCTTTGAGATAGAGCCAGGCTTTAGGCAGTGTCTGACAAATCCAGTTTTTGCTTCTGGGTACCCCAAGGCTTTAGCCTTGGGCCTCTCCTGCCAGTCGAAAAATGGGGCTTCAGCCCCTGGGGTATGCCTTCTTGCCCCAGTCCCGCATTCTATAAACAAACCAAATTCGATTCGTCAGACACTACCAAGCCCCGGCGTCAAAAAGCTCGCTGCAATGCGACATACTTATCTACCGACTACCGAAGGCCGGAGCGTAGCCCGAAGGACGAAGCGACCAATCTGACTTGTCAACCCCCAAAAGCAGCGATCGTCCAAAGAATCATAGAGTTGCGGCTGGCGTAGAGACCCCACTGGAAACGCTATACTGAATACAGAGCCAAAAAAAGAGAAGAGCCCCGGTGAATGCCGGGGCTCTTCTCTTTTGAAATCAAGACTTTACAGGATGAGACCTTTAGAATCAATACTTTACCCATGAAGTCCAAAGCTAACCCACATGGAATGAAGACTTTGTGCAATTTTGACCGGAAGTATGTACTTTACGCAAAGGTGTAATTAAAAGGTAGATACCGCTCACCTCGACATACCCCACCCCGTTCTTCTTGCCGACCATTTGTGAAAATAATTTGTACCCTTTTCAAATCTGAGGTATATTTATTCCATAGAGGGTACAAGACGATGCGACCTCAACCCGAAGAAGTGTTGAAACTCGCCGCAAAGATTGTTGCGTTGAAGCAGGATTTGGCTGCTGCTCAGGCGCAGTGGGATAGGCTGATACCGAATTCTACGTCTACCCAGCAGGTCGCAGTTGCAGTAGCAACCAAGCCCTCTCCGCGCATTCGGAAAGGTTCTGGCATAGGCCGCATATTGACGACGTTGTCGGAATCTCCAGAAAACGATTTTGATCCTGTATCGCTATCCGAATCTTTGGATATACCGCTTGGGACGACTCGCACCATTCTGTCCAAATTGGTAGGAAAGAAGAAGATTGAAAAGCGCGGATACGGAAAATACGGCGCTTTGAGGGCAAAAGAAGAGGAGGTTAACTCCGAAGAGAAAACCTCCTAATCGTTTATATGGCCGGGGAGCCTAACCCTAGGGGTCTAGGGACATGAGTTTGCACCTCATGGACAATCAGTTCAACCCTGACTCCGGCCTCATTCTCTAAAGCAATGCGGTGATGGCGACATTGGCGAGACGCAGCAGACTTGGATTCTGCCGGGTACCTAGTTGAAGCTAGGCCCATGGGGGTTCGATTCCCCTTCACCGCACCACACTATGAGGCATAATAACTCTGCGGCGCGCCAATGTCAACTAAACATTATACTTGACGAAATAATTGCGCTAAGTATAAAATTATACCTATGAGAAAGCGCGATACACACAACCTCAGCAAATCGAAAGTCATTGAACAGATTCCACTTGCCTGCTCCGATGAACTTGCCGCCGTGGAATTCTTTGAGTTCCAACGCTGGGGGAATACGCCATGCTGTGTGAAGTGTGGCTCTGTTGATGTCTACGCTATGAAGGATTCGAAAACGGGTGAGCGTAGCAAGCGGTTTCTCTGGCGTTGCCGCGATTGCAAAGAACAATACACGGTCAGAATTGGCACGGTATACGAAGAAAGCCGCCTCCCCTTGCGCCATTGGGCTTATGCGTTCTGGAGAGCTTGCACCTCGAAAAAGGGCGTTAGTGCTCTAGAGATTCAGCGTCACTGCCAGATCAGCTACAAGAGTGCATTGTTCCTGATGAATCGCATCCGGTTTGCGATGGCTCCAGACCTGCCAACTGCCCCGAAATTGCAAGGCTTTGTCGAATGCGATGAAACGTATGTTGGCGGCAAACCCAGGTTCAAAGGACACAACAAGCGTGGAATGGGAACCTCGAAAGTTCCCGTATTTGCAGCGGTTGAACGCGATGGTCAAATCCGGCGTCATGTTGTCGCGGATGTGACGGGAAAGACACTCAAAGCCGCAATCAAGAATGTTGTTGATCCCCGATCCCATATCTTTACCGATGAGAATGCAGCTTATAAGGGCATCGGCGATCACTTCATGGGCGGTCATCTCACAGTTACGCACAGCCGCAAGGAATATGCCAGAGGCCCGATTCATACCAACACTGCTGAAAGTTCTTTTGCACTCGTAAAACGTGGCATTATCGGCACATACCATAACGTCAGCAAGGAATATCTCCACCGCTATCTCTGGCAGTTCGATTTCGTTTGGAACACTCGCAAGTTGAATGATGGAGAGCGTACCATTGAAGCAATCAAAGCCGCAGAAGGAAAGCGGCTCATGTATCAGTCAGCGGTCAACCCACATGCCTAAGAAGAAAACTCCAGAACCATTGAAGCGTGGCCCAGAGCCATACCGACTGAAACTCGATGGCAAATGGGAAGAAGCGGTCAAGAAATCTCTTGAGAAGAAAAAGCCAACGGCGGGATGGCCCAAAGAATCATAATCCCCGAAACAACTCTTCCATTCGCAATCCCAAAGCATCCGCAATTGCCTGAAGTGTTTTGATCCCTGCCTTGCGGCTCCCTCGCTCCAGATTGGAATCCCGATCCTCTTGGGCCTAAGTAGGAATGATGGTTGTGAATCCTAGAACGGAAAGCGAGAAAGTCCAATGGAAGATGCAAAGATTAAGGAATTACGTCTGATCCATAAAGAACTAGCGACGTATCTAAAAAGACAGGATAAGGCGATCAATAACGCCCTTCAGACAGTGGTGGCTCTTCGAAGGACGCTAGAAAGCGATCCAAATCTTCGAAAGTTGTATAAAACAAATCTTCGTGCAGCAAAAGACGAGATTGGGCCAATGAGTCATGACGATGCCAATACTTTGCGAACTCTTCTAAAGGGGTTATCTGATTGGTAGGGAGTTCAGAATATTCTTGCATCGGTACACCTCAAGTGATATCTTGAATCTGCCGGTACAAAGATAGGGGAGAGCCGCCTTGCAGGGCGGCTTTTCTGTTTGTGCCTTAATTTTACACCAACGCACTTTTCAGACACACCACTGGACTTCTCTAGTTATAGACGGTGACACTAGCGGTTGAAGGGCTAGATCCAAGGGACCACAGTCCTCGAATTGCATTTGCATCCCATATCTCTGCCTGGCAGGGTCCAAACTCCGTTGATCAGGAAGCCCTTCCCGACTTCAAACTGCTTGCCGTTCGCTGCTTGGTGCGCGGCGTCCTGTTTGTGGTCGGCGTCCGTGGGATGCTTCGGGTTCACCATGCAAGGCGCGTTAGAGTACATCCATATTGCGTGAGTGATGCCAAGTCTTACCCGTCTTTCCTGCTCTGTGAGTGCATGAGCTTTATTGCCAAGCGTTATGGTTATCTCTCTAGCACGACCCTTGGTCATGCCATCCACCTTTAGGAGCATGTTGTACAGCAGCGGCATATTTCCGCCTGACTCGATCATGGCTAGTGCGGCGTCATATATCTCGCGAATATGTTTCTTTGGAATGTCTTCAAGCTGCTCGACGTTCTTGCGAAGGTCAGCCTTTACCTTGTTTGTGACCAGTGAAACGTCAAACTTTACGGTGGGCATCATTGGGCGGTTTTTGGCCTGAGCAGGGAATGGATTTTCTTCCGACTTGAGCTTTGGCCTGAATATGTGCTGTAACCAAGACATGTCTTTAATCTTATCCCTTTCCGAGACAACCGCACTATCTCGACCGATCTGTTGTTCCCCCATTGACAGTCACAGGTCGTGGGTCAGTTTGAAAAGAATTTAACGACTCAACCATTTTCGTAGTCCTTCCCAGAACGATATAGCCAGTGGACACTCCTCAAAGACTTCCAGACTCAATCGCATCAGGAGTTGCGCGGCCTCCGCATCCCCGACCCCACCATCTTTGGAGGCCATAAGTACATAAGAATCCATCAGATACTCAATCGCGTGCCCCAGAATCTCAAGAGCACGGCCTTGTTCGGGGGATGGACGACGGCGAATCGATGTTGCCACTTGCATACGTGCACGTTCTTTCTTTGTTGCTCTATGGAGGAATTATTAACCGATAGAGTACCGGCATCCTAGCTATATGGCAACGGATAAAGAGGAGGACGTGCGCAAGCGCGTTGGGAATCGTATCCGACACCTACGTCGTGAGCGAGGGTGGACGCAGACTTATTTCTCTGTCCATACTGGCATGAGTAAGACCTTCATCAGCAATGTGGAGTGTGGACTCAAGGAACCATGCCTGTTTACCTTGGAGGTATTTGCCAAAAGCTTCGATATGTCTCTCGGGGAATTCTTTCGGCCTATCTGAATCGATAAATACTTTCAGGAAGAATGAATGGAAAACGAATCCAAACGGCAAGTAGCTATTCGCGTCTTCGCGGAACACGCAAAGAAGAATTATCGGGAATTACTGACGTATCGTAAGTTTGCGGCTCTTCTGAAAGAAGGGCCTTTCGGGAATCCCGCTGTCGTTGAAGGAATTCTAGCTGACGCCCGAGAATCTCCAGATGTCCTAGAAGCGGCGAATTCCTACGACGCAATGATTGATGCCAAGACGCCGCCCTCTCCTGAGCTATTTTCGGAGGAAGCTCTGCGGAAAGCTCTTGAAGCTCTGCCGCCAACTGAATTCCCCAACTGATCGCCTCTTTTTGTTCTTTCGTCAATTCAGCCATTCCCATTCAACCTCTTGCGTAAAGTACATACTCCCGATTTTGACGGGGGAGGGGGGCCTAGCTGAACCCAAGCACAGGATGAGGAATGTAAACCTCCTCCAGCGAAGCGATCTCCTCCGGGGCAAGCTTCACTCCAAGCGCCGCCACTGCGTCATCCAGATGGTTCGGCTTGGTGGCTCCGATGATTGGCGACGTAATGTAGGGCTTGCTCAACATCCACGCCAGCGCCAGCGTCGCCATCGGCACGCTGCGCTTTCCGGCAAGCTCATGCAGCCGCTCGACTACCTTCTGGTCGGCCTCGTCGGTCTTGGTGTAGAGCGTCTTCGAGAACTGGTCCATCTCCGAGCGCTTCGTCGTCTCCGTCTGCCACGGCCGTGCCAGACGTCCACGCGCCAGCGGACTCCACGGAATCACCCCAATGCCCTCGGACTGGCACAGGTTCATCATCTCGCGCTCTTCTTCGCGATAGAGCAAGTTGTAGTGGTTCTGCATCGAGACAAACCGCGTCCATCCATGCCGGTCGGCCACATAAAGCGCCTTGGCGAACTGCCACGCATACATCGACGATGCGCCGATATACCGCACCTTGCCCGCCTTCACCACGTCATGCAGAGCCTCCATCGTCTCCTCGATGGGCGTCTCGTAGTCCCACCGATGGATCTGGTACAGGTCCACATAGTCCGTCTGGAGCCGCTTCAAGCTCTGGTCGATCTCGAAAAAGATCTCCTTGCGCGAAAGCCCCTTGCCGTTCGGATCATCGCGCATCATGCCGTTCAGCTTCGTGGCGATCACGACGTTCTCGCGCTGCACATTCGCCTTCAGAAAGCGGCCCAGAAACTCCTCGCTCGTCCCGATCGAGTACACATTCGCCGTATCGAAGAAGTTGATCCCGTGATCCAGCGCCTGCTTGAAGAACGGCTGGCTCTCCTGCTCGTTCAGTACCCAGGCATGGCTCCCTGGCCTCGTCGTCGCTGTCGGCGCAACCCCATACGACATACAGCCCAAGCAGATACGAGAGACCTTAAGCCCGGTCTTCCCCAGATTCACATACTCCATGCACCCTCCTGAATTTTCGCGAGAGACCTGGCGTTATCGCTCAGGCCAATGTCTCGTTTTGACGCCGGAAGCAGAGAAGAGGATTCACGCATCCCCATAAACATAGGCAAACAGGCCGGTATTCGCGCCGCCCGAGCCGCTACGCCTCCATCGCGCCCGAATAAACCGCCATTCCCGCCACAGCATCTACGCCCATTGCATCCAGAGCGTCCACCTCAGCCTGCTCCTTGATGCCTCCGGCCACGATCAACTGCTTCGCCGTGCAAGCCCGCAGCACCGCCGCCACATCCATCCGAAACCCCTGCATCGTGCCCTCGGTATCGACATGCGTGTACAGAAACGCCGAGCACGAATCCTCCAGCCAGGTCACCGCCTCCTCCGGCGTCAGGTCCACCGAGTCCTTCCACCCCTTCACCGCCACCCGGCCCTCCTTGGTATCTACGCTGAACACCAGCGCCTCCTCGCCCAGCTCCTTCTTCAAGCTCTCCGCGAACTCCAGCCGAATCACCTTATGCCGCCGCGTCTCTCCCTCCTCCGGAGCCCCAAACAGCCGCGACCCATAGATCACCCGCTTCGCCCCCACATCCAGCAAAGCCTGCCCATCCTCTGCCGTCCTCAAACCCCCACCCACCTGGCAAGGCAGCCGCTTACAAATCATCTCAATCAGCGAGCGATTGTCCCCCTGCCGCATCGCTGCATCCAGATCGATCAACTGCACCACGGGATACTTTGAAAACCGCTCAATCCAATATTCAAAATCATCGAAGGCAAGCTTCAGCTTCTCGCCCTGCACCAACTGCACAATCCGCCCACCCATCAAATCAATCGAAGGTATCAACATCTAGCTCTCTCCAAACAAAAATTGTCTGTTCTAAATCCGTGTCATCCGCGAAGATCCGCGTTCGTTCAACAAGGCAGCCGCACACTCACTCCACTCCGCTGCAACTCCGCCTTCAGCTCCCGCGAATCCGTAACCCCAAAGTGGAAGATGCTGGCCGCCAGCGCCGCATCGGCTCGCCCTCGTCCAAACACCTCGGCAAAGTGCGCCGCACTTCCAGCCCCGCCCGAAGCAATCACCGGAATCTGCACAGCAGAGCTCACCGCCGCGGTCAGCTCGCAGTCGAAGCCGCTCCGCATCCCATCCGTATCCATCGAGGTCAGCAGAATCTCGCCCGCTCCACGCTCCTCCGCTTCACGAGCCCACTCGACGACACTGCGCCCAGTGGTCTTGCGTCCTCCGCTCACATACACCTCGGCGTCTTCCACTCCAGCCGTTCCTCGCCGGGCATCGATCGCTACAATCACAGCCTGCGCGCCAAAGCTTCCGCCAATCTCGCCAATCAGCTCCGGCCTCGCAATCGCGCTTGAGTTGATGCTGACCTTATCCGCGCCCGCGTTGAATACCGCCGCGGCATCCTCCGCCGACCGTATCCCCCCGCCCACCGTGAACGGCACAAACAGCTTCGCCGCGGCACGCTTCACCGTCTCCAGCAGCGTGCCGCGTCTTTCATGGGTAGCCGTAATGTCCAGCAGTACGATCTCATCCGCACCTGCCGCTGCATGACGATGCGCCAACTCCGCTGGGTCGCCCGCATCCACAATGTCCACAAACTGCACGCCCTTCACCACGCGTCCGCCGCGCACATCTAGGCAAGCGATAATCCGTTTCGTCAGCACCGTTACAACTCCAGAAAGTTCTTCAATACCTGCAATCCCACCGCGCTCGACTTCTCCGGATGGAACTGCACTCCCATCACATTCTCGCGCTCCACCGCCGCCGTAAAGCCGCCGCCATAATTTGTAGCAGCCACAGTATCTTTTACCAGCGGAGCACGCCACGAGTGCGTGTAGTACACAAAACCCGCGTCCTCAACTCCCCGCAGCAGCTTCGAGTCCTCCCGCACCTGCTCCAACGAGTTCCATCCCACATGCGGCGACTTCAGCTCCGCGCCCTCAAACCGGGCAGGGAACCGCTCGCACATTCCTGCAAAGTGACCCAGCCCCGAAGTGTCCGGAGCCTCCGTCGATCCTTCGAACAACCATTGCAACCCAACGCAGATCCCCAGGAACCACGTGCCCTTCGCCACGCTCTCGCGCACAGCATCCGTCAGCCCCAGGTCCTGCAACAACTGCGTCGATTGAAAGTGCCCCACTCCCGGCAGCACGATCTTGTCCGCGGTGCGCACAACCTCAGGAGCCTGCGTCACCACGATCTCTTTTGCGCCAAGATAGTCCAGAGCCTTCACCACGCTGGTCAGGTTGCCCGCCTTGTAGTCGATAACCGCGATCACTACAGCAGTCCCTTCGTGCTCGGTAGCATCTCCCGCATCCGCTCATCGCGCGAGCAAGCCCCGCGCAGAGCCCGTGCAAATGCCTTGAAGATCGCCTCGATCTTATGGTGATTGCTCCGCCCATACATTGTCTTCACATGAACATTCGCCTTAGCGCCGCGTGCAAAGCCATCGAAGAAGTCAGCTAGCAACTCACTCTGGAAGTCGCCCACCAGCCTCACCTTCACCTTGTCATCGACGACGTAGGCCACGCGTCCGCTCAGGTCCACCGCGGCCACGGCCAGCGTCTCGTCCATCGCCATCACAAAGTACCCTGCGCGCATGATGCCCTTCTTATCGCCCAGAGCCTTGTTGAAGGCTTCACCCAACGCTATCCCCACGTCCTCGACCGTGTGATGCTGATCCACATCCAGATCGCCCGTGCAGGTCAGCGTCAGGTCAAATCCGCCATGCCGTGTAAACAGCTCCAGCATGTGATCGAAGAACCGAATCCCCGTCGACACCTTGTAAACGCCCTGCCCATCCACCACCAGCTTCAACGCAATCTGCGTCTCGGTCGTGTTCCTCTTGATCGTCCCTGTTCGTGCTTTCATGCTTTCGCGCTCCATCCAATCTCCTGCAACGAGGCCTTCAACGCTTCCAAACCCTTGGTTACATGCTCTTCCACGCCAATCGTGATGCGCACATATCCCTCGCATCCCGGATCATTCGAGCGGTCCCGCAGCAGAACTCCGTGCGCCCGTATCGCCGCCACCAACTCCTTATGTTTCGGCCCAATATCCATCAGCACAAAGTTCGCATGGCTAGGAAAGAAGGGAACCCCAAGCTCCCCCAGTCCGGCCATCACGCGCTCGCGGCCCACTCGAACCTGCTCGCAGTACCACGCAAGATACTTCTCGTCCTCTAGCGCAACCGGCAGGCAATCGAGGGCCACACCATTCACGTTATACGGCGAACTCACTTTGCGGACAAACTTCATCAGCTCCGCATCACCCACCACCATGCCGATCCGCAGATTCGCCAGTCCATACGCCTTTGAGAACGTCCGCGTCACAATCAGGTTCGGTACTGTCTTCACATCTGTCAGCATCGACTCGCCGAAGAAGTGATAATAAGCCTCATCGACCATCAACACCGCATGTGGCGCGGCCTTTGCTATCGCCAGAAGATGCTCCCGGCTCACCACCGCGCCCGTAGGATTATTCGGCGAGGCCACAATCACCAGCTTCGTCCTCTCCGTAATCGCCGCCAGAAACCGTTCCAGCGGAAACTCCAGCGATGCGTCCGACTGCACCCTGCGCAGATTCGGCGTCATCATCTGCACGCTCACGTCGTACATGAAGAACGACGGCACCCAGACTACCGCTTCGTCCTCCGGCTCCAGAAAAGCTGCGCAGATCAGGTGAATCGCCTCATCTACGCCGTTCGTCAGCAGCACCTGCTCCGGCTCCAGCCCGAAGTGCTTCGCCGCAATCCGCTCCGCCGGCTCGCGCTCCGGATACTTCGTCAACCCCTCTGCCGTAATCTCCTTCAGCTTCTCCATCACTCGAGGCGAAGGCGAGAACGTGTTCTCATTGAAGTCCAGACGCAGTGCAGTCCGCTCTGCCAGCGGAGGATGATACTCCGGCATCTCAAGCACAGCCTTGCGAGGCTTCACTGTCATTTTTGTAACTTCATCGGTAACAATCATCCCTGCATCCTCACGCGAACGCTCTCCGCATGTCCCACCAGACCCTCTGCTTCGGCCAGTGCAATCGCATGAGGAGCAATCTGCCGCAATCCCTTGCGCGTGTACTCCTGCACTGTAATCACCTTTACAAAGTCCACCACGCTCAGGCCTCCACGCACCCGCCCCACGCGCCCTGTCGGCAGCACATGGTTCGGTCCGGAGACATAATCCCCCATAGACTGCGGCGCATAGTCTCCCACAAACACCGACCCCGCATTTCGCACCCACTTCAGATCGGCGCTCGTATCTACCGTAAGATGTTCCGGAGCCAGCCTATTCGTCAGCTCCTGCGCCTCCTGAACCGTAGCTGTTACAAATATCGCGCCCTGCGCCGCCAGCGACTTCTTCGCAATCGCGTTATCCTTCGCCTGCGCCTTCACCGAAGCGGCAACCTCCCGCGCAAGCCCTTCATTGCTCGTAATCAGCACGGCCAGCGTCTCAGGATCATGCTCCGCCTGCGCCACAAGGTCAGCGGCAATTCCCGCCGAGTTCCCCTTCTCGCTAGTCACCACGATCTCCGTGGGCCCAGCAGGCATATCGATGCCGCACTCGTTCGCCACCATCATCTTCGCCGCAGTTACAAATAGATTCCCCGGCCCCACAATCTTGTTCACGCGTCCTACCGTCTCGGTGCCATAGGCCATCGCCGCAATCGACTGAGCCCCGCCCGCACGATAGAACTCCGTCACCCCCGCCAGCCACGCCGCCGCCAGCGTCTCCTTCACAGGCTTCGGCGAACACACCACAATCCGCTCCACGCCCGCCACCTGCGCCGGAGTCACCGTCATCAGCAGCGTCGAAGGCAGCGGATACCGCCCGCCCGGTACATAGCAACCCACGCTCTCCAGCGGTCGTACAATCTGCCCCGTCTTCACCCCATCCACCGGTGAAATCGTCCACTCCGCAGGCCTCTGCGCCTCGGCAAACTCCAGAATATTTCCCCGAGCCACCATCATCGCCGCCTGCAACTTCGGATCGGTCGCCTCCCAGGCGGCCTTCATCTCCTCGCGCGAGACCAGCAGATCCTGCCCCTGCTTCAACCCATCGAACTTTGCGGCATACTTCAGCAGCGCGCGGTCTCCGCTCCTGCGAACGTCCGCCACTATCCGCCGCACCACCGGCTCCACCTTGCCCGTATTCACCGCGCCACGCTTCTCCAGCGTCTCTATCAGAGCGGCTGCGGCCTTCGCGCCGCGCCCAAATGTCTTTACCAGCTTCATCCTTACTCCTCAAACCAGCTTCATCGTCTTCGCCGCTGCCTCCCGAGCTTTCTCAGGAGGCAGCGGCGAAAAACCTTCTACAGCACAACCTTGCTCAACGGATACTCTACGATGCCCGTGGCTCCGGCAGCCTTCAGCCGCGGAATCACGTCCCGCACCAGCGACTCATCCAGAATCGTATTCAGCGCCACCCACTCCGCATCGCTCAACTGCGACACCGTAGGCGAGTTCAGCGCCGGAAGCACCCCAATCACCTTCGCAAGGTCAGCCCGCTTGGTATTCAGCATCAGTCCCACGCGGCCCTGCGCGGCAATCGCGGCGTTCAGCATCAGAGAGATGTTCTCCACCTTCTCGCGTTTCCACGCATCTTCGTAGGAGGTCTTGTTCGCAATCAACTGCGTCTCGCTCTCCATCAGCGTCTCGATGATCCGCAGCCGGTTCGCCCGTAGGCTCGACCCCGTCTCCGTCACCTCGACGATCGCGTCCGCCAGCGTCGGAGGCTTCACCTCGGTCGCGCCCCAGCTAAACTCCACCGTCACCGGAATGTTCTTCGAGGCAAAGTACCGCTTCGTGAACTCCACCAGCTCCGTGGCAATAATTTTGCCGCGCAGGTCCTCCGGCTTCTCATACGGCGAGTCTTCCGGCACAGCAAGCACCCACTTCACCTTCTGGCGGCTCTGCTTGGAGTAGGTCAAGCTCGTGATGTACTCCACATCGTGCTGGTTCTCCTGAATCCAGTCGTTGCCGGTCAGTCCCGCATCCAGTGCGCCGTGCTCCACATAGCGAGCCATCTCCTGCGCGCGCACCAACATGCACTCAATCTCTTCATCGTCGATCGTAGGGAAGTAGCTCCGCCCGTTCGCGAAGATCCTCCATCCCGCCCGTTCGAACAACGCAATCGTGGCATCCTGCAGACTGCCCTTCGGAATCCCCAGCTTCAGCTTCTTCTCGCTCACTTTGCCTCCATAGGAATGTCTTTCGTGAAACAGCTCACCGTGCCCTCGTGGCACACCAGTCCATCGCCCTCTACCTCGACCTTGAACAGCAGTGCATCGCTGTCGCAATCGGTCGAGGCGCTGACCACGCGCAGCCGGTTGCCGCTGGTCTCGCCCTTCATCCAGAGCTTCTGTCGAGTCCTGCTCCAGAAGGTTACAAATCCCGTCTCCAGCGTCTTCGCATAGCTGGTCTCGTTCAAAAAGCCGAGCATCAGGATCTCGCCCGTCTTCGCGTCCTGGACCATGCCCGGAACCAGGCCGTCCATCTTCTCAAAATCAATTGCTATTGCTTCACTCATCTCATCTCTCCTACATCGTCTACGCAACAGAAAAAGGCCCGCTCGCGGTGTGCGCGTCAGCGGGCCTTTCGGAATCCTTGGGTTAGCGTTCGTTACTTCGCTACACCGGACACAGCCGCCAACACGCTCTGCGCATGATGATGGTGATGCCCGTGATGGAAGCGACGGAAGCTCATCTCTGACTTTCAGGGTAGCCTCGTCTTCGCCGGAAAGTCAACCCAAAGTAGACCCAAAATCAACCCAAATCTACCCGGGACACCAAAGATTCACGAAACTCCCACAAACCCTCCCTCCACCGAGCAACTGCGTTCACCCCATTCAGTCCCCCACCCAGTCCATTGACGCACCCCTCACCGCTCCCGTACTCTTCCGCATGGAAGTCCATCATCCCAAAGGAGATCCCCGCATGTTCCCTCTCCGGCGCAAGCTTCTCGCCGCCGCGTTTCTTCTCGCCGCCGCGTTTCTTCTCGCCGTCGCCCCTGCCATCCCTCTCCACGCACAGGCCAAAACACCCGCAGCGGCCTCCGCTCCGCTCGACATCAACACCGCCACCCCAGCCCAGCTCAAGGCCCTCCCCGGCATCGGAGACGTCTACGTCAAGCGCATCATTGAGGGCCGCCCATACACCGCGAAAAACCAGCTCGCCACCCGCGGCATCATCCCGCAAAATACCTACGAAGGCATCCGCGACCGGATCGTCGCCACTCACGCAGCCCAAAAATAGCCCGTTTGCATCCCCATAACAAGCTGGCTGCCTCCCCAGCGCAGCCAGCATCTCCAGCACAACCAGCGTCCCCATACGGGAAGCACTGCCCGTATCTGCCCCAAATGTGTCACTTCCAGCCAGCGAGTTTCATCGCCCTCTGCTCGAAAATAGGTTAGAGTGTTTCGTACAGGGAACTCAGCCTGAACGATCTTCTGTGCCGACGGTCAATGCCTTCAGGACTTCGCCATCTCGCTGGTCTCATCGCTGCCGCTCTCTCCATCGGCACGCTCTCCGGTTGCCAGGCAATCAACGGCAACCCGCAGTACTCGCAGCTACGAATCATCACGGCCTCTCCCGACGCTCCCGGCCTCGACATCTACCAGAACAGCACCGCGCTCGCCTATAACCTTGGCTTCGGCACCGTCAGCTCATACATCCCCATCTCCCCCGGCAGCTACATCATCAACGCCGATACCGCTGGCTCCCGGCAGGTCGTCTCTTCCTCCAAGGTGACCATCGCGTCCTACCAGCAGTACACCGTGCTGATCGGCAACACCGCGGCCAACCTCCAGCAGATCACCCTCACCGATCTCTCTCAGTCCGCGCCTACCGGCCAAATCGCGCTCCGCTTCGTCGGCCAGGCCACCCGCGTCGGGGCCGTCGATATCTACCTCGTCCCTTCCGGCCAGAAGATCACCGCCGTCGCGCCAATCGCCACCAACGTAACCCTCGGCACCAACACCGGCTATTTCAACGTTGCCGCCGGAGCCTACAGCATCGTCATCTACCCCGCCGGAACCACTCCTGCCGCCCCTCCCACCACATCGAGCATCGTCTCCCCCGTTCTCCCGCCCTCCACCCCGCCTACCTCCTCCTACTCCGGCTCCCAGGTCACCTATGTCTCCGGAGCGGCTCGCACCTTCGTCCTCATAGACCAGCCGCTAACCACCCCTCCCAGCCTTCAGGTCATCACCGCCGACGACTTCGACGCCCCCGGCAGCTAGAAAAAGCAAAGGCCGCCAGGGGGTTCCCCGGCGGCCTCGTCTTCCAACAGCACAATTCTAGTAGCGGTAGTGCTCCGCCTTGTAAGGCCCTTCCACCGGAACGCTCAGATAATCCGCCTGCTTCTGCGAGAGTGTCGTCAGCTTCACGCCGATCTTCTCCAGGTGCAACCGCGCAACCTCTTCGTCCAGCTTCTTCGGCAGAATGTAAATGCCTACCTTGTAGGTGTCCTTGTTTTTCCACAGGTCGAGCTGCGCCAGTGTCTGGTTGGCGAAGCTGTTCGACATCACGAAGCTCGGGTGGCCCGTCGCGCAGCCCAGGTTCACCAGCCGTCCTTCTGCAAGCACAAAAATGCTGTTGCCGCTCTCGAACGTATACTTGTCCACCTGCGGCTTGATGTTCAGCTTCTTCACGCCCGGCAGAGCGTTCAGAGGCTCCATCTGGATCTCATTGTCGAAGTGGCCGATGTTGCACACAATCGCTTGGTCCTTCATCAGCTTCATGTGCTCCACCGTGATGATGTCCACGTTGCCCGTGCAGGTCACATAGATATCGCCGTGTCCCAGCGTCTCTTCGAGCGTCGTGACTTCGTAACCCTCCATCGCCGCCTGCAATGCATTGATCGGATCGATCTCCGTCACGATCACGCGAGCGCCCAGTCCGCGCAGCGAAGCTGCCGAGCCCTTGCCCACGTCGCCGTATCCGCAGACCACCGCCACCTTGCCCGCGATCATCACGTCCGTCGCGCGTTTGATGCCGTCCACCAGCGACTCGCGGCAGCCGTACAGGTTGTCGAACTTCGATTTTGTAACTGAATCGTTTACATTAATCGCCGGTACCAGCAACTGGCCCTTCTCGAACATCTGGTACAGCCGGTGAACGCCCGTCGTCGTCTCTTCGCTGACACCGCGCCACTCCTTCGCCACTTCCTGCCAACGCGTTGGCGTCTCGGCATGGACTGACTTCAGCAGCGCCTTGATGACCTCTTCCTCCTGCGAACCCGAAGGCGAATCGACCCACTTATCGCCCTTCTCCAGGTCCACGCCCTTGTGGATCAGCAGCGTCACGTCGCCGCCGTCATCGATCACAAGCTGCGGACCCAGCAGGCCGCCGTTTCCGTCTGGGAAGCTCAGCGCCTTATTCGTACACCACCAGTATTCCTCCAGCGTCTCGCCCTTCCATGCAAACACCGGTACGCCCGCCGCAGCAATCGCCGCCGCCGCATGGTCCTGCGTCGAGAAGATATTGCAGCTCGCCCAGCGAACGTTCGCGCCCAGGGCTACCATCGTCTCGATCAGCACCGCCGTCTGAATCGTCATGTGCAGCGAGCCCGTCACGCGAACCCCTGCCAGCGGCTTGCCCGCGGCATACTTGTTGCGGATCGACATCAATCCCGGCATCTCCTGCTCGGCGATGTCGATCTCTTTGCGTCCGAAATCCGCCAGCGATATGTCCGCGACCTTATACTCTGCCGCAATCTTATCCACGGTTGCTGTAGCCATGCTTTCCCTCGTTCCAGTTATCAAAAATAGATTTCAAGCCATTCCAGAATATCAGTCCGTCCCTGCCGCCCAGCCACTCTACATTTCATTCGGAAGAAAACAGCGCATTTTCAATCACATGAAAATCGTTATCTACTCTCCGCCTCCAGCAGCCTCCGCTTCCGCTCCACGCCCCACCTGTATCCAGTCAGCGATCCATCCTTCCCCACCACCCGATGGCAAGGCACCGCCACCGCCACCGGATTTGCCGCGCACGCTCCCGCCACCGCCCGCGTAGCCGTCGGCGAACCTATCTGCGCCGCCAGCTCCGAGTAGCTCCGCGTCTCGCCTCTCGGAATCTCCCGCAGCGCCTTCCACACCCGTTGCTGAAACGCCGTAGCCCGCACATCCAGCGGAAACTTCGCCGCCAGCGGATGCTCGCTCAACTGGCTGGCCACAAACTCCACCGCATCAGCCAGCCAGCCCGTATTTCCCTTGGCTGCCACCAGTTCTGCCTTGGAAAACCCCTCCCTCAGCCCAGCAAGCAGCTCCGCATCGTTCTTGCCAAACGTAATCGAACACACGCCCATATCGGTAGCCGCCACCAGCATTCGTCCCAGCGGAGACCCCGTCATGCAATACCGAATCCTCAGCCCCGCGCCACCCTCCCGCATCACGCGAGGCGTCATCCCCAGCGCAGCCGTGCTCGTCTCATACAGCCTGCTGCTCGACCCATACCCCGCCTCGTAGATCGCTTCCGTAATCGTTCTCTTCTTCGGCTCCTTCACCTTCTCTTTGAACTTCGCCAGCCGAGCCTGCTTCGCATACTGCCCCGGACTCACCCCAAGCACCCGCTTGAACCCGCGCAGAATCGTCAGCCGCCCCACTCCCGTGGCCTTCGACACATCCTCCAGCCTGACCCGTTCCTCCGCGTGCTCCTTCAGATACTCCGTCACCGCGGCAATCGCCCCGGCCTGCGGATCGGCCTTTGCCTCTGCCCGCTCCGGCTCGCATCGCTTGCACGCCCTGTATCCCGCGGCCTCGGCCAGAGCCGGGGTAGGGAAGAAGCTCACCTGCCTCCGCATCGGCTTGCGGCTCGCGCAGCTCGGTCTGCAATAGATCATCGTGGACTTCACCGCATACACAAACTGCCCATCTGCGCTTGCGTCCCGCGTCAGCACCTGCTGCCACTGCCTGCCCGCAAAATACCCCGGAGCCGTATATCCCAGACCCGTCTTCGTCTTCTCGTTCGCCATCATTCCAGTATCTTCCCATTCGCCCGCTGCACGCACACTCCGTTTCGTATCCTCAAACTCGATCCCCTCCTGAAACACCTCTCCAATCTCCACGCGGTACACTCGACAGCGATATGCCCACTCTCCCCAAACTCCTTCTCGCCGCCCTCCTCGTCCTTCCCGCAGCTCTTTCCGCGCAAGACCCCACCCTCCCGCCATCCGGCCAGCAGCCCATCCTCACCGCCACCGGCAAAGGAGTGCAGATTTACGCCTGCCAACAGGTCTCCGGCTCGCCGCAATGGGTCTTTCAAGCCCCGGAAGCCACTCTCACCAACGCCACCGGCAAAACCGTAGCCACCCACGGAGCAGGCCCCATCTGGAAGTCAACCGAAGACGCCAGCACCGTCAGAGGTCAGGTCATCGCGAAAGCCTCACCTGCCGCCTCCGCGGTTCCCTGGCTCCTCCTCAAGCCTGCCGCCTCCACTGGCTCCGGTATCTTTTCCAAGGTTGAGTACATCCGCCGCTCCAACACCCAGGGCGGCAATGCTCCCGCCACCGGCTGCGATGCCCAGCACCTCGACATCACCATCCGCGTTCCTTACACCGCCACCTACACCTTCTACTCCGCCAGACTCTGAACCGCGACGCGCTCGGGACTCTCCATCGGAGTCTCCACCGGTAACGGAGGCACCCTCGTCCCATCCTCCAGCACCTCGCTGCTCTCCACGTAGAAGTGCGTCAGGATCGCATTGCCGAACGAGGTTGTGATCGCCACATCCGCTGCGTCCCGCCCCGTTGCCATCAGGATGCGCCCAAGGCGCGGCTCATTATGCCGAGCGTCCATCGTCACCCAGCGCCCATCCAGAAACACCTCATACCATGCGCTGAAGTCGCCCGGCCCGCTATATGGCCGACGAATGTCCCCCACATACCCTGTCACATAACGCGCCGGAATATTCTGGCAGCGCGACAGAGTAATGGCCAGATGTTGAAAGTCCCGGCACACTCCGGTCCGCTCCGAAAACACATCCATCGCGGTCTTCGTAGGCCGCGCCGCCAGGTAATGGAACGCCACCTTCTCATGCACCCAGTCGCGAATCGCCGCCGCCCTGGCCCATCCCGGAGCCATCCATCCGAACAGGTCCTGCGCAATCGCTCCAAACTGGTCTACCTGGCAGTACCGGCTAGGCAGCAGATACTGCAACACCTCATCCGGCAGCTC
The DNA here is from genome assembly GCA_015655585.1 of Terriglobales bacterium. Classification (GTDB taxonomy): domain Bacteria; phylum Acidobacteriota; class Terriglobia; order Terriglobales; family Acidobacteriaceae; genus Edaphobacter. Next base: position 44,897 of record JAATEV010000068.1, on the reverse strand, counting down.
TTCCACCGGCGCCTGCTGCGCCTTCATCGGAACCTCATCCGGCAGGCCCTCCATCTCCACGATGCTCTCACCGCTCAACCGTATCGCGCCCGCTGGCATCATGAATCGCGTACAGCGATTCCCAAACCCATCGCGAAACTCCGAGGTAACAATATCGGTCTTCGTCTCGCCATCGATATGCTCCACTCGAAGTTCATTGCCCGCTCTCACCAGCGGCTCAAGCGTAGGATGCAGATGCAGTATCGCCACCATGGGCGCAGGCACAGGAAGATGGAACTGAATATCGAACTCAGACTTGATCAGCATCGAACCCTCGTTTCTACAGGGGGTGGTCTTACATGAGATGCAAATCAGGCAATAGCGGCAGTTTCCTCTATCTTTCTCCAGAGATCAACCTCAGAGAGAAGGTCTCCCTCGAAGAAAAATCTGTCAGGGATGGTCGAAAGAGAAGTAGCATACCTCCATGTTTGATCGAATGTTTGAAATCACGTTGTTTCTGCTCGGGATATTCTTAGCCCTTGAGGCAATGAGACTCGATCATCCTCTTCGTTCCGCCCTGCTCGCGGGGATGTGCTTCCTTGCAGCCTTACGGTCGATACGAAAGCGAAGAAGCCTAGGGTCTCCAAACTAACCCCAGCAGCTTCCACATGCCCAAAAAGAAGAAGGCGAGCCCAAAGGCCCGCCCATCTTTCCAGACTTTGTATGCAGGTTACTTGGCAGCAGCTTCCAGACTCGCCTGCTCCTTCAGAGCAGCAGCTTTGTCCGTGTTCTCCCACTTGAAACCCTCGCCCGTGCGGCCAAAGTGGCCATAAGCAGCCGTAGCCTTGAAGATCGGCTTCCGCAGGTCGAGGCTCTCGATAATGCCCTTCGGCGTCAGCGAGAAGTTCTTCCGCACCAGCTCTTCTAGCTTCGTCTCGTCTACCTTGCCCGTGCCGAACGTATCCACCAGCACGCTCACCGGCTCTGCCACGCCGATCGCATACGCAAGCTGCACTTCCACGCGATCAGCCAGCCCGGCCGCGACGATGTTCTTCGCCACGTACCGCGCCATATAGGCCGCCGAGCGGTCCACCTTCGTCGAGTCCTTACCGCTGAAGGCTCCGCCGCCATGCCGGCCCATGCCGCCGTATGTGTCCACAATGATCTTGCGACCGGTCAGGCCCGTATCGCCCATCGGTCCACCGACCACAAACCGCCCCGTCGGGTTGATGTGGTACTTCGTATCCTGGTCCAGCAACTCCGCCGGAATCACATGCTGAATCACGTTTTTCAGAATGTCCGCGCGCAGCTCGTCGTTGCCTACGTTCTCCGCGTGCTGCGTCGAGATGACGACTGCATCCACACGCACCGGCTTGTGGTTCTGGTCGTACTCTACCGTCACCTGGCTCTTGCCGTCCGGCCGCAGATACGCCATCAGGCCGTTCTTGCGAACCTCGCTCAACCGGAACGCCAGCTTGTGCGCCAGCGAGATCGGCGTCGGCATCAGCTCCGGCGTCTCGTTCGTCGCATACCCGAACATCATGCCCTGGTCGCCCGCGCCGCCCGTATCCACGCCCATCGCGATATCGCCCGACTGCTTGTTGATCGTCGAGATCACCGCGCACGTATTCGAGTCGAAGCCATACAGAGCGTTGTCATACCCAATCGCCGCCACCGTTCCGCGCACCAGGCTCTGGAAGTCCACATAGGCCTTCGTCGTAATCTCGCCCGCAACCACTACCAGACCCGTGCAGGTCAGCGTCTCGCACGCCACGCGGCTGAAGGGGTCTTGCGCCAGGCAGGCGTCCAGAATTGCATCGGAGACCTGGTCGGCGATCTTGTCGGGATGCCCTTCGGTTACAGATTCACTTGTAAAAAGAAAACGGTCGCGTTTAGCCAAAACAACTTCCTCCAGAAGGTATGAGCCGGACACAATATCCAGCGCGGATGGTGACCCTCCTATTCTAGCAATGCCCGTCCCGCTCCAGCAAAAATAGCCATGCTAAATAAATCGGAGCTGGCATCCTTCCTCCAGCGCCCGAATGAAACACGAATCACAAATTCTTTGTGTAGCATGAACCTATCTATGCGCCCCGACTCTATGAGCCCTGATTCCATGCGCCTCGACACCCTGCCGATTGAAACCATCCAGCTCAAACGCAAGGGCTTGCGTCGGCAGCTCCTCACCCGTTCCAACCTCTACGAGGTCCGCATCGCCGTCCTCGGCGGCTCCACCACCAACGAGCTCGTAGACCTCCTCGAAATTCTCCTCCTCGACAGCGGCTTCAAGCCCGTCTTCTATCAGTCCGAGTACAACCGCTACTACGAAGACGCCGTCCTCGAACCCCATCTCGTCGCCGACTTCCGTCCCGACCTCATCTACATCCACACCACCTCCGTCAACATTCAGGGCTGGCCCTCGCTCTCCACCACCGAAGACGATCTCTCCGCCCTCGTCTCCTCCGAGATCGCCCGCTTCCGCCGCATCTGGCAATCGCTCGAAGAGCACACCAGCGCCCAGATCATCCAGAACAACTTCGATACGCCCGCCACCGCCATCCTCGGCAATCTCGACGCTGTAAGCCCCGGTGGCCGCACCCGCTTCGTCAACGAGCTCAACCTCCAGCTAGCCCGCGCCTCTGCCGAAGACCCCCGCCTCATCCTGCAGGACATCCAGAGCATCGCCGCGCGCCTCGGCCTCGACCATTGGGCTGACCTCAGCCGCTGGTGCAGCTACAAGCTCGCCACCACCGTTCAGGGCAGCTTCGCCATCGCCCGCTCTCTTACCTCCATCGTCCGCGCCGTCTACGGCAAATCCCGCAAGTGCCTCGTCCTCGACCTCGACAACACCCTCTGGGGCGGCATCATCGGCGACGACGGCCCCGACAAGATCCGCATCGGTCGCGAGACCCCTCTCGCCGAGGCCTATACCGCCTTCCAGCAGTACTGCCTCTCCCTCCGCAACCGCGGCATCCTCCTGGCCGTCTGCTCCAAGAACGACGACGAGATCGCCCGCCAGGGCTTCGCTCACCCCGACTCCGTCCTCCAGCTTGAGCACTTCGCCGCCTTCAAGGCCAACTGGGAGCCCAAGCATGAGAACATCCTGGCCATCGCCCGCGAGCTCAACCTCGGCGTCGACAGCTTCGTCTTCGTCGACGACAACCCAGCCGAACGCGCCATCGTCGAGGCTCAGATTCCCGGCATCGCCGTCCCCGAAGTAGGCGACGACGTATCCAAATACGCCGCCATCATCGAGGCCGCCCGCTACTTCGAGACCGTCTCTCTAGGCAAAGACGACCTCCAGCGTGCTCGCCAGTACGAGGAGAACGCCCAGCGCTCCAGCGCCGAGGCCCGCTTCGCCAACTACGGCGAGTACCTCGACTCCCTCGAAATGACCGCCGAGATCGAGCCCTTCCGCCCCGTCTACATGGAGCGCATCGTCCAGCTCACCAACAAGACCAACCAGTTCAACCTCACCACCCGCCGCTACACCCTCGCCGAGATGGAGTCCGCCCTCGCCACCGGCCAGATCGGCGTCTACGGCCGTCTCACCGACCGCTTCGGCGACAACGGCCTCGTCTCTGTAGTCTTAGGCTGCGTCGAAGGCCCCGCGCTCCATCTCGATCTCTGGCTCATGAGTTGCCGCGTCCTCAAGCGAGACATGGAACTGGCCATGCTGGACCGAGTCGCAGAGCTCGCCGCCAAAGCCGGAGTCAATACCATCTACGGCTACTACCTGCCCACCGCCAAGAACGCTATGGTCGCCGATCACTATGGTAAGCTTGGCTTTACCCCCTGTGCCAAAGATGCGGAGACCGAAGCCACAACCTGGTCGCTCGACATCACCAGCTACCGGCCCCGCAACACCCACATCAAACTCACGGAGTTGAGCAATGGATAACCTTCTCCCCGAAGTGCAGGACATCTTTCGCGACGTACTCGACCAGCCCAACCTCGTCCTGACCCGCGAGTCCAGCACCTACACCGTAGAGGACTGGGACTCCTTCGCGCACCTCAACATCATCCTCGCCATCGAGAATCGCTTCAAGATCAAGTTCGCCCTCGGCGAGCTACAGGATCTCAAGAACGTAGGCGACCTGCTCGACCTCACGCAGAGCAAGCTGGCCAAATAACTGTAGGACGCCCCAAGCCTCCTCGCCACCCTCTCTTCCTCCTCTGACTCTGCAGAAGAAACCTGCGGTAGCGTTTGCCGCTGCTGTTGTTTGTTCTTGCCTTTGCTGTTGCACTTGCCTTTGAGATAGGGCAGGCTTCAGCCCGGCCACAAAAAGCCGTCGCGAAGCGACCACCGCTCTGCCGAAGGCTGGAGCGAAGCCCGCAGGGCGAAGCGACTGATTTATTGTTGTTGTTTTTGTTTGTTCTTAGAGCGAACCCAAATCCCGACAGGCCCCAATATTAAATTTCAAAGAAGTGGCATATTTTCCGCCCCCGGAAGAACGGCCATCCTCGCACCACGAAAAAATACGCTGGGAACCACAACCGAACCATCCAAAACCATGGTCCGAGCACCTCATTTTTGCCAGACCCCAGCAAAAAACAGGGTTCCTGCCTCGAAGAATTTAATGAAGGAAAATCAGAACAGACGCCCATGCAGGGCAAACTTCCAGACTCCCCACCCCAGTGCCGCCAGCGAGACCACCATCATCCCCACGCCCATCCAACGACCCCGGTTTAGAGAACTATCCTCCGCTCCAGTCCGGGTTCTCCTTACATTTTCCGCGAACTCCATCCAGTCTGTGTCCTCGCCTCCGCCTGTGCCGCTCTCGCGCAGACTGGCTTCAAATCGTTCAATCCAAGGGGTTTCGTCCAGGTTCAGGACTCTCAGGTAGCTCCGCACAATACCCTTGCGGAAGACTCCCCCCGGCAACTGGCTATACTCGCCAGCCTCCAGCGCCTGCAGATGGCGCGGCGAGACCTTCGTCTCCGCGCAGATCGTCTCAATCGAGACCTGGCGCCGTTCCCGTTCCAACCGCAGCTCGTCGCAGAATCTTTCCATTCGCTCCGCTAGCCCAGAACCAACCTCATTGCCCTCTATATCGGAAACAATCCATTCTGCACGAAGAATATCGCTGTATCCCCCTCAAGTCAAAGCAGTTCACCACAAAATGACATCATGAAAAGAATGTTTGAGCTCAGGCGCAAACACCACCCGCAAACCAGCTTTTGACCCTCTTACTCTTTCTCTCTATCATGGCTTCTATAAGGTTTTTCGCTGACCGCGTGCCATGCGAAGGTTTCTCTGTAAGATTCTGCCGTTTCTAACGCTGCATTTAGCATAGCTACCTGAAAAGAGACTGCGTGTATCTCCCCTTCCCAGAGAGGATTCCCCTCGCCTACGTCTGCATCTTCTCCCTCATCCTCTGCGCGGTGCAGCTCATCGAGGGGACTGCTCCCCTCTTTTCTATTTTATGCTTTCTTTTCATCAATATAGCTGGAGTAGCGTTTAACCTGGCCGGTGGGTTGACTCGTCCCTCGGGCGCTTATATCTTCTTTTTTTCGCTGCTGGCCGTCATCGTCGGCCTGGTTGGAAAAGCCTTCTTCGGCGAAGCTGCGGACTCCAATCTCCACGTTCCCATTCAAACGGCAAAAGCTTACGTCGGAGGCATCAGCGGAATGCTTGCCGCAGTCTTTGTCAGCAAGCGAGTCGTTCCCAAGCGTGCCCTTCTTGCCAACTTCGTTACCGACGAGACCATGTCCAGCGCTACCGTTGGCTTCATGTTCATCGGCTTATTCGTGACATTCCTCCTGCTAGTGGTACCTAGAGAAGATGGGTCAATTCTTAGTGCTCTCGGCCAACTCAACCACTTTCTCGAAGTAGCGTTGCTTGTAGGTGTTTTCGATACCATACGCCGCAGCGGGGGAATTCGTCTCGTTAATCTTCCCGTATTGATCTCGGGATGTGCTCTTTTCTCCGTTGGTCTCTTGGGATTTACGAAAGAAGGGATGTTTACTCCCTTGGTCTGCCTGATACTCGCTGCAGCCGCGCGGCGTTATCGTTTCTCCCCGGCTCAGATAGCAGTGTTAATTGTTGTGTCCTTCATTTCGATCTATTATCTGGTTCCTTACTCGCAGTATGGCCGCATGTTTAGGAAACCCAATCTGTTGGACAACATAGATGATTCCGTCTCCTTGTTGACGGATCTAGATAGAGTACGCAGCGAGTTCAAGAAGAGTGAGATCGAGTTAGAGCAAAATGGAATTCTCAACTACTACAACCAACACCATGGCTTTCTAGACCGTACTCAGATGATCGGCCCGGACGATAATCTGGTTAATCTGACAGAACAAGGGGTTGAACCCGGAATTCTTCCCGTCTATATCTACTTCGCCAATCTGGTCCCGCATTTCATCTGGCAGAATAAGCCTGTCTGGAGAGGTGGAAATCTGTATGCCCACCAGATGGGGTATCTTGCGGACGACGATATAACCACAGGCATCTCTTTCAGTCCCGTAGGCGAGTCGTATCACATCATGAGGTGGGCTGGAGTCCTCATCATCGCCCCCATTCTTTACTTCATGCTTTTCACAGTGTTCGATTCGCTCTGTGGAGATGTTCGCAATTCTCCATGGGGACTGCTCGTGCTCCTGATCTTCTCCCAGATCGCCCCGGAGGGAGGATTAAGCCTTCTTGTCTATACTCTGGGATACAGGGCTGCTCTCATTATCTTTATGGCGTTTTCGACGCGCTACCTGATGCCGCTCTTCGGTGACATCTTCGTCCGATCGCCGCGAAGGACCGTCATCGGGAGCAATCCTGTCGGCCTTGCTGCCCGTCGATAGGCATCCATGAAAGTATCTCCAGCAATCTGTGCAGGGTGATATTGTCTCCGCGGCAAAAATATTTAGCTCTCAACAGAAAAGCCCGGCCATCGCGGCCGGGCTCTTCTGTTGGGCCTTGTATAAAGTTCTAGGCCTGCGTCTCTTCAGCGGCCTGCTTGGTGGTAGCAACGGTCCAATCCGGAGCGCCGACCTTGAAGCGGGCGAAGCGGCGAACCGAGATATTTTCGCCGAGCTTGGCGACCTTGCTCGCGATCAACTGGGTGATCGTCTGCGAGGACTCCTTGATGAACGGCTGATCCAGCAGGCAGAACTCCTCGTAGAACTTGGCAAGCTTGCCTTCGAGCATCTTCTCGATAATGTTCGCCGGCTTGCCGGTAGCAGCGGCCTGGGCGCGGTAAACGTCCTTCTCACGCTCCAGATCGGCTGCGGTCACGTCCTCACGGCTGACGAAGCGGGGATCGACCGCGGCGATGTGCATCGCGATATCGCGCAGCAGCTCCTGGAAGTCGTCCGTGCGAGCCACGAAGTCCGACTCGCAGTTCAGCTCCAGCAGAACGCCGATCTTGCCGCCTGCGTGGATATAGGTTCCCACCGCGCCCTCGTTCGTGGTGCGGCTCGCCTTCTTGGCCGCCGAGGCCATGCCGCGCTTGCGCAGCACAACAAAGGCGTCTTCCATATCGCCCTTGGCTTCCTGGAGGGCCTTGAGGCAGTCGCCCATGGGGGCGCCGGACTTTTCGCGGAGTTCTTTGACCAGCTTTGCGTCGATCTTTACGGTAGTTTCGCTCATGATGGTGTTCGCAATCCTTCTCATTGATGATGCAGCGTGTATGTTACTGCGTCGTTGACGCAGAAAGAGCGTGGCGCCGAATTCGCTTTCGCGGAGGCCGCCACGCTCTCAGGTGGAGTCTTCGTGGCTGATTTAGACGGCGGCCTGTGCGGAGAGCGACTCCGAGTCGGAGTCCGGCTCGCTGGCTGCTGCCGGAGCCTTGCGGATGTTGCCGCCCAGCACTGCGGCCAGGTCAACATTGTCGTCATCCTCTTCGGCTGCTGCTGCCTGGACGATCTCAGCCGGAGCTTCCTCGCCGTCGATCTCGCCATCCTCGCCGATAAATTCAGGAGCGATCTCGGTCTGGTTGACGTCGGCGATTTCGGTGGCAAAGGCCTTGTCAGAGATCATCTGCACGCCCTCGTAGGCCGAGTCCGCAATCTTGGTGGTGAACAGGCGGATGGCGCGAAGCGCGTCGTCGTTGCCGGGGATGACATAATCGACGACCGTAGGATCGCAGTTGGTATCGACGACGGCGACCACCGGGATGCCCAGCTTGCGAGCCTCGGCGACGGCGATGGCCTCGTTGTTCGAGTCGATCACGAAGATCGCATCCGGCAGCCGCTTCATGCTCTTGATACCAGCAAGATTGGTCGACAGGTGCTTGCGCTCGCGCTCAAGCTTGATGACTTCCTTCTTGGTGAGAAGCTCGTAGCGGCCATCGGTCGACATGTCGTCGAGCTCGGCAAGGCGCTTCACCGACTTCTGCACCGTTACCCAGTTGGTCAGCAGACCGCCCAGCCAGCGCGAGTTGATGTAGGGCATACCGGCGCGGGTGGCCTCTTCGGCCACGGCGTCCTGCGCCTGGCGCTTGGTGCCGACGAAGAGGATGAGCTTACCGGTCGAGGTCAGGTCGGTGACGAACTTCGAAGCCTCTTTGAACATCTTGAGGGTCTTCTGAAGGTCGATGATGTAAATGCCGTTCCGCTCGCCGAAGATATATTCCTTCATCTTCGGGTTCCAGCGCTTGGTCTGATGCCCGAAGTGAACACCCGCTTCGAGCAGTTCTTTCATTGTGATATTCGCCAAAGTAACTCCTTAGTTAAGGCAGCCGGGAGATCCCCACCGATGCCTGGATTGATCCCGCGTGCGGGAGATTTGACTCCTTGCCGCAAGTGGTAAAGCCTGCGGGTGATGCGATGGAGGAGGCGAGGGAAAACCCCTCGGAGCTCCTCCATAAAACTGCGGTCTTCCTGTCTCAAGCGGCGGCAAGCAGACTTGCCGGCACGTTTAGCGCTTGGAGAACTGGAAGCGAGCGCGAGCGCCCTTCTGACCGTACTTCTTGCGCTCCTTACCACGCGAGTCGCGGGTAACGAGGCCTTCGGACTTCAGCGCCTTGCGGAGTTCAGGATTGAACTCCATCAGGGCGCGGGCAATTCCAAGCTTCACCGCGTCGGCCTGACCCATTACGCCGCCGCCACGCACGGTGGTGATGACGTCAAAGGTCTCGCCGATATCGGCGATGCCCAGCGGACGGCGTGCCGAGGCACGCTGCTGCGGAGTGACGAAGTAAACATCGCACTCCTTCTTGTTGACGGTAAATTTGCCGCTGCCCGGACGCAAAAAAACGCGTGCAATCGAGGACTTGCGACGGCCGGTTCCGTAGTACTGAATCAGATCTGCCATGATGCTCCTTGAACTTGTAAAAGGCCCGGGGATCAATCCCTGGACGGCCCGTTTTGTTCAGCGGCCTTCAAAATTCCGCTGCTTCGAATCCTGAAAGACTAAGCCTTGGCCGCGCTGGAGGGAAGCTCCAACGGAACCGGCTGCTGGGCAAGGTGCGGATGCTGGCTGCCCTTGTAAACCTTCAGCTTAGTGGCCATCTGGCGTCCGAGCTTCGACTTGGGAAGCATTCCCTTCACAGCCTGTTCGACGATCGCCTCGGGACGGCGGGCGAGCAGCTTGACGAACGACTCTTCGCGAAGACCGCCGGGGAAGCCGGTATAGCGGCGATAGAGCTTCTGATCAGCCTTCAGGCCGGTAAGAACAATCTTTTCGGCGTTGACGATGATAACGTGGTCACCCATATCGATGTAGGGGGTGTAGAGAGGGTTCAGCTTACCGGCAAGCACGCTGGCCGCTTGGGTGGCGAGGCGGCCGAGGGTTTTGCCGCTGGCATCGAGCACAAACCATTTGCGCTTGATATCTTTGCCGCTTGGGATTGTCGTGGACATCTCTGGGTTACTCCTTGTTTCTGCCGTCTTCAGTGTTCGGCGTGGTGCATGAAGAAAGGATGGAACGATTTTTACCGCAACTTACGGACAGCCGGTTAGGGACTGCTTCAAGCAAATATTGTTCCGGGCAGATGGCTGAGTGATGGGAGCGAATCTCTCCGCACACAAAAAAGCCGTACCGCTAGGGACTTCGCACAAAAGCCTGTTGTCGGCTTGAGGAGTGGTTCACGGGAGGAACTGCCGCCAGAATTGGCTCTGCTGCTCCAATCGTCCACTACGGCGCCTCGGGCTCTATGTATTCGCAGACACACGAAGACACAGCCGCCAAGGTTGCGCGAGTAAACAGGATAGCGAACCTGATGGGGGAAGTCAATGAAATGTGCGTTAGATTCTCGCTGTCGAACGCCAGTCGGCTAGTCTCTTCTGGAATCGGTCGAGGCGGCCTTATGCTGGCTGAAGCTGGACTCCAGCAAGCGTGGGGATGGGTTTTGCTGGTGCTGTCGTGGAGTTTTGCGTTCCGGGGGATCGAGACGATAAAGAATCAACAGGTTGCGTTCCGGGTCGTCCATCGCAGGGAACTCGGCGACACGGCGCAGGTGATAGATCGGCGCCAGCGCCTCCATCTTGTCGTCCTCGACGTAGTTCCAGGCGACGTACCAGCCGGGGTGGTACGTCCGCACCCGGGCATCCAGCTCCATCGTCCCGAAGTCGTCGCAGATCGACGGCAGCCCCGTCATCAATGACAGGTTCGAGCCGCTGATCGACAGCACCAGCGGATTATGCGTTCGGTCGGCGGCGATGATCCTGTGGATCTGGTCCGCGGCGCTGGCGAAGGTGTACTCAGGCGTGCGCACATACCCCAGGGTCTGCCTCGCATCGCTCGCCGCAAGAATCGCAACAGCCGCAAACGCGCCTGCGCTGGCCAGCCGAAGATACGGTCTCGCCGCGCCAGCCGATACCGCGCTCCGAAGGCCCTCAAACACGACTGCCACCAGCAGAGTAAGCGGAACCGCGATCACCAGGTAGTACCGAGGCTGAAGATTGTCGTGGTACGAGAGGAATCCGGCATAGCCCAACGCCCACAGAATCAGCGCCCCAACCAGCGGACTCCGAAACCGCCGAGGGCGAAGGAATCCGAGCCCAACCGCCAGCATCGAGGCTGCAATGGCAAGCGGATACAGAATCTTTCCCATCCACAGTCCGCTGGAGACGGTATCGTGCAGCACCGAAGCCGCATTCTCCAGGGTGATGCCGGTGTAGGAGTTGGCTGCGAAGAGGTAGCGGTAGTCCTCAAGAAAGCTGGCGTGAACCATCAGGCCGAAGTAGCCCATCCACAGAGCCGCACCCAGCAGTGCGGGCGGTACGGCGATCCGCAGAAACGGCCTCAGACTGTAGCCTGCGCGAGCCCACAGCACCCACAGTATCGCCGGAATCAGAAAAATTGCGGTCGTCTTGGTCAGGACCATCAGGGGGAGGAGCAGCCCAAGGGCCAGGAGTGCCCCCGCGCCGCGCCACTGCCGCTTCAGAAGATCGGTCTCCGGGCTGGCATACGACGCAGCCCGCAGGGCCAGCAGCATGAGCAGGATCAGGAGCGGCTCCAGGATCGCCAGGCGCGTAAAGACATAGCAGAACGGGCTTACCGCCAGCAGAAGCACCGCAATCGCAGGAGCAAGCGACTTCGTTGGCTTGTCTGCGGGGATGGAATCTTCAGCCAGCCCATCCCACCGCCGCAGCAGCAGGTACGAGCTCACGAGGATCAGCGCAAACACCCCGACCGCCAGCCCGCGTGCCGCAATCAGGTTGACTCCCGTGAAGTGGAACAGGAGTCCCTCCAGCAGGGGCCATACCGGCAGAGCTACCGCCGGGTTGAAGTCTCCGGGCAGATACCAGTGGCCGCGCTGAAAGTGGCGGATCGCGGCGTCGCCATACCAGCCCTCGTCCGTATATTTGGCCCAGTCCATCCACGGGGAGTGGTTCGGAAAATCGGCGCTCAAATGCAGGCCATGCAGCGCAAGAAAGATCGCGGCGGCCGCCAGAAGCAGCGCTTCGATCGTTCGTACAGCGCGGGATGGGAAAGAAAGCCGGGACCGATTCATCGCTTCTGTTAAAGACCTGATCTTCTATTAAAACACTCGAAAAAGATTCTAAAAGCCTCTTTTGGTCGTAAAACCGCCTCAAAACGGTGCCTTATCCAAGTCAGAAGGGAAATAAATGACGGCAGGAAAGCCAGTTCGCTCTACTCGTAAGACAGGGCATCAATCGGGTCCTTGCTCGCGGCCTTCATCGCCGGATAGAGCGCTCCCAGCAAAGCTCCGGTGAAGGCAATCAGTACAGACTTCCAGACATACGGAACGTTGATAACGAAGTCCAGCGTCGGGAACCGGGCGTTGAGTGCCGCGCTCAGGAGGAAACTCGCCGCAATTCCAACCGCAATCCCAATCCCCGCCAGCACGCCCGTCTCCCGCAGCACGATTCCGACGATGTACGAGCGCGAAGCTCCCATTGACTTCAGAATACCGATCTCTCGCGTGCGCTCCATTACGGCGGTGTACATGGACTGAAAGATCACCAGAAACCCGATGACGGCAGCGATGCCAATTGTCGCCCGCAGCCCGATATTGAAGCCCGGCAGCCGGTCCGGTGAGATCGAAGAGAGATACTCCTCCGCCGTGGCCACGTTGTACGTGCTCATGCCGGGAGTAGCCAGAATCGCCTTCCGGATATCCTCCTGGTACTTCGGCGGGTCTTCCGTCCGCAGGTAGAACATCGTGGCCTTGCCCTCGGTGCCGGTGATCTGCCCCATCGTCTCAATCGGCATAAACTTCCGGCCGCCTTTGCCATGCTCCACAATGCCGCAGATGCGGAACGCATGGTTCAGCAACTGGATCGTGTCGCCGACCTTCTTCCCCTCCGCCGCGTAGTCGTCGAGAATGATGTCGAAGGGATGTTGAAACGGCCCTCCCGAGAGAAAGCTGAACGGCAACAGGTCGTTGAAGCTCTTGAAGTCGATCCCGTAGATGCTGTCCAGCGAGCTCGTAATCTGTACGTTCACCGGCGCCGAGACAACGACATGCGGAATCCTGCCCAGCACGTCGGCCACCTTGATCGAAGACCCCGCCGGGCTCATGCCGATAAAGTTGTTCGTCGAGTTCGGCCGGACGAACATGTCCATGCCTATGCCGTTCTGCCTCGTCTTGAAGCCGTTCAGTTTGCCCATCAGGATCGCGGTGATCGAGAGGATCATCACCACCTCGATTGCGATGGCCAGGCAACTGATCAGCGAGCGTAATGGGCGGTGGACAAGGTTTCCGGCAACCAGCTTATTCATGTATCTATCAGTGTAGACGTCAGGGGGGCTGCGTGGACGAAAGACCCGCCAGTTGAGGAAGTCCCGGACTCCCCTCCGGCCATGCGATACTTGAACCTGACATGTACAAGAGAGTCCTCCTTAAGATCTCCGGGGAAGCCCTGGCCGCCGGCAAGGGCTTCGGTATCGACGCCGTCTTCATCCACAAAATCGCCGCAGAGATTGCTGCCGTCCACGCGCTCGGCTGCCAGATCGGCATCGTTGTCGGGGGAGGCAATTTCTTTCGTGGCGTAGCCCAGCAGGCCATCGATATGGATCGCGTCGCCGCCGACCACATGGGGATGCTCTCCACCGTCATCAACTCCATCGCCCTGCAGGACGCCATCGAAAAGCTCAGCCTCCACTGCCGCGTCATGTCCGCCATCGAGATGCACGAGGTCGCCGAGCCTTATATCCGCCGCCGCGCCATGCGCCACCTCGAAAAAGGCCGCGTTGTCATCTTCGCTGCCGGAACCGGCAACCCATTCTTCTCTACCGATACCGCCGCCAGCCTCCGCGCCATGGAGATCAAGGCCGACATCCTGCTCAAGGCCACCTCCGTGGATGGCATCTACACCGCCGATCCCAAGGTCGACTCTGCCGCCACCCGTTTCGAGCAGATCACCTACAACGACATCCTTCGCCTCAACCTCCGCGTCATGGACACCACCGCTGTCTCGCTCTGTAAAGACAACAACATGCCGATGATGGTCTTCAGTATGCGTGAGTCCGGAAACATTGTCCGTGTCGTCAAAGGCGATAAGATCGGCTCTCTGGTCACGGCCTGACCAGCGTTGCACGTTGCCGCGAACAGAATCGCAGGCGTGGTTCCCAAACCGTCCGTCTGTGCAAAGTTTAGAGGCCCGGTTGCTGCTTCTGTTCTGCTCCGGCTGCCCCCAGACCGGTGGAAATGGAGCAAAATCGAATCCTTTGGCGCTTATTTTGCGTCAAACTTCGCGAAACGGCGTTTATAGAGACTAATGCCTTCACTGCATCCAATTCTTTCAGGACGAGACCAGGAAGAGTAACGAGTGAAAACCAACCTTCTGGAACCTGAGGCCAAGCCGACGACTCCTGCGCCCAACTCGGCGGCAGCAACCATCCGCAGGCCTCAACTCCCGGCTCTCACCGGCATTCGCACCGTCCTCGCGCTGGCTATCGTCCTGTTTCACTTCACCCCGCCGCATCTCGGCATCCTCTTTCCCATCGTGGACAACGGATACGTCTTCGTCAGTGTCTTCTTCCTGATCTCCGGCTACGTCCTCACCTACAACTACGCCGACCGCGCCCAGACCCTCAGCAAGCGCGAGTTCTGGCTGGCCCGTTTCGCTCGTCTCTACCCCGTCTATTTCCTCGTGCTCCTTCTCTCCTTCCGCATGTTGCAGGACGAGTGGCATGTCCGCTCCCACGCCGAGTTCTGGCAGGGAGTCGTCCTCACCCCCTTCGTCCTCCAGGGCTGGAGCCCTTCGCTCGCCACCTTCTGGAATACCGTCGCCTGGACCCTCTCCTGCGAGTTCATGCTCTACGCGGCCTTCCCCTGGCTCATCCGCATCTCCTGGCCTAAACAGCCGCGGAACCTCCTCTTCCTTCTCTGTGGTCTCTGGATTCTTGGACTGGTTCCCCACGCCCTCTATCTCATCTTCAATCCCGACCACATCGCAGGCCCCATCGACCGCTACAGCTCCAGCCAGCTTCTCCGCTTCCTCAAGTACACGCCTCTCCCCTATGTCTGCACCTTCCTCGGCGGAGTCACGCTCGGCAAGCTCCAGCTCGCCCTCACTCTCAGCCCGCGCCAGCGCTTTACGCTCGCCGCGGTCAGTCTTCTGGCCGTGGGAGTCTTCTTCTACTCCATCGTCGGCCACACGCCCTACCTGCTTATGCATGGCGGCCTGATGACCCCTCTCTTCGCCGCGCTTGTCCTCGGCCTCAGCGGCCCCCATGCCATCTCGTCCGTCTTCGCCAGCCGTCCGCTTCTGCTCGTTGGCGAAAGCACCTACTGCCTCTACCTCATCCACTTCAACTTCTACCAGCTCCTCCACATCTATCGAGTGCCTGAGCGCCTTCATCTGGCAGCCTTCGATCCCTGGATCTCCTACGTGATCCTGGTCCTGCTCTCGCTGGTCGCCTACCGCTTCGTGGAAACCCCCGCTCGCAAGGCCCTCCTCCAGCGCTTCTCCCACAAATACCGCGCCGCAACCGCCGCCTCCCGCTAGCCTTTAGAGCCTCTGAAAGCTTTCCAGAGACCTTGCGGTTGCTCTTGTCTTTCATCCCGGCCTCCACCAAGGCACGTCATCTCGACCGGGGGCGGCGTTTTTGCCGCCATAGTGGAGAAACGCCTGCCGTTGTTCTTGTTGTTGCTTTTCTTGCACACCATCCCTAAATTTCGTCATTTCGACCGGAGCAGCGCGGCTTCATCGCACTGCGAAGCGGAGAAACCCGCTTTTCTACCCATACCGCTCCAAGCCCGGAAGCAGTTGCTTTGCAGTTGTCTTTCTTCCTCCTCCACTCAACCCAACCCCCTGTCATACCGAGGAAGAATTCGCTTCTGGAACGACCTCACATTCGATCTCCCAAAGAAACATTGCCTCGCCACCCGCAAAAGCAATCTCACACCAAAGGAAAAGGCCCCACATCGTGGGGCCTTTTCCTTCAAACCAGCAGAACAACTATGGATTGATTACCTGTGTAGCGTGCGATCCATTCGACACCGCCACCGCGCACTGAGGCAGTGCGCCCGAGGGGAACGGAGTGTTCTGAATCTGCTTCAGCGAGCCATCATTCGCGCTCAACTGCAAGCCCGTGATGTCCGCTGCGAGGCTGTTCGTCGTGTACAGGTAGACGCCCAGAGCCGGGTCAATCGCGATGCACGTTGGATTCGTGTCTGTCACCGAGCTTCCGCCCGAGATGCTGGCAATCGGGGTCAGCGATCCATTCGCCTGGCTGATCGCATACGGAGTCACCGTGCTCGAAGTGGCGTTCGCAATGTAAACGAACTTGCCGCGAGGATCGATCGTAACTCCCTGCGGGAAGATGCCCGTCTCGTATGGCCCGGTCGGAATCGGGGTCACCGCGCCATTGCTCTGCGTCACATAACCGTAGAGCTGGTTGCTGGACTGGTCGGTTACATAGATGAACCGCGCCGAGGGGTCTTCGGCAATTGCCGCCGGCGTCGTACCCGCGCCAAATCCCGTCGCCACCGTCTTGCTACCTGACTGAGTCGTGATCGTCGTTCCCGGAACAGGCGTCAGCGCACCAGTCGTCAGATTCTCGGAGAAGCCAAGCAGAACGCCGGTAGGGCTGCCGTTCGCCAGTGTCTCCTGATCGATCACATACACAAAACCCGCCGCCGGGGCGTTGATCTGCGGCTTGCTCGCCACAATGCCCACCGGATTGTTTCCCACCTTCTGCGTGGAGGGGGTGCCCAGCGTGTTGTCGGAGTTGATCGGGAAGATCGTCACCGAGCCCGGCCCAGGCGATGCGGGCGAATAGAGCTGCTTGCCGTTATCGTCGAGCTGATACTTGTTCGTGACATAAACGAACTTCGCCTGCGCGTCCACTGCAATCGCCGTCGGCGTGCTTCCCGTAACGTTGATGGTCTGCTTGTTGTAGAGCTTGCCATCCGTACCGATCTGGTACGTCATCACGGTCGAATCGTTCTGATTCACCACGTACAGCGCCAGGTTATTCGGGGAAGCCGCAATCGCCACCGGATTATCTCCAGCAGGAATAGGAGAATCCGAGAGCGGCTCCAGACCGCCAGCCTGATAGTCGATCGCATACGCGCTGATGCCGCCGTTTGGCGATCCCGCCGACAGCGGTCTCGCAGTCGGAACGTACAGATACCCGAGCACATAGTCACGGCTGCAAGCCGTAACGCCCAACATCGACAATGAAACTGCTGAGGCCAATGCTGCGCGGCCCATCTTATTCAACATCATGCTTGCCTAACTCCAGGGCAAATCGTTTCCGCCCGACACTTCTTATCGTCCCGATACTCAGAGCCTGTCTCCAGGCCCTGTCCTATGACTAGCTGCGTAAAGTTGCCAGCTAGTCTACGTTGCCGCTTACTGCAAGGCACGATGCTTGTCCTACCGCAGTGAAGGTCGAACCGCGCTTCAGATCGGAGAGCTGTCCCGAGGTGCGGTCCAGAATCTTTCCAGTCACCGTTCCATCTCCGTTTGACGTATAGAGGTACTGGTTGGAAGGATCTTCCACCATGCATACCGGTCCGCCGCCAATCGGATATGGATTGTTCTGATCCGGAAGCTGGATCAGCGGGCTGTTCGACTCTACGTTGAATGCCGAGATTGAGCTGTTCGGAATCGTCGAGTTCGTCGAGCTCTGGTTCAGGACATACAGGAACTGTCCCGTGCTGTCCGCCAGCGTGTAAACCGGATTCGCCGTACCCGATACGTTCGTCACCGGGCCGCCGGTCACCGTGCTCAGGGAGCAGGCGCCAACCGTGAACGGCAGAATCTGTCCAGGCGTATTCTGTGCCCCGGCATCGGTGATGTAAACGATCGAGCCGCCAGTCCGGATCGACGTCGGACGCGTCGCATTGATCGCAATCGTCGAGTTCGTCGTCTGTGTCAACTGGCCGGACCCGCCCACCGAGTAGGGAGTCACGTTCGGAGCAACGGCAGAACCGCTGCTCGGCGTAACTCCGTTGTTCAGGGTAAAGACGCATCCGGTGCCCGCGACCGTCATCATGGTCGGATTTGGTCCGACGGGGAAATAGCTCAACTGCTTTTGCGTGTTGGGGTCTTTGACCTGTTGATTCAATACCAGAGATAGACGGCCTGTATCCTGCGCAATCGAAAAGACCGTGATATCGCCGTAGCAGGATGTCGGGGTGACGGGGGTCGTGGCGGTGGGGGTACATACCGCGCCCGGTCCCAGGCTGTCGAGAACATACAGGTAACCGCCCGTAGGATCGAGAGTGGCCCATACCGGGTTGAACCCCTGGGGCGTAAAGCACTGCTGGAAGGTCAGGACTCCCTGGCCGCCCACGCTGAACTCTGCAATGCTGCCCGCAGTGCCGCAGGGAAGGGAAGACGAACCAGAGGGAGGCGTTGCCGTTCCCGTAAGGCCGTGATTGACCACATACACAAACCGGCCGCCCGACGAGACCACAATCGACACCGGATCGGCTCCGCCTGAGCTGAACGGCGAGTGGACGATCTGCGTCAGATTGCCCGAGAAGTCGTCAATCTTGAACGCGGCAACCTGGTTGTACTGCGTCCCCAACACCCACATGTAACCGATCGTGCCGCCACCGCACGCCGTCATGCCCAGACCCATCGCCACAGAAACTACGAAGGCCAGCGAAAACCGGCCGATCCTGCTCAACTTCATGCGCTTCCTTAATCCTCGCTGGTGACAGAACTTTGTCACCTCTACTGCGGGCAATTCCGTAGGAATCAATTTCTTCGCTAATTGTAAAATCTAGCGTGACTTTGTGCCACTTGGCTTCATCTTTATTCCACTTGCTAGCCCTGTCGAACGATGATCAAAATTTTTATTTGACTTTAGGCTGCTCTATGCTTTTAATGATTGCGGTTTTGATTGTACGCCTTCCGTTCCATCGGAACATAGCTCCCTATAGAGTCTGACCATCTCTCAATAATTAAAAAGATATTTTCGGATTGTCCTTAAAGAGGCACGAGTGTAATCCGTGGAGCCGTGCACTTTTATACAAGGCTATACGGTTCTATAAGTAAAACCCAATCCAGAAGGTCCGAGCTATTAGGAGAAATCATGTTGAACACCCACATCAAGCGCTATTTTTTTATCGTATTTGCTATTTTTTTATCATTATCAATAGATTGTGTTGCTCAAGTGGCGGTTAATGAATCAACTAACACTATTTATGTCATTAATGGGTCAGCGATTTCAGTTGTTAATGGAGCAACAAATACTCTAACTACGACTATTCCTGTGAGCGCGAATCCCATGAGTATTGCTGTCGATCCGGGAGCTAATGTTGTCTATGTATTAAACCATGGTGGTGCGGGGCAAAATATTACAGTCATAAATGGTGCAAGCAATACTGTAACGACGACAGTTCCAACTAACCAATTTGTTGCGACTGGACTTGCCTTTGATTCAGCGAATGCCACGTTGTATGTGGCAGGGTCGACATTTTCTGGGGCACAGAATTCAAGCCAGTATCTCGCGGTATTCAATCCCGCAACAAATTCATTCGGAGCTTTTATCAATGTTGATATCGGATTCAACATAACTTCTGCGGCCGTAAATCCTAACACCAATACTATCTATGCTACGGGAGCGGGAAGCGATACTGGAGTGCTTTATGTGGTTAACGGCATTTCCAACACGTTTATTGGAAGATTCGACTTTAACACAGGTGTTTTGTTTGGCGTTAATGCTTCCACAAACAATATTTATATACAAGCAGAGAATGCAGTAGTTGTTGTCAATGGAACATCGAACACGCAATCTGGAGCTATCAGCGCAACTGGGTTCACGGGATTGATAGCGGTCAACTCACAAAACAATATTATCTATTTCGAGGACCAAAACGGAACAGAAGTTGCCAATGGAACTACTAATTCTGTAATTGCGACTATTCCGATAATCGGACAATTGGGAGTCAATTCTTCTACTAACACACTGTACATCGTGAACGGCGGATTAAAGGTAATTAATGGAAGTACAAACACTGTGACAACAACTATCCCCTTATAAAATTCCTTCTGGCGCAAGAAGGCAAGCTAAACATCTGGCCTTCTTGCGCCGTTTTTATCTACCAGACCCGGCAGGACTTCTCCGGCATCATCGGCTGGCCCACCTTGCAGCCAAACGCCTTGCCGAACTCGTCGAAGTTCTGCACCGTGCCCTTCGCCCTCCACTCGCCGGAGCTGTGCGTGTCCGTCTTCGCCAGAACACGCGCATTCTGCTCCGTCTGGTTCTGGCACCAGAGCTGTCCCCATGCGATGAAGAACCGCTGCTGCGCGGTGTATCCATCGCGCTTGCCGTCCACGTATCCCGGCTCCGCCGCCGCGCCCTGCTGGGCCAGCGTCATCTGCAACGCCTGGAACGCAATCCGCAAACCGCCGTTATCCGCCGTATTCTCACCCAGCGTCAACTTGCCGTTCAGGTTCTGTCCCTCCGCCACCTGGAAGCCGTCATATTCCTTCGCCTCGCACGCCGTCCGCTCGTCGAACTTCGCCCGGTCCTCCGCGGTGAACCACGGCCGCACATTGCCTTTGCCGTCGTACTTCGATCCCTCATCGTCGAAGCCGTGCGTCATCTCGTGTCCGATCACCGCGCCAATCCCGCCAAAGTTCACCGCCGGGTCTTTGCTGTTATCGAAGAACGGCGGCTGCAAGATTCCCGCAGGAAAATTAATATCGTTCTCCGACGGGCTGTAGTATGCATTCACCGTCGGCGGCGTCATCGACCACTCCTTCTCATCCACCGGCTTGCCCAGCTTGGCAAAGTTCCTCTTCCGCTCAAAGTCCGAGTTCCGCTGCAAATTCCCCAGGTAGTCGTCCCGCTTCACCGTCAGCGCGCTATAGTCGCGCCAATTCTCCGGATAGCCGATCTTGTCCCGGATCGAGTCCAGCTTCGCCTTCGCCTCTACCTTGGTCGCATCGCTCATCCACGGCAGTTGTTGGATGTCCTGCCCCAGAGCCTTCTCCAGCGCGGCCACCAGCTTCTCCATGTTGGCCTTCGCGTCCGGCGGGAAGTACTGCTTTACCCAGTCCTGTCCCACGGCCTCGCCCAGTGCCCCATCGGTCGCCTTCGTGCAACGCTTCCATCGCGGAGTCTCCACCTTCTGCCCCTGCAACGTAGCCGAAAAGAAATGAAAGTCCTCCTCCACAAACGTCTTCGACAGCGCCGGAGCCGCCGACCGCAGCGCGTGCCACCGCAGATAGCTCTTGATCGCGCTCACACTCGCCGCATCCAGCTCTGCATTCATCGCCTTGAAGTAATCCGGCGTCGCCACATTCAACGTCTGGAACGGCCCGATCTGAATCCCCGCAAGATATGTCTTCCAGTCATAGCCCGGCGAAAGCGCCTGCAAATCCGCCAGCGTCATCAAGTGGTACCGCTTCGCCGGATCGCGCAGATCCACCCGGTCCATCGAGCCCTTCGCCAGCGCCGTCTCCACGGCCATCACATCCTTGGCCTCCGCCGCAGCCTTTTCCTGCGGTTCGCCCAGCAGCACGAACATCTTCGTCACATGCTCCACATATTGCTGCCGCAGCGTCTCGCTCCGCGCGTCCTCGGCCAAATAGTACGAGCGGTCCGGCAGAGTCAGCCCGCCCTGGTTCGTCCCTACAATCTGCTTCGTCGAGTCCTTCTGGTCCTGCTGCACGCCCAGCCCATACAAGACCCCGACCCCATACTTCGTCTGCAACTCGGCCACCAGCGCGGGCAACTGCTTCTTATCGCTAAGCGCCGCAATCCGAGCCATCACCGGCTCTACCGGCTTCGATCCCAGTTTCTCCGCAAGGTCTTCATTCATGCACGCGGCAAAGTAGTCCCCATACTTCTTCTGCAGCGGAGTCTTCGGAGCGTCTGCCGCGGCCTTCAGCTCCGCATACAGCAGATAGCTGTTCCGCTCGCCCAGCTCATTGAACCGTCCCCACCGCACCTGGTCCGAAGGCACCGGATTCTTTACCAGCCAGTTCCCGCAGGCGTATTTATAGAAGTCCACGCACGGGTCCGCCGTCTTATCGATTGCCGAAAGGTCGAAGCTGATCGGCTTCTTCGGCTCCGCGGTCGGCCCTGCGGCCATGTCCGGTAATACCATCGTCTGCCCCATGCATATCCCGGCAGACAGCACAAAAGTCGCAGTCATGAACTTGAGCTTCATCGTTCTCCTTCGCAGAGCTCGCGCAAAAATTAGGTAGAGATAAAAATAACCTACGCCCACCCCGGCAAAACGTAAATATGTCCGGGCCGTTGCCTTCAATACGAGAGAGGCGAAAGAAAAGTTCCCGCGTTGAAGGAGGAGAGCACTTGTTTTGAAGGGGCGGGGCTTCAGACCCGCCATAAATGCCCAACATCCCCGCGACTTTAGTCGCTGAGGGAATCTCAGCGGGGAGATTCTTACTTTTAGCTCCCCAAGGTTTCGCCGCCAAAACAAAACGGGTCCAAGCCAAAGCCCGAACCCGCATCGTTCTCTATATCGTTCCGTCTAAAAAATCTTCAAATGAATCGTAAGATACTTCTTCGGATCGCTCCGGATCGTCGTCACCAGGTCCGTGCTCGCCGTCAGCAGATGATTCAGGTTCGTATAAGCCGCATCGTCGGTTGCGAACTTGCCCAGCGTCCCATGCCCCTGGTTCACCCCCGTAATCAGCGTATTCACCTGCGACAGCGTATTGCTCAGGTCCTGCCGGAACTTCGGATCTTTCAGCATCAGACCCAGCCCACCCTTGCCCTCGTCCGCCTGCGCCAGAATCGAGTTCGCGTGCGCCAGCGTTGAGTTCAGGTTCTTGTACATCGAGTCGTCCTTCAGCAGCATCCCTGCCGATCCCTTGCCGTTGTCCAGCGAGGTCGCAATGCTCTGGAGCTTTCCTGCCGTATCGTTCAGCCGGTTGTACAAAGTATCGTCGGTCATCAGCTTGCCGATCGACCCCCGCCCATTGTTCAGGTTCGTCTCCAGCTTCAGCAGCTCATTCACCGTCTTATCGGCCTTGTTATACAGGCTCGGATTATTGATAAGCTGCCCGATTGATCCCTTGCCCGACTGCATACTGTCCACAATCGAGTTCATCTTCGCCAGAATCACGTTCAGGCTCTCAATCGTCCCCTGGCTTGCCTTCACCACGTCCGTCAGACTCGGCGTCTCCGTCGTCTTCAGCTCGTCCCCGTCCTGCAGCGGGGCTCCCACGGCAAACTGGCTGTTGATGTCCACCACGGTATCGCCCAGCACGCCCACCGTAGTCAACGATGCTTTCGAGTCTTTCTTCAGGCTCACCGCATACTTCTCGTTCAGCTTCATCGTGACCTTCACCGGCGTCAGCTTCCGGTCCGGAGAGGTGGCAATCGTTACGGACTTCACCGTACCGATCGTCACGCCCTCCAGTTGTACCGCGGCCCCGGTCTTCAGGGAGGCCGAGTTCTCGAAGTAACTATAGGCCGTCAGCTTGTGCGAGAAGATGCCGATCCCTGCCGAGCTCGTCATCAGGAACAGCAGCGCCACCAGAATGATCGTGGAGATCAGTACGATCATGCCCACCTTCAACTGCGACCATCGGACCTCCTGCTGGCTGGGCATAGCTCTCCTTGTAAATCTGTTCGCAATCCACCACCCGCTCCCTCTGAGACCAGCCGGGCTCATGCAAGGTGTTGGGTATGCGGTAAACCACAGAATACATCACCGCGCTTACAGTCCGGCAGCGAACCATCCGGCGCGTTTCATCGTTCAGAAGTGCTTTATCTGCAATAGCAATGGATGCCACCCGCCGCAAAATAGTTTCAATTATCGTCCGTCTTCCACCACCGCCACCGCCAGCGCCAGTTCCCGGCTGTGCGACAGGCTCAACTGAACCCGTTTCACCCCCATCGCCTCGGCCACCTCCAGGGCCCGGCCGCTGAAGTGCAGCGTCGGTCTCTGCCCCATCTCGCGCCTGACCTCGATCTCCTTCCAACTGATTCCCCGGCTGATTCCCGTCCCCAGCGCCTTGGCTCCCGCCTCCTTCGCCGCAAACCGCGCCGCCAGGCTCTCCTCCGGCTGCTTCTTCCTCATGCAGTAGGCGATCTCCCCCGGGGTAAACACTTTATCCAGAAATCGCTCCCCGAACCGCTCCACGCTAGCCTTCACCCGCTCGATCTCGATCAGGTCCGTCCCCATGCCCAGAACCATGCCACACCTCGTCAGAACCATCCTCTTACATCGCCCGCTCCGCGGCCACTCAAAACCCACGCCTGCGAAGCGAGCGTGCAAAAAAGGAACCGGAAGCATGGTTACTATGCCACCGCTACCGGTGCCATCTGTCACGTGACCACCGTACCTCCTTCAGGGATAACGATTTGCCGCGATCCTCCGATATATTCCCTAACGGCAGAACGTACCCGCCGCGCATCAGGGCTCATACATGCATCCTCTTGATATCCAGGGCTTCACCTACGAAGAGCGCAGCGACCTGCTTCCCACCCTCCTCTCGGCCTTTGCCGACTGCGGCGGCTGGATTCTCGACCGCAAAACGCTCTCTCCCCGAACCATCGAGCTGCGCGTCGAGGTTCAGCTCCGCGCCGCGCTCGACCTCTACGCCTCCCTCGTCGCCTCTGGACTGGAGCTCACCCGCTCCGGGCATCACAGCCTCACCGATCTCTGCACCTGCCGCAAGCATCTCTCATCCTCCGCCGATCTCGGTCAGGTCATCCCCATCCGCATCGAGGTCAGCTTCCTCGAAGACATCAACCCGCACTCCATCCTTCTCGCCAACACCATCTCCGTCTGAGGCAGTGCCTCGAAGTCTGCTGAAAAAGTTGTTGTTTCAAAAGGGCGGAGTTTTATTTAAAGGGGGGATACTGTTTTGAAAGGGCGGGGCTTCAGCCCCGCCGTAAACGTCACATATTCAACGCGACTTTAGTCGCTGAGGGAATGCTCACGAGGGCAAACCTCTTTCAGTACGCCGCCAGGAGAGTCTCCCCAGGCCAGCGCCAGCCCTCAATGCACAGGCAGCTTATGCGGCCTCGGCCCCCACAGCGTATGACGCAGCGGGAACCCCACCGAAAACTGCAAACTGGGCGTATCCGGCGTCAGGCCCACCCCAAAGGTAAGGTCCACCATCCGTCCCGGAGCATACATATAGCTGGTCCCCAGCCGCAGCGTTCCCTCCACCAGGTACGACGACGGAATCGGCGTGCCATTCAGCAAAGTGGCTCGTGTAAACCTCTGGTCCCATCCCAGCGTCATCGAGACCTCCGGATTCAGTGCCAGAATCGACCCCAGTTGAAACCCGACCGCATCTCCCGGATTGAAACGTCCCAGCGTCTTGGCGTCGGGATTCGTAGGATCGTTGGCCGAGACCATATGACTCGCCGAAAGGTTCGCCGTATAGTTGACCCCGCCAAAGAACACCACCGGATCGCTCGACTTCGCCACCGTCAGGCTGCCCTGCACTGCATTGAAGCCCGTTCCCAGTGCAACCTCGTTGCTGCTCAGGTTGAACGAGTCCTTCCCTGTGGTCGATTTAAATCGCACGCTCCCGAGCATGTCCGGCCAGTGCCCATGCTCGCTGGTCAACTGCTTCGAGACCCCCGCGCTGACGTCGCCCATGCCAAAGCTGCTTGAGGTCGTCTGATTATTATTCGCATCCACCGAGCGGATCAGCTCATACCCATACGGAATCATGAAGTCCATCTGGAACCGCTTTGGCAGTCCCAGCCGCGTCGTCAGCGTCGGCAGCAGATAGTCCTGCCGCGTCCTCTGCGAGGCGATATCGCCCACCACCAGCACCGGCAGCAGCGCAAACCCATTCACCGTGATGTGGTCCGACGCCGCGCTGAAGTAGGACGCCGTATTGTCGATCTCCAGCGTCCCATTTGGCAGCAGCAGCCCGCCATGCACAATCAGCGCCTGGTCCAGGGCCTCCGTCGCCTGCCGCTCGGTCGTGTCGTATGTCGAGTTCACCACAGTGTTCACCGCGGGATTCACCGCTGTCACCGCGGCCCGAACGCCTGCCGGAGACAGCACCGGCCTGTCGTCCGGCCTGCTCGTGAACCCGCCGTTCACCCTCCACTCCAGCTCGGAGACCCGCTCCAGCAGGTTGCGGATAATCGCGTCCCGCTCCCGCAGGGCCTCCTGCAACTTCGCCTCCACCGGGTCTATCGTCTGCGCCGGTGCCGTCTGTGCCTGAGTCGTCTGCGCTTCTGCTGGCGCTACGCAGAGGATCGCCGCCAGCAGTCCTTGAATCCATCGTTGCCGCAACATCGAGGGTAAACCCGCCTTTCCATCAATAAAGCCAATTCGCTGGAGCCGTAGCTCCGATTCCGCGTTCGATCACCGTCTCATCCGGCACCAGCCGCGACGCAATCGAAAGATTCTTTCCCGTAATCATCTGTTCGCTCGGCGGATGCACCACAAACACGATGCCGTCCTTCCACAGCTTTTCGAACTTGTCGATCTTCATCGTCAGGTTGCCGAACCCAGGATCGGCAAGAAAGACGCGGCCATTCACCAGCGCCCTCACCACCACAAAGTGGTCGAATCCTTTTAGCCGGATCGGTGTAATCACCGACGTCTTCTCCACCGCGAGGTCCTGAATCGTCATTCCGCTGAAGCCCTCCGCCGTATATCCGCGCGCCTCGGCAAAGTGCTTCAGGTCCAGCAGCGAAAACCCTCCCCGATCGCGCACCTTCTGCCCATCGAGGCGGTGCAGCAGCCACACCACGATGGCCGTCTCCGGTGTGTTGTCCTTGAAGTCGTAGGTCAGCAGCGTGCTCAACGCCGCCGCGCCGCAGCTCATGTCCCAGCGCTGCCGCGTCACCCCCTCGGAACGGATCTCTTTCATCGTCTTGATGTGCTTGCTCCCCTCCGCCTCCGCCCGCCCTTTCGGATTCTGGGCGCGTGCGAAGGCAGGGAAGAGAACAGTGCTAGCCACCAAAGTCGCGGCAAGCACCGACCGAAGGCAGTTCATGATTAGTGCCTTCCCGTCAGGTTGGTCTGCGTCAGCGTTCCGACCGTCGAGTTGATATTGACGTTCAGATTCAGCAGAACATTGATGTTGGAGTTCACGGCATTGACGTTTACAAGCGAGCTCAGGTTCTGCTGCGCTCCGCCGCTAAGCGAGAGCGTGCTCGTGTTGTTTCCTGTGATCGGTCCAGTAAGCACCTGAAGCGTACCTGCTCCGGTTACAAGCCCGTTCGGGGTTGCAGCCGAGCCCGCAAACTTCACCACTCCGTCCGAAACGCCCGCTGTAACGCCCGCCGCAGTCACTTTGTCCATGGCTGCGTCGCTCAACGGTTGCGCCCTGTGCGGAGCGGCATTCTGTGCCATGCCTGCCAAAGGAAGCAGGGCAAGACTCGCAATCACTAAAAGACGACTCATACATCCTCCTTGGAACTGCTCAGAGGCACAGCCCGGAGCCTGCCTGTTCATGACAGGCTCCGTTCCGCGTCTTCTTCTAGCGAACCTGCGTAATGCTGTTGACCTGGTTCAGGGTCGGGATCGCGCTCATGTTTGCGCTGTGCGCGATGTTCAGGCCGTTCGAGACCATCCCGCCGGCAGCGTTGACGATGTTCAGGGCCTTCGCATTCGCCTCGGCCGAGTCAGCCAGAGCGACCGCGTAGTTCGTGGTCGAGTTCACGGTCGAACCGTCAACAGCGATATTGGTCGCCGTCGCCGAGCCGATCTTCACCGCGCCCTGGATGTTGTCCGTTACAGCAAGGCTCTGCACCGAGGTGCTGGAGCTCTGGTCGGACTTGCTCGTTGAAAGGCTTGCAACCGTGCTCGTCGCATAGTCGCTCGAAGAAGCAACGTTGCTCGTGTTCGACGTGGTCTTCGACGAGCTTGAGCTGTTGCTGCTCGCCGTGTTCCAGCCGGAGGCCTCCTGCGAAGCCTTGTCAGTCGTGGCCGCAAGGGAGGTGGAGCCGCCCTTCGACGAATCGTAGTTATTCGCCGAAGCCTTCTGGCTCGCTTCGCTGGCGGAGAGGCTCGCGTTCGAGCCATAGTTGTCAGCCGAGCTCGCATTCAGGCTCTTGCCCGAAGTGCTCGCGGTGCTGGCAGCCTTGCCCGAGCTCTTGCCCGTCGCGTAGTTGTCGCTCGCATTCACCGAGAGGCTGGCATCCAGCGACGCATTCGCCGCCGAACCGCTGCTCGTCGCGCCCGAGGCGGACTTGTTCGCCGCCGCGTTCTGCGAGACGCCATTGTTCTTCGTCGCGCCCTGGCCCTGCCAGTAGCCCGACGAACCCTCCTGCGCCGCGCCCGACTTGCTGTAGTTGCTCGCCGAGTTCGACTGCGTCGCCCCCGAAGTGCTCAGCGTCCCGTTGCCGGTCAGCGAAGCATCGTTCGTGGTGCCGCTCGAAGCATTCTGGCTGTAGTTAGAGCTGTTGCTCTTGTTGTCCGCCGTGGCCAGGCTGTTCGTCGAGCTCGCAGACTTCGCCGCGCTCGTGTCCAGAGAGGCATTCTGCGCAGCCGAGTTCGAGCTGGAGGCCGACTTCTGGTCATACACCGTCGTGCCCGTCGTCAGCGAAGCCGAGGCGCTCTTGCTCGCGCTCTGCTGTGCCGCGGCGTTCTTCGAGTTCGTGTTGGTGTTTGAGGTGCTGTAGTTGTTCGCCTTGTCATTGCTGTAGGATTTGTCGTTCGTCGTGCTCGTATTCAGCGATCCATTAAGGCTCGAAGAATAGTTGTCCGACTTGGTTACATTGGAGGCCGAGTTCACCGAGAGCTGGCTGTTCGCACCACGCGAATACTTGTCGAGAGTGGCCGTCGAGGCAGCCGACTGGTTGATCGTGTTGACCTGGTTCACGTCGGTGCCCGCGTTGCCGGAACCGCCGTCCGTCGTCAGACTGCTGTCATACACGTTCACGCCATTGGCGACCAGGGCATCGGACGAGCTCACAATGTTCACGCCGGCCGCGCCTTCCAGTGCGCTGCCGCTCAGGCTCACCGAGCCTGTGGCATTCGTGTTCACCGTGGAATTGTTCGCTGCAATCGACCCGCCCGCATCTACGGAAGAGGTCTGTCCGGCCGTAACATTTCCCATCTGGTTATCAAGGAGCTTCTTGCCATGGTTACTCTGGGCAAAGGCCGAACCGCCTGCGAGAACCGAGGCCGTAACGAGAGTGCATACGATCTTGTTCATGATGTCTCCATTCCATGCAACTTTTGTTGGCACAGCACGACCGTTTACGCCGTTCATCATGGAACGGCATACCGGACACTCACGCGCGTCTCCCGCTCGCCAACCACGTTGGCGCGCGACAAGGCACGCATACACATGCGCGAGGGCTTCATTGCAGTGAAGCGCTTCAATTTTTAGACAGGATGCGAATTCCTACATGCGACAGATAGGTCGGCCCACCACTCGATCGCGACACAATACAAGTCGTTCGAGAAGCCCTTTTTGCTCAGTTACTATCATCACTACCTGACTGGTCATCCAGCGCACAGCAGGGTAGCTTTATGAGCCCATTCAGAGGTCGCAACCTCCGACGCGGTAATCTCAGCAATCGCCGTACCAACGACCACCTCCGCAATTACTGGGGTGTTTGCAAGTCCCGCCCAGTGCTCCATGCACCTTTTTGCATGAGATGAGGGAAAACAACATCACTTCAGCAGACATCATCAGAAAATGAATGTTTATTCAGTCCGAAAGGGCGACTCTCTCCGAGTCCTGTATGCCATGCGGCAAATGAACCGATAAGTATTACTTATCAACCTCATTCATCATTTCGTCATTGAGCCTCACCACCGTCTTCCGATGTAGGAGACTGTCCGAGTCTCCAATCACCAGCGTTCCGGTCTGCCACCGCCCTTGCGTCAACACCACGCCTAGCCCGCGAGCGTCCTCCGCCGTCTTAAATACAGGTTCGCTCATCATCGACTCCCCGGCCGCCATTCGTGCCCGCAGGCCCGCCCCGCCAACGCCCTGCAACTGCTTCCATCGCCTTCCCTGTGCATCCACCAGGTACGCGCTGACGCGCTCATCGCTCGCAGCTCCATCGCGCCCCCGGTTCCTTACCCGAACCGATACCGCCACCAGCCTGCTCCCATCCCGCAACTGAAAGCCTTGCATCTGAAACCCGGGAACGGTCTTCGCTCCCGTCACCGTAAAGCACATCGCATCGAAGCACTGCTCTTCGCCCACAGCCAGAACCCGCTGCGGCTGCATCAGCGAAACCCCGGCCAGCACGCCCAGGTAAACCACCCACACTCCCGCCAGCCATGCCAGACCATGCACAGCCTTCCTCCGTTCGCCTCGCGCCAGCGACACCGAGACCCCCATCACTCCCAGCGCCGACCATCCCAGCACAGCCCACATCAACAACTTCAGCGGATACATTCCACCTCATTCACGTAAACTTCAAACAACGCATGGAATCCACTCACTCGACCTCGCAACCAGCCTCCGGGCAGACTCCTCCCATCATTCTCGCCCAGGATCTCGGCAAAACCTATCGCTCCGGAAAGCTTGAGGTTCCCGCCCTCCGCAAAGTCAGCTTCTCCGTTGCTCCCGGCGAGTTCGTCTCCATCGTCGGCCCCTCCGGCTCCGGAAAATCCACGCTCTTCTATATCTTAGGTGGCCTCACCAGCGCGACCTCCGGCTCTATCCTCATCGACGGCGTAGACTTTGCCTCCCTCACCGACGCCGAGCGCACCAAAATGCGCCGCTCCCGCATCGGCTTCGTCTTCCAGCGCTTCAATCTCCTCCCCACGCTCTCCGCTATGGGCAACATTGAGATCGCCCACGACATAGCCAACCTCGGCGCCCCTCACAAGGCCGAGCTCGACCGCCCTCTTCTCAAGCACCTCACCCAGCTATTAGGCATCGAAGGACGCCTCCATCATCGTCCCAACGAGCTCTCCGGCGGCGAGCAGCAGCGCGTAGCCATCGCCCGCGCCCTCATCAATCGCCCCGCCATCATCCTCGCCGACGAGCCCACCGGCAACCTCGACACCAAAAACTCCGACGCCGTCCTCCACATGCTTCGCCAGTCCAGCCGCGAGCTCAACCAGACCGTCCTCATGATTACCCACAACCCCGAGGCCGCCCGGATCGCCGACCGCATCCTCCACATGCGCGACGGCGAGCTCACCCACATCGAAGACGGAAAAGGTTAATCCCCCGTCAATCCGGCGCACTGCTTCTGGTTCAGGCCGTCCTCTCGCAGTACGATTGAAAACGACTGCAAACAAGCGACGAAGGAGCACCTGTGCCCTGGTACGAACTCGATAACGCCAACGACAACAAGCTCGACGAGCTGGCCAAGCGGTTCCATCTCCATCCGCTCCACATCGAAGATGCCCGCAGCAAAGACGAGACCGTCAAGGTCGACACCGAGCGCAACTACACCTTCGCTGTCCTCAAGCCCGTCCGCCTCGTCCAGGACCCCGATAACCCCGCCGATCAGAACCCTGTCTTCACGCCCATCGATCTCTTCTTCGGCAAAGACTTCCTCATCACCGTCTCCGACCCCACCTGCCCCGCCACCCAGCAGGCGCTCTCCCGCGCCCGCCGCGACGGCGACGACGACAACCCCTCCCACCTCGTCTACCTCATCCTCGACACCATCGTTGATCTCTACTTCCCCGCCATCGACCACTTCGACGAGCGCATCGACGCTCTCGAAGACGAGGTAGTAGACCGCCCCGACCCCGCGATTCTCCAGGCCGTCTTCTCCATCAAGCGCGACCTCATCGATCTACGCCGCGTCCTCGTCAACACCCGTGATGCCGCGCTCCACCTCCAGCGTGACCCCAACACTCTGGTCGACCCCGAGCACCAGCCCTACATCCGCGACACCTACGACCACATCGTCCGCCTCCTCGACGCGGTGGAAACCCAGCGCGACCTGCTCAACAACACGCTCGACATCTACCTCACCTCGGTAGCCAACCGCACCAACGAGATCATGAAGGTCCTGAGCGTCCTCGGCACCGCGGCGCTTCCCGTAGTGGCCATCTCCGGCATCTACGGCATGAACATCAAGGGCCTCCCATTCACGGACTCCCCCTATGGAGCCGAGTGGGTAGGCCTCATCACACTCATAGCCATCATCTTCATGGTCTACATCTTCCGCAAACTCAAATGGCTCTAGCCACAAAATTTCAATAGGTTGCTGTTTCCACCTTTATAACCAGCTCATAAACCGGGTGCCCATCTTCGTCGCGGCTTTATCGCGACGAAGATGGGCATTCGCGCAAAGCGCGAGCCACTTTTTCTTGCTCAACCACGAATTTTGTCATTTCTCCGCTTTTCAACCCATGCCTAACCCCAGCCCATAAGCCGTTGCCGTTGCCGTTGCAGTTGTTGTCGTTGCTTCTAGGTACCCCAAGGCTTCAGCCTTGGGTCTCGCTCCGCCGCGAAGCGGCAACACCGCTCTGCCGAAGGCCGGAGCGAAGCCCGAAGGGCGAAGCGACTGATTCATCGCCTTTGCTTTTTGTCTTTCCTAACCCCGAAGCCCTACCAAAGCACACCCTTCACCGGAACTACCGCCTCCGGCATCTCCGTCTCCCCCAGCATCTGCCGCAGATTTATCTCAATCCCCGTAGTAATCGCCGTAAGCGGAACATCGTGAATCGTATTCTCAAATGGGTCTTCCAGATCGCGCCCGATCTTATCCAGCGCCAGAAAAATAAATCCCACCAGCGTCGATCCCAGCGGCGTAAACCACCCCATATTCGCCACCAGGCCCAGCGGCAGCATCGCACAGTAGATATACACGAACAACTGCGGATAATAATCGTACTGCTTCGGCATCGGCGTGTTCTTCATGCGTTCTGCACCGCCCTGTGCATCGATCAGGCCGTCCAGATTTCCATCCATCGCCTGCCACTGCGCCATATCGATCCACTCCCGCGCCTGGCACTCCCTCAGCATCCCGCTCGTCCTCAGTAGAATCGCCAGCGGAACATTCTGCTCCCCCCGCAGAGCCTCGATCTCCTCCCGCCCCATCAGCGGCTCCATCTCCTCCCACGGCTCCAGCCCTCGCAGATGCTGCCGCAAAGCCTTCGCATACGCAATCAACAAATACACCATCCGCCGCTGCATCTCCCGCATCTCCGCGGCGTCCTTCACGGTTCGCATGGCCGTAGTCACCTGCCGGGCCATGCTCCGCGAATTATTGATGATCCCGCCCCAAAGCGTCCGCGCCTCCCACCACCGCGCATACGACGACTGGTTTCGGAACGCCACCACAATGCCAATCGCCGACCCGAACAGGGACAGCGGAATATGCGGCATCGCCACCCACTCCCAGCCCAGAACCTTGTAAGCCGCGCCCACCGCGAGATCATACGCAAACAGCGCCAGCAGCGGCCTTCCCACATACCGCAGCATCGGCACCAGTCGCGGCCCACGCGGCAGGATCATGCCTCCTCGCCCTCTACCTTTACCGCCTCGAACAACCTCCCGCCGTTCTCCGAGATACTCACCTCGCCCTTGCCAATGTCGTACACCCACCCCGAGATCGTCAGCTCTTCTCTCGCTATCGCTCCCGCCACTGAGGGATGCGTTCGCAGATGCTGCAACTGCAACAGAACATTCTCCTCCGTCAGCCGCCGCATCCTTGCACTCGCCGGTTCGCCCTCCACAGCCAGCGAGTCCGCCACGCTCAACGCCGCATGAGCGTTCCTCAGCCACGTATTCACCGTAGGCATCTTCCTCAGCCCCTCCGGGTCCAGCAGACCCTTCATCGCGCCGCAGTCCGTATGCCCGCACACCGCCACATGCCGCACCTTCAGCGCCGTCACGGCATACTCGATCACCGCGCTCACGCCTCCCAGCATCTCGCCATACGCCGGAACCAGGTTTCCCACATTCCGCGTAACAAACAGCTCTCCCGGAACGGACTGCGTAATCGTCTCAATATCGATCCGCGAGTCGGCACACGTAACAATCAGAGCATGGGGCGTCTGCGGCTCGCTCGCCGCGCGGATATACGTCTCCTCATGGTCCGGATAAACCTGCGTTCGAAACCGGCGAATCCCCGCCTTCAACTCCTCAAGCGTTGCGTCCACAAACCCTCCTCCAAAATTACATCCACAAAGTTCCGGTCTTTCGCCGTTCACTGAATCGACTAGCGTCTTCCATCCTAACCAAACTGGAAGCCCATCTCTTCAAATCTCTGTAACAACGCACTCCAATTCAACCGATAGACGAAGAAGCCAGTCCCATCCTCACCAGCCACAGGATCGGGTGCCCCATCTTCGTCGCGGCTTTATCGCGACGAAGGTGGGCATTCGCGCAAAGCGAGAACCGCTTTCTCTCGCCTCGCCACAAACACCGTCATTTCGGCCGAAGCAACTCACAGCTTCATCGTGAGTAGCGAAGCGGAGAAATCCGCTTCGCTACCCATACCTGACCCAAGCCCATAAGCCGTTGCTTTTGTCGTTGCCTGTTCTTGCTTTTCCTAAGCCCTACTCGCTTCCACCCCGCAACACCGGCCCCTTCCGATTATGCGTAGCCTGCTCATAAGCATACGCATACCCCAGCACCTCGCCGTCCTTCCACCGAGCCCCCGAGATCTCCAGCCCGAACGGCAGCCCATTCGCATAGAACCCACCCGGCACCACCACCGCCGGAACCCCGATCTTGTTCACCCATCCCGTCGAGCTATGCGGCCCGCCCTTCTGCGCTCCCGCGGCCGTCTCGTCATAGTTAGGCTGCTGCACCGCCGGATACACAAACCCATCCAGCTTCAGCCGCTTCATCGCGTCGTAGTACATCTCCAGGGCCTTCTTCTGAGGCCCCCAGAACGTAGCCTCCGCCAACGGATCACTCTCGATCGCACTCTGAGGAGTTTGCTCCCCACCCTTCTTCCCAATCAGCGATCCCGGAAACGGATCACCGGTAGCCTTCTCATACTCCGCCGTCGAGTGATACGCCGCAGGCCCAAACTCCTTCAGAAATCCCTCCGTCCCCTCGGCCTTATAGGGCTTCGTATCAATCGCGTGCGTAGCCGTAAGAAAATCCATCGGCAACACCGACTCATCCACCACCACCGTAGCCCCCGCAGCCCGCATCTGCTCGATTGCTTTCATCAGCATCTCCCGAGTCTCCGGTTGCAGCACCCCCTCCGACACAAAGTCCTTCTCATTGCCCCGCAGAATGAACCCCGGCACCGCGAACCGCTTCCCCTTTAGCGCGTCCTTCTTCAGATACCGCGTAAACGACCCCTTCTCTGCCTCCGCCGCGCTCCCCTTCGTCCGAAAGTCCAGCGGATCCTCCCCGCGCATAGCATCCAGAGCCATCGCCGCCGTAGTCACGTCCCGCGCCAGCGGCCCCGTATTATCCAGCAGCCAGTCCAGCGGAGCGATCCCCGCAATGCTCACCAGCCCGCGCGTCGGCAGCACGCCCACCAGAGCGCTCAGCCCCGCCGGTTGCCTCACCGAGTTCGCCGTATCCGTCCCCTGCCCAAACGTAGCCAGATTCCCCGCCACCGCCATCGAAGTCCCGCCCGAAGACCCACCCGGCGAGTACCTCACATCGTAAGCATTCCCCGTCCGCCCATACGACGAGCTCATCGTCGTATCGCTAGCCGCAAAGTCCGGCATATTTGTCTTCCCCAGAATCACCGCGCCCGCCGCCTTCAGCCTCGCCACCACCGTAGCGTCCTTCGGAGCTACCAACTCCTTGCCCGGAATGATGTAGCCCTTCCACCCATCCGTAGTCACCAGCCCGGCAATGCTTGTATTCGCCTTAATCACAATCGGCACGCCCCACAGCGGCCCCGCAGCTTTCCTCTCCGCCGCCGTCTGCTTGTCCTCAGCCGCCGCCACCGCCAGAGCACCCTTCCGGTCCAGAGTCTCCACCGCCTTATACACGGAGTTGTACCGCTCAATCCGCCCCAGATACCACTCCGTAACCTGCGTCACCGTGTACTTATGCTGCGCGTAGAGCTTCTCCAGCCCCGGCACCGAGACCTCCATCAAATCCTTATCCATCGCACTCTGCGCCTGCCCCGCCACCGCTACCGCCAGAAACACGCCAACCAAACCCACTCGCAGCATCAAAAGACACCTCACCGATGATTTACGGACGATTCCTCCATCTTGGCACGCTTTCTCAAAAAGTCGATCATCCATCTCTCGCAATGGACCATTCAAAGGCCCCGATCTCTCAGAGGGGCCTTGCCTCGCCCAGAACGTAGGCAGCGTCTAACGAATTCAGTCTTTGCGTCTAGGTGTTGTCTTTGCTTCTGGGTACCCCAAGGCTTTAGCCTTGGGCCTCTCCCGTCAGTCGAAAAAGGGGCTTCAGCCCCTGGGGTATGCCGTCCTTCCCCAGCCTCCGCTTCCACAGAAAGACAAACGCGATCTCAAACCACCACGAACCAACCTCACCAATTCCATCCCAAAACCCCGCACTTTATCCTCAGAGAGCCATGCATCCCACCCGAACCCTTCAGGGCGGTCGAACCAATCGCGACTCCCTGCCCAACGGCCCCAACGGCCTCCCTCTCTGCCGCTGGTGCGAGCTGGAGATCCTCGCCAAACGCCGCCGCACCTTCTGTTCCGACTACTGCGTCCACCAGTGGCGTCTCCGCACCGACCCCGGTTACCTCCGCGATCAGGTCTTCTCCCGCGACCACGGCATCTGCGCCTCCTGCGGCATCGACACCGTGGCCGCCTTCAACGCCCTCAAACGCGCCCGCGGCCCCGCCCGCATCGCCGGACTCCGCCTCTACGGCATGGCCTCCATCACCGCCCGCCGTACC
Organism: Terriglobales bacterium; assembly: GCA_015655585.1. Classification (GTDB taxonomy): domain Bacteria; phylum Acidobacteriota; class Terriglobia; order Terriglobales; family Acidobacteriaceae; genus Edaphobacter. The sequence continues at coordinate 8,413 of JAATEV010000068.1, read as the reverse complement.
CTCTGGGACGCCGACCACCTCCTCCCCGTAGCCGAAGGAGGAGGCCAGTGCGACCTCGACAACCTCCGGACCCTCTGCCTCCTCTGCCATCGTCAAGCCACCGCCGAGCTGCGCCAACGCCTCGCCTCCCGTGAAAAATCATCGTCATTGCCAAAATTGGTATGACCACATCTTGACCAACCCGCATAAAACCGTGTATCAAGACAAGGCGATGCGAACCCCACTCTTCCTCACCTCAGCCGCTCTTCTGGCCGCCTCTCTGCTCCCCGCCCAAACGCCCGCGCGCCCCGCCGCCCCCGCCCGCATCGACCCCGACAGCCCCGCCAATCACGGCCGCAAGCAGCTCGACGACTACGTCGACACCATCTCCGCCCAGTACACCGCCGCCCGCCGCGCCACCATCGCCAACATCAAAACCCGCGCTCAGGCCGAAGCCCGCCAGCGCGAGACCCGCGCCAAAATCCTCTCCCTCATCGGCGGCCTGCCCGAAAAGACCCCGCTCAACGCCAAAGTCCTCGGCACCACGCAAGCCGACGGCTTCCGCATCGAGAAAGTCCTCTACGAGTCCCAGCCCAACTTCCCCGTAACCGCCCTCTTCTACCTGCCCGACAACAAGGCCGGGCAAAAGCTTCCCGCCATCGTCATCGCCCCCGGCCACGGCCCCACCGGCAAGGCCAGCGACTACAGCACCGCCAGCACCTTCGCCCGCAACGGCTTTGCCGTCCTCTCCTGGGACCCCGTCGGTCAGGGCGAGCGCCTCCAGTACCCCGACCCCGCCGATCCCACCAAGTCCCTGGCCATGCGCCCCACCGGCGAACACGGCGAAGCCGGTCTCCAGCCCACCCTCCTCGGCGACGCCGTCTCCCGCTACTTCATCTGGGACGCCATGCGCGCCGTAGACTACCTCGAATCCCGCCCCGAGGTTGACCCCAACCGCATCGGGGCCTTCGGCTGCTCCGGCGGCGGCACCATCACCGCCCTCTTCAGCTCCCTCGACACCCGCATCAAGACCATCGCCTCCGCCTGCTTCATCACCAGCTTCGACAAGCTCCTCCCCTCCATCGGCCCGCAGGACGCCGAGCAGTCCGTCCCCAACTTCATCTCCAGCGGCTTCGACTTCCCCGACTGGGTAGAGCTAGCCGCTCCCCGCCCCTACGCCGTCATCTCCACCGCGTCCGACATGTTCCCCTACGCCGGGGCCCTCACCTCCGTCACCGAAACCCGTCGCTTCTACTCCCTCTTCGACCCTGCCTCCGCCGGAACCCCCACCGGCAACCCGCAGCCCGGCATCCCCACAGGCCCCACCCTCAATCCCGACACCTCCAACAACATCCCCGCCACCGCCGCCCTCCAGTGGATCACCGGCATAGGTGGCCACGGCAACCTCCGCCCCCTCCAGTCCCAGATCGTCAGCTTCTTCCTCCTCCACCTAGCCCACTCCAACGCCCAGCCCATCGTCCCGCCGCCTCCACCACCCGGAGCCAGCCCCTTCGCCCTGCCCGCCGACCTGCCCAAGGACGCCTTGCAGGTCACTCCCACCGGCCAGATTGCCACCAGCTACCCCACCGCCGAAACCATCCACTCCCTCAACCTGAAACGAGCCCGCCAGCTCCTCGCCGCCCACCCCGTCCCCGCACTCACCCCAGCCGAGCTTCAGCATCAGGTCCGCGAGATCACCCACGCCTCTGCCCAACCCGGAGCCACTCACCCACCAGCATCCAACCAGACACTTTCCTCCGAGTCCGGCATCGACCTGCCCATCCTCGTAGCCACCCCCACCACCCCCGGCCGACACCCAGCCGTCCTGCTTCTCACCAGCCAATTACCATCCGCCACCACATCCGAAATCCAGCAACTCACCGCCGCCGGCAACGTAGTTCTGGCCCTCACTCCGCGCCCCAGTCCTCCCGGAAATGAGGAGACCAAGGCCGGAATCCTCGGCCCCTTCTACCTCACCGAGCTGCGCGCCGAGCTAAACGGCAAAACCCTCTTAGGAATGCGCGTAGACGACACCATCCGTGCCATTGACGTCCTAGCCGGCCGCCCCGACGTAGACCCCACCAGAATCACCGCTCAAGCCAGCGGCCACATGGGCCTCGTCCTCCTCCACGCCGCCGTCTTAGACGCCCGCCTACGCCAAGTCCACATAGACCATAGCTTAGAGAGCTACAAGAGCCTCCTCGAAGCCCCCATGCCCATAGACGCCCCCGAGGACATCCTCCCCGGAGTGGTCCGCCACTACGACATCCCCGATCTCCTCAAAGCCCTCGGCACCCGAGCCACCTTCACCAACCCCCTCCCCGGCACCGCCAACCTGGCTAACCGGGGCACATCCGAGTAGCCTGCAACTCCGGAAAAGATCAACAAGTACAAGCACATCGAATCCGACGACCAGATTTGCGTCCTGACCAGGCGAGGGAATGGGTGTTCCCAAAAACGCCAACAGGAAATCAGGGAATTGGGAACAGATCAAGCCGCCAGGCCATAAAAATATCTCCCAAATGGGGGATATCGAGCGGCTGTTTCTTTGATAGTGTGCACGCATAAGTCTCTGATTTTTCAGGCCCCCTTCAAAAGTTTTCAGGCCCCTTCAAATAAGTTTTCCCTCGACTGGAGAGCTGAACTTGGGAAACCGCGCGCGCGCGCCTGACGATCGACTTTTGTCGAAAGGGCCGCCGACCTGCCCAAACCGGCAGTGCCTCACTCCCGTCCAAACAATTCCCCTAGACAAGATGGCATGGCCGACAAGCAGGCCCGCCCATCCATGGAGCCCATCATGAGCAAGATCCATAGCATTTTCATGTTCTGCCTTTTTACGTTTCTTTTATCGTCATTGGTAGTTGCACAGACGCCGACTGTATCGCCTGCTTCCCCAACTACTATTTTGGCCGGGACATTGCTTGCATCTGCTGTAGTGCCAGGTGTTCCAGCAATTGCCCCACCTCCACCACCACCACCTGTCGCAGGTCCGATCCTTCCTGCGGTCAAAGGTCCTTTGCTGGATGGGGATAGTTCAATAAATGGCAATGTTCAACCGGTGACCGCAGCGTATATAGCGGTCGATATCTACATCTGCGTTTCGGATGATAAGCCGAAGGCCCAACCGGATGCTTGCAATGCGCCAAATAATCCCTTGATTGCACAGCAGAAGAATCCTGGAGCGGGTGCCGCTATCGTTAATTCAATTTCGTCGGCGGGAAATGACAGTTTTAAAACGACTCTCATCAATCCACTCGTCGCCGGGCAGTACGTTTATGTAACTGAAGTCGTGACTTTAGCCGGGGGAGCGGGGCAACAGACCTTTACCTCTGCTGCCATACCTGTAATATCCTTCTCTAAGACCGCTCCTCTTGGAACCGCATTCGCGGGGTTGGATATTACCGGAGCGAGTTCTACCGATCCTAGCCCTGTCTTTCTCGGCATCGGCATTCTGGATGCTCCTCTTTCGAGCGGAAAATTCTTCTCATCGCGCGCATGGGTTGGCGGTCAGATGCGTATTGCCGGAATGGCACAGCCCACGAGCCTTACTCTGGACCCAACCAGTTCGATTGCTTCTTATATTGAAACCGCAGCAAGTGCAAATCCTGATAGCGTCGTTAAATCTCTGGAAGGTTCTGTAAATATTGCCGTCCAGTTGTTTCACTACTGGAAGTTATCCGTCGATAGCTTTGATGTTGGGGACTATCACTCTGCTCATCTCAAATCGCCAAGCACGATCATTACTCTCTCTGCGCTTCTTTCGTTCGGAGCGATTACTCCCTTTTCCGCATCGCAGGCAAACCCCGCAGTCTATAACCTGACGAGTCAAATTATCCAACAATATCCCCAGAATCCTGGGTCAGGTTTTACTTATGCGCCCGGGTGCAATCCTCTCCCCTCGACTACTTCTTCATCAACATCGACATCCGCATCCAGTACGTCATGCTACGTGTCATTTCTGCCGACAGACAGAACCCACTTTTACCGCAACTATGCAGGAGGAGTTCGACTCAAAATGTACGGAGGGGACTATAACCACGGCAAATATCGTTTTCCTGCCATTGGAGATCTGACCTTTGGCCAGAACGAATATGTCAGTGGTGGTCAATTACGCCACTTTGTCCTTCATTTCGGAGGTGTTCTACCTGTTCCTCAGGTCGATGGCCTCTATATCTTCGGATCGATGGACACAGAATTAAACAAAACTGGTAGGGATAATCCTCAGCTTATTCTTACTGCTGCCACCAGTACTTCGACCACACCTATCACCTATACAAGTCCTTCCGTGACGGATATTCCTGTTTCTCAGCCCAACCGAGATCGCTATCAAATCGGTTTCGGAGTAGATCTCTTCCACATCATCGACATCCTTAAGAAAAAATCCTCTTCCAGTAGTTCAACGACTCCAGCGGCACAATAATCAGCCTGCACAATACCTCTAACAGAGGGGATGGGTGCCTATTTTTCAGGGTTTCCCATCCCCTCGTTCTTTACTTCCTATCCCGCCCTATTTCCCCACAAAGAGAGATAAATTCCACCCACCACAAAAAAACATCTTCCCATCAACTGTACTATGTGTAATAGTACAGAAGTGATTCCGTTCAGTGTCGAATTCCGGCCAGGCATCTCCATCTTCGAGCAGGTCGTCTACGCTGCCCACAAAGCGATGATCTCCGGCCAGCTCCTCCCCGGAGATGCATTCCCCTCGGTCCGCACCCTCAGCCGCGAACTAAAAATTAATCCCAATACCGCCCACAAGATCATCTCCCAGCTAGTAGCCGACGGTCTCCTCGAAACCCGTCCCGGCATCGGCAACGTAGTTGCCGCCCTTCCCGACTCGACCCGCAAAGAGCGAACCCAGCTTCTCGGCCCGGAGGTCGAGCAGCTCGTCGTCGAGGCCAAACGTCTTGGCATCGGGCTTGAAGAAGTCCTCACCAGCATCACCCAGCATTGGAATCGTCTGAGCCCCGAAGAAAACCAATCCCGCTCCAAATCTGAAGACGGAGATCGCCGAACAAAATGACTCCTGTAATCCAGACCCACAATCTCTCCCGCACGTATGGCCGCACAAACGCGCTCCGCGGCCTCAATCTCGCTATTCCGCAGAACTCTATCTATGCCCTCGTCGGGCCCAACGGAGCCGGAAAGACCACCATCATCAAGCTCCTGATGAACATCCTCAAACCCACGGAAGGCAACGCCGACGTACTCGGCATACCCTCCACCCAACTCGCAGGCGACGCCTTCACCCGCATCGGCTACGTCTCCGAAAATCAGGAGATGCCCGACTGGATGACCATCCAGGTCTTCCTCGATTACCTGCGTCCCTTCTACCCGCAATGGGACCACACCGCCCTCGTCCGCCAGTTCAATCTCCCGCTCGACCGTAAGCTCCGGCACCTCTCCCGCGGCATGAGGATGAAGGTCGCCCTCGCCAGCGTCCTCGCCTTCCGTCCCGAGATCATCCTCCTCGACGAGCCCTTCTCCGGCCTAGACCCCCTCGTTCGCGACGAGCTCATCGAAGGCCTCCTCGACCGCGCCTCCGAGACCACCATCCTGATCTCTTCCCACGACCTCGCTGAGATCGAATCCTTCGCCACTCACGTCGGCTACCTCCAGCAGGGCCAGCTCCTCTTCTCCGACGAGATGTCCACCCTCTCCGACCGCTTCCGCGAAGTAGAGATCACCCTCCCTCACCCTCAGCCTCTCCCCGCAGCCATTCCCGCCACCTGGCTCCAGCCGCAGGCCGTCGGCACGGTCATCCGCTTCACCCACACCGAGGCCGCCAACGGCGCAGCCTCCGCCGAACTTGCGCAGATCTTTCCCACCGCCCGCAACATCACCCTCACCCCCATGTCTCTGCGCTCCATCTTTCTCGCCATCGCGCGAACAGAAGCCCACGCCATCCAGAAGGGAAGAGAAGCATGAACCAGGTCCTCCACATCTTCAAAAAAGACGCACGTCACCTCTGGCCTCAGCTTCTGGCCTCGCTCGGCTTCTTCATCGCATTTGGCTGGGTCTCGGTCAAGAACGCACTCCAGACAAACGGCCTCACCATGTTCATCGGGACTATTCTTTCTCTCCTCGTCTATATGAACGGTTGGATTCTGACGGTACAGGCGGTGCATGACGAATCGTTGGTAGGCGAAAACCAGTTCTGGCTCTCGCGTCCCTACCGTTGGCCGAACCTGCTGATCGCGAAGGTGCTGTTTATAGCAGTCTTCTTCTGCCTGCCACTGCTGCTGACGCAGGTGGCCATCCTCGCAGGGTGCGGGCTGAATCCTCTTGCCTCGCTTCCTGCGCTCCTGCTGAACATGGCCCGGCTCACCACGGTGATGCTGATTCCGGTCTTCGCTCTGTCAGTCGTGACTTCAAGCTTCCCGCGATTCACCCTGACAGTGCTGGCTGCTCTGCTCTATCTGGGGCTGTTGATCTGGGGATCGTCTCTACTGTCTTCGCGCCTCTATCTCAATGTTCTTCCCGATCCCTACTCCATGCCGCTGATCCTCACGATCTTCGTGATTGTCTGTCTTACGGCAATCACGCTGCAATATGCCACACGCAGCACAATGCGAACACGTCTGACTCTGGTCGTCCTTCCCGTATGTATCGTCGCCCTCATGCTGGCCCGGCCGACAGCAGCTTTGGCCCGGCATCTCTATCCGGATATCGCGCAGGCAAGTCAACTGCCCGGCTCGATGGTCTTCGATTCGGACCCCAGCAGGCAGGTTCCGGATCTGTCGAATGGGCGGCGGCGAGCCGCTCCGAACGGGATCGCCCTTCCCTTCAACTTCTCTGGAGTGGCAGCCGACTCCATTGTCCGGGCTCAGGGGGTGCAGGTGGAGATATCTGCCGCCAACGGGCTGCACTGGAGCTCCGGCTGGCAGCAAGTATTCCAGATAATACTTCCACGGGAGAAAATGCCTTCGAATATCTACATTCTGGTTGATCCCGACTTTTTGCGGCGTCTGGGCTCCACGCCTGCAACGGTGACGGTTTCTTTGGCCAACGCGCAGCTCGCAGCCGGTCAGCGGTCAGAGGCCATAGCGGCCGGGGACGATTACAGGCTTCCCAATGGAGGTGTCTGTGCGGCCGACACCTTTACAAGCGCCCTGAGATGCCGCTATCCCGTGTACACTCCGCAACTCGCCTATATGACCGGACGGTGGACAAGCGGCCCCTGTCCCGAGACCCCGTCTGCCACACCTACGGGACCGGAAGGTGGCGTCTGGCTGGGAGGAGGGAACAGCTACGGCGTTGCCTTCGCTCTCTCGCCGGTAGAGACAGGCCAGTTGCAGTTCTCTAATCGGCCCTACGGAAAAGGAATCGGTCCCAGCTTCATCTGCCCGGGAACACCCGTCTCTTACACCCCCTACACCGTAGTCCGGCAGTTCCGCACCACCCAGACCATCTCCAACCTCGACCTGACCAGATACTCCACCGGTACGGTGCAGATGCACTGATCCACCGTACCGTTTTTCCACGCTTTCCACCATCATCCACCGCATTTGCACCACTCCTGCGCCTTGTCGCGCGGCCCCATTCGGCCTACCCTGAAAACTGTGCATTTTAACCAACCAGTAACCCCCGTCTCTACGCGCCGATTCGCCAAAATCCACAGCCAAACCGCCGATTTTTGCGATTCCGCCGCAGAATTCCCGCATAAACACGGGTATTCGCACAGGTAACACAACATCTTGTGCTTTATACTTGACATGCACTATAAGGGGCGTTACTTTCACGACTGCAACCTTGTTCGGAGCAGTCACGAAGCCGTAACACGGGGCCCCTTGGATTCGTCTCGAACAGGCCGACTCCACGGACCTGAATTATCTTTTTGGTGCTGGGTCGTAGCCGCCGGTTAGACCTCATGACCGGATCCATATTCTGCCGCGACAGCGCTGTTTCTCCCACGGTTCGCACGGTGAACCCAGTTTTTTTGTTGCTCATCAAATTTAAAAGGAGTTATTTCCAACATGGCGACCATTCCCACCCAGGCGCAGAAGCAGACCAAGACCTCCGCCGCGAACTCCCGGCAGGCCATTGCGCCCGCTGCTTCTTCCGCTCCCGGCCTGACCTTCAGCCGACACTTCACCAAATCCGGTGTCTCCCCCTACGACGAGGTCGTCTGGGAGCTCCGCGATGCCGTCATCCAGGACTTCAAGGGCAAGATCATCTTCGAGCAGAAGAACGTCGAAGTCCCTGCCGACTGGTCCATGACCGCCACGAACATCGTGGCCAGCAAGTACTTACACGGCCTCAACGGCACCGCCGAGCGTGAGTCCGGCGTCCGCGCCCTCATCACCCGCGTCGCCGAGTCCATCCGCGACTGGGGTCTCGCCAGCGGCTACTTCGCCAGCCAGGAGGCCGCCGACATCTTCTACGCCGAGCTCGCCCACCTGCTCCTCAACCAGAAGGTGGCCTTCAACTCGCC
>JAATEV010000113.1 GCA_015655585.1 Terriglobales bacterium | reverse complement strand
CGGGCACGAGGGCTACATCACCGTAGGCCTCTACCCCAACGGCTCCCCCGGCGAGATCTTCATCCGCATGGCCAAGGAAGGCTCCACCGTCTCCGGACTCATGGACTCCTTTGCCACCGCGGTCTCGCTCTCTCTCCAGCACGGCGTCCCGCTCCGGGTACTCTGCGAGAAGTTCGCTCACACCCGCTTCGAGCCCTCCGGCTGGACCGGCAATGAGCAGATCGGCTACGCCAAGTCCATCATGGACTATCTCTTCCGCTGGATGCAGATCCGCTTCCTCTCCGGCCACCAGCTCGACCTCTTCGCCGGTCTCGCTCCCCAGCAGTCCGTCCCGGTAGAAGGAGCTGTAACCAGCCCCGCGTCGGCGGTAGTCCCCTACCTGTCCGCCGTGGAAGACCGAAGCGCATCCAGCAGCGCCCCGGACGACTTCTACACCACAACCCCGCCCCAGCAGGGAATCGCTCCGGATCTCACCGCCCGCAGCGGCCTCGCCGACAACGGACAGCAGACAGCAGACAACCTGTCATTCGAAGACCGAGGCATCTATCACGCTGCCGACGCCATGAAGGACATGTTCGACATGGGCGACGCCCCAAGCTGCGCCACCTGCGGAGCCATCATGACCCGCAGCGGCTCCTGCTACCGCTGCATGTCCTGTGGCAGCACCAGCGGTTGCAGCTAACCCGTTCCTGAATCCTGGTGGATCGCTCATAAAGCGAAAGCTGTGATCCCACGGGGAAGTGAACATACCAGTAAATCGACAACAGCAAATGGCCCATTCAAACTTTGAGTGGGCCATTTGCATTGCATAGGCCACCAGAGAATATTTGCTCAACCGCCATTCACACTGTGAATGGCGGCTAAGTGAAATCCATGAATGGAATCACTTGACGGAAATATAAGACCAAATTAGTCTTCATTTCAGGCGAGGAGTTGCGGAGTCTTTTGGCGAAGCGCCGTATCTCCCCGGAGATCGATTGCGGCGACCCCGTGTTCTTCAGCATGGTCGCCGTCGAAGGGATGGCGCCGACATGAGCAAACAAAAAAAATAGGCGATACGGTGTGAGCTGAGTGAGGTCGCGAAGCTTCTACTCTAAGGCCTCTGAAGACCGATTGTGCGCAGTCGTGCAACCCCAAAGAGCGTGCAATCTCCGGGCGCCGGAGCAATACGCTGCTCGCTCTCTCACGAGCAAACCCATCACTGCAACACCAATCAGGAAGCTGAGTCTTACGCCGGCCGTGGCGTCTGATGCAGTCCTGGCAAGCCCACAATTCGGCAGGGGAGTCTTTTGGCGAAGCGCTCCTGACGAGTTGGAGATCGGCAACTCCGGCGGAGGCCTCTTCCGGCAGCCGCCACAACGGGAAAGGTAAGGCGATGCGAAAGTCTGTCTTCTTTGTTCTCTTCATTCCTTTGCTGGTGAACGCTCAAAACACATCTCAGCGCGTCGAGGGGCACGTGCTCGACCAGCGCGGCTCGGCGGTCTCTCACGCCAGCGTGACGCTGCGCAACGCGCTCAACGGAACCTCGCAGCAGGCGGAGACAACCACCGGCGGCGAATATATCTTCAACTCCGTCTCTCCGGGGGAATACGTCCTGACTGCCTCCGCCAGCGGGCTCGCAACCGCAACCCGGCAGGTACAGATCAAGTCCGGAGCGGAAACATCCTCTGCCGATATAAAGCTCGCTCTCGTCACCGTCGAGCAGAACGTCACCGTCGTATCCGCGTCGCGTGTCGAAGAGCTTCAGCAGGACTCTCCTCTTCCCATCGATGTCGTCACGCAACAGCGCATTCAGAGAACAGGATTCGAGAACGTAGCCGATGTTCTCGGCGAGATTCCCGGCGTCGTCACACGCAACAACAGCTCGTTCTCCGGCTCCTCCGGCCAGGTGATCGACGGTATTCCCTCTGCGGATGTGCTCGTTCTGCAGGATGGTCTGCCGCTCATCGGGGCACGCGGAATCAACAGCGGCATCATCGATCTCGGGCAGCAGAACATCGGCAGGCTGGACCGCATTGAAGTCGTTCGCGGAGCGGCCTCGTCTCTATACGGAACCGATGCGGTCGGTGGCGTCATCAACCTCATCACGCATCAGCCGACGCATCCCTTCGAGGGCGGCTTCCGTATCTCTGGAGGATCGTTGAGCGCATTCGATGGCGCTCTCGATCTTGGAACGCAGTACAAGAAGCTCACAGCCTTTACCGATCTCGAACTGCATCGCATCGATCCCTACACTCTGGTCCCCGGCAACGAAAGTACCATCGGTGCCGACAACCAGCGCTATGACGGCATGGTGAAGCTCGGCTACAGCTTCAGTCCAAGGGCCTCGATCGGCTACACCGGCAACGCATATCACAACCACGCAACCGGAAAGAACACGGACATCACAGGCGAGGCGGACTCCGGCTATGACTCGTCCACAAGCAACGACAGCACCCAGACGCACGCGCTCGTCGGCAACTTTCTTCCCACCTCCACCACCACGGTTCAGGCGCGTCTTTACGAGTCTCGCTTCGATTCCAACTCCTGGAGCAATCCTCTCAACTCCGACAACAGCGTTGGCGCTCAGTTCGATTACGGCAACCTCTACGAGCGGTACCATCGTGCCGATGCCACCATCTCGCAACAGATCGGTTCATGGAACTTCCTTCAAGGCGGCGACGAGTGGGTGCAGGACTCCTACCGTGGCCTGAACCGTATCGTCGGCGACGACCACGGCCAGCAGGTCACCACCAACGATGTCTGGCTGCAGGAGCGCATCCAGCCCTGGAAGAGGCTGATCGTCGATCTCGGCGGACGTTATAACCATCACTCTCTCTACGGCGACCATGTCGTTCCCAAGGTTGGCCTCGTCTACAAGGTCACGGACAACCTAACGCTTCGCGGCGCCTACGGCAAGGGCTTCCGTTCACCAACTATCGGTGAGCTCTACTACCTCCTGCTGCACCCGGAGTACTTCTATCAGGTCATCGGCAACCCTACTCTCAGGCCGGAGAACAGCGAGAGCTGGTCTGCTGGCGCTGGCTACCAGCTCAATCGTTTCAGCATCGACCTCATGCTCTACCGCAACAATCTAAACCACCTCATCAACTACATCGATGCTGGCTTCCCCATGACCGAGGCGCAGCTTCAGGCCCTGCTCGGGCAATATGGAATTCCGCCCACCTTCGGAGCGATCCCGTTCGTCGAGACCTTCGTCTACACCAACGTCGATCAGGCATACACGCAGGGCGTCAATCTCCGGGGCAGCGTTCTTCTCAACCGCAATCTCAGGCTCGACGGCTTCTATGCCTACGTGGACCCATACAGCATCACGGACAAGCAAACACTTCCCGAGGTCAGCCGTAACTCAGGCTATCTCCGTGCGGAGTATGTCTCGCGCAGGCTCGGTCTCGTCGCCAACATCCGCGGCAACTTCTTCGGCAAATGGCTGATCGATCCCAGCAGCGGAACGCATGAACAGAAATACGCCATGTGGAACTTCTATCTCTCCAAGGACCTCAACGATCTCGCTCACGGCCTGCAGGAGTATGTCGCTGTCGAGAATCTCGCCAACAGCCGCGACAGTCTCCTCAACCAGGCGTCGCCAACCTACGACCGCACTGACTACGGCAGAACCTTCCGCATCGGCCTGCGCTATACCTTCCCGCACGAGTAGGCGAACAAGCAAGCGCCGCAGTCTCCCGCAAAGCTTGTAAGGCCCACAGTCGAAACCGTCATCGTGGTGGCTGAAGCATCGCTCCAGCCGCCACGATGACCAACTGAAAAGATTGGAAGATTCCAAATGATGAAAAGAGTCGTATCGCTTCTTGCCATCCTCTCCAGCCTCCTCGCCCCCGTCGCGGCGCACACGCAACAGCCGGCTGCATCACGCAAGTCTGCGCGCGTGGGAGTGGTGCTCCTCGCTCACGGTGGCAGCGCGCTGGAGTGGAACGAAGAGGTCCGCCACGTCGCCGACCAGGTCGATCTCCACGTTCCAACGGAGGTCGCCTTCGGCATGGCCACCCGCTCCGCCATGCAGGCCGCGGTCGATCGTCTGGTCGCGCGCAAGGTCACCGAGATCGTGGCCGTGCCCTTGTTCGTCAGCTCGCACAGCTCCGTCATCGATAGCATCTCCTACCTCTTTGGCCTGCGCTCGCAGGAGCCTGAAGACCTGAAGATGTTCGCCCAGATGGATCACGGCGGCGGCATGATGATGATGGATCACGCCGCCATGTCGCACGACGAGGCCATGAGTGCCGAGGCCAGAAAGCCCATCTCTTCTCCCGTTCCCATCCGCATGGCCTCCGCGCTCGATCATCACCGCATCGTCGCGGAGATCCTGCGCGACCGCGCCGCCTCCATCAGCCGAGACCCCGCCCACGAGGTTGTAATGCTCGTCGCTCACGGCCCCGTCCCCGACGACGAGAACAAGCTGTGGTTGGCTGATATGGACACACTCGCCACTGCGATCAAGCAGCAGAGTCACTATGCCGCAATCGAGTCCCTCACTCTGCGCGATGACGCCGACAATCCCGTTCGCAATGCCGCCACCCAGCAGCTCCGGCAAAAGGTCGAGCAGATCGCAAAGAGTGGAAACACCCCGTTGATCGTGCCCCTCCTTCTCTCCTACGGAGGCATCGAAGACGGTCTGCGCCAGCGCCTCGAAGGTCTCAATTACAGAATGCCCACGCAGGCTCTGCTACCAGATCAGCGTATCGTGGACTGGGTCATCGATTCCGCTCAGGCCACGTCCTCCGCTTCCGTCAAGCCAGTGCAATAGAAGCTCCCTCCCCAGGGGAACACAGGCGCGTAACCCGCAACCTGTGGCTGCCAAGCGAAAACGCCTCCCACCCGGGAGGCGTTTTCGCTTGATTTCCATGAGTGGTTAGATCGACTGGTTCAGCACGCGGTTCAGTCGCTGAACGAAGGTAGCCGGATCTTTCAGCGGCACGCCTTCCAGCAGCAGGGCCTGGTCAAACAGCAGCCAGGCCGCATCTTCCACCTTGCTGTTGCTCGGGTCGGCCAGCAGCTTCTTGATGATCTCGTGATCTGGATTGATCTCCAGCGTAGGCTGCATCTCCGGCAGATTCTTCTGGCCCATGGCCTGCATCATCTGCCGCATACGCGCCGAAGGCTCATCCTCATCCGATACGATCACCGAGGGGCTGTCCGCCAAACGCGAAGACGCGCGCACCTCCTTCACCGCCTCGCCCAGCGTTGCCTTGATCTTCTCCAGCAGAGGCTTCAGCTCTTCCGTCTTCTCCTCTGTCGCGTCGTCCTTGAAGTCTTCCGACGTAGAAGATTTATTGACCGCCTTCAAATCGATATCGCCATACTTCGGCACGCTCGAAAAAATAATCTCGTCAATGTCATCATCCAGCAGAAGGACCTCAATGCCTTTCTTCTTGTACATCTCCAGCAGCGGCGAATTGCGAAGCATCGCCTCCGAGCCGCCCGTGATGTAGTACAGAGCCTTCTGCTCCGCCTGCATCCTCGCCTTGGCATCAGCCAGTGAAGTAAGCCCCTCTGCCTGCGTCGACTTGAACCGAATCAGGTCGAGCAGAGTCTCGCGGTTGGCAAAGTCGCCGTAAACGCCTTCCTTCAGCGGACGGTTGTACTCCGCAATGAACTGCGCGTACTTCTCAGGATCGTTCGTGGCGATCGTCTTCAGCTCCGAGAGAATCTTCTTCACGCTCGCCGTCTTGATGCTCGTCAGCACCTTGTTCTGTTGCAGAATCTCACGCGAAACATTCAGCGGCAGGTCTTCCGAGTCAATGATCCCGCGCACGAACCGCAGGTACTGCGGCAGCAAGTCCTTGGAATCATCCATGATGAAGACGCGCTTCACATAGAGCTTCACGCCGCCCTTGTAGTCGGCCTGGTAAAGATCCAGTGGAGCCTTGGCCGGAATGTAGAACAGCGTCGTGTACTCCAGCGTGCCTTCGGCGCGTGTGTGGAACCAGAACAGCGGATCGTCCCAGTCGCCGGTCAGCGATTTATAAAGCTCCTTGTAGTCCTCATCCTTCAGCTCGGACTTCGACCGCCGCCACATCGCGCTCGCCGCGTTCACCTGCTCCGTCGTGCGCGTCTTCACCGACTCCTTCTTCTCGGCGTCCCACTCGCTCTTGTCGTAGGTCAGGAAGATCGGGAAGGCAATGTGGTTCGAATACTTCTTGACGATCTCCTGCAACCGCCAGCCATTGGCATACTGCGAGCCCTCATCGTTGAAGTGGATCAGGATCGTAGTTCCGGCAGTCTTGCGTGCCTCCGCACCCGTAACCTCTTCCATCTCGAAGCCCGTCTTGCCGTCGCTGATCCACTTATAGCTCTTCTCTTCGCCGGCCTTGCGCGAGATCACCTCTACCTTATCGGCAACCATGAACACCGAGTAGAAGCCCACGCCGAACTGCCCAATCAGGTTCGAGTCCTTGCGAGCATCACCCGAGAGCTGAGACAGAAAGTTCTTCGTGCCCGAGCGCGCAATCGTGCCCAGATGCGACACCAGGTCCTCCTCGTTCATGCCGATGCCGGTGTCCGAGAGAGTCAGGGTCTTGTTGTCTTCGTCAAGTTCAAGATCGATACGAGCCGAGTCAATACCATTGCCGACAAGAGCTTTGTACGTGTCCTCGGTCAGCGTCAGGTGACGCACCTTATCCAGCGCATCGGAGGAGTTGGAAATCAGTTCGCGGAGAAAGATCTCCGGGTGCGAGTAAAGGGAATGGACGATTAGCTGCAAGAGCTGAGAGACTTCGGTCTGAAACTGTTGTTTGGACATAGCACCTTTAGTATTGCCAAAAACTCGCGGAAGAGGAAGCGGAACCAGTATCTTGTGCCCCAGTCTGTATCAACCTATCGGAATGTCCCGGCTTTGAGAGGGCGGAGTTGAAGAGGCTGCTGAAAAGCCGTTGTTTTGAAAGGGCGGGGCTTCAGCCCCGCCGCAAATCTTACCAACTCAAAGCGACTTTAGTCGCCGAGGGAATGCTCGACAAGGCAAACCAATTTTCCAGCGGCCTCTTCTATCTCCGCCGAAGAGATCGCCGAAAAAGTCCCAGCCCCGTCTTTGGGATTAGCGCAGGGCTTCAGCCCTGCGAAAAATCGTTCCAATAGAAAGGGGCTTCAGCCCCGGGTCTTTTCCTGACGAGCCACTCAAGTCTCCGCAGAACTTCCATCGTATTGACACGGCACCAGCGAAACCCCACACTCATCCACATGCGACTCCTCGCCGTCTCCATTCTGGCCCTCGCCTTCCTACCCATCCCGGCTCACGCCCAGGCCCCTGTCTTCAAGACCACCCCAACCGACAGCTCCATCAAGTTCTACGTCAAAGCCTCCGTCGCCCTCACCGGCAACTTCGAAAAGTGGAACGCCACCCTCAACTTCAAATCTCCTGACGTCACCACCGGCGTCCTCGACATCGAAATCCAGGCTGCTACCGTCAACACCGGCAGCGGCATGAAGAACAGCAAGCTCAGGAGCAAAGACTTCTTCAACGTCGACGAGAACCCGCTCATCACCTTCCACTCCACCAAGGTCGTCCAGACCGGCCCCACCACCTTCGATGTCCTCGGCGACTTCTCCATCCGTGGCGTCTCCAAGCCCGAAACCCTTAAACTGACCATCTCGGGCAAGGGAACCGGCAAAGGCGTAATCAACGGAAACATGGCCTTTGACCGCAAGGACTACGGCATGGACAAAGGCATCCCTTTCATCAAAATCGCCGATCACGTAGAGGTCGATGTGGACCTCAAGGTAAACCAGATCAGCGGCCCCCGGCTGGTCTACAAGCAGTAATCAAACCGGCAGATCGGCAAAGCTCGAACCTTTGTATCCACCTGTTTCGACCGCATCTTAGCCGCCGGATAGCGGTCTAACTTTGAGAGATATTCCCTAAAGTCTTTCCTTCTCTCAATCCCTGAATCGTCCCCGGAACCATTCATAAATGCGTCGATAAAAGGGAACGATCTCAGGACATTCCTGAAATACTTCCAGATTCAACCGCATCAGCAGTTGAGCGGCCTCTGCGTCCGCGGCCCCGCCATCCTTCGAAGCCATAAGCACATAAGAATCCATCAGATATTCAATCGCGTGGCCGAGAATCTCAAGGGCCCGGCCTTGCTGAGGAGAGGGACGTCGCCTGATTTCACCAGACTTTCTTCGGTGCCCGGCACCCTTCTTTGACGACATCAAACTCAACCCTCGTGCAAATGCTTGTTCTCGCGTCTCGTTGTTCGGTAAACCGAACAATACTTGTCACAATAACGGGAAACATGGCGCATGGCAATCTCTTTTCCCGTGCGACTTGGACGGCGTATCAGTGAGTTGCGCGATAAACACGGAATCTCACAGACCCAGCTTGCGGACATGGCGGACATTGGCCGAGCTCATCTATCGCAAATTGAGAACGGAGCGGTAGCCGCAAGAATCGATACGCTTTACGCAATTGCCAAGGTCTTCGAACTTACGATGGAAGACCTGTTTCGCGGTCTATAAATCTCAATTTGCCATCCTAAGCAGTAAACTTCTCCCACCATGCCAACCATCCATGCAGGCCGGTTTACCACCCGCATCGAAGGCTCCTTTGTCGTCTTCCTCATCGGCTTCCGCATCAACCGCCTGTTCGCCATCCACAAGTGGCTCCCCACTGCGGCAGCCATGCCTCCCATGCTCAAGGAGCTCTACGCCAACCCCGCCCTCGGCTTCCTCGGCGGCTTCTCCTCTCTCTACTGGCCCGGCATCATGGTCACCCAGTACTGGCGCAGCTTCGACCACCTCATCGCCTACGCCCAGTCCAAAGATGCCGCCCACCTCCCCGCCTGGAAGGCATTCAACCAGCGCATAGGCACCGATGGCACCGTAGGTATCTGGCACGAGACCTATCAGGTCGCCGAAGGCCGCTACGAGTCCATCTACGCCAACATGCCCCGCTTCGGCCTTGCCCAGGCCGGAACCCACGAGCCCGCCACCGGCCACCTACGCGACGCCCAAGCCCGCATGAAGCCCTGAGCCCCTCTTGACGCCCCTGCTATCCTTAAATCATCAGAACTCACAGGCCCGGCTCACCCCGGGCTTTCGTATTTAACCTCAAAAGGAGACCTCGCCCAACAGGAAGTCCGAACCTAACCCTCATCGTTCGAAGACTTTGCACGCATTTGACGGGGGAGGGGGGTATCTCCCCATACCCTGCACAGCCAAACCATAACGGGACTAAGATAGTTAGCAATCCTGAAACCCTGACTCCCGAGGCCGCACGTGAACCGAAGAAAATTTCTCCATCTCACCGGCAGCGCCGCCCTGGCTACCCGCCTCAATCCCGCCTTCGCCGGAACCCCCGCTCACGTAGTCATCATCGGAGCCGGAATCATGGGAGCCTCCCTCGCCTACCACCTCGCTCGCCGAGGGACCCGCGTCACCATCCTTGAAAAGGACCACCCCGGAGCCGGAACCACTCCCAACTCCTTCGCCTGGCTCAACGCCGCCGGCAAAACGCCCCGCCCCTACTACGAGCTCAACATGCTGGGCATGGAGGGCTGGCGCCGCCTCTCCCTCGAAATCGGCCCCGAGCTCCGCATCCAGTTCGGCGGCAGCGTCCACTGGATACCCCAGTCCACCCTCGCCGAAAACCTCGCCAAATTCCAAGCATCCCTCCGCGACCAGCAAACCCTCGGCTACTCCATCCGAGCCATCGACGCCCCCGAGGTCCGCACCCTCATCCCCACCCTCACTCCCGGCCCCATCTCCGCCGCCACCTTCGCCGACCACGAAGCCACCATCGACCCCGCCGCCACGCTCCAACTCCTCCTCCGCCGTGCCCAGTCCTTCGGAGCAGTCATTCAATACCCCTGCGAAGTCACCGGCTTCGACATCTCCTCCAACCGCGTCCAACGCCTCCACACCACCCGCGGCCCCATCGAAGCCGACCACGTAGTCCTGGCCGCTGGAAACGGAATCCCCCCGTTGGCCAGCCATCTCGGCCTACCCGTCCCCTTGGTCGAATCCCCCGGCGTCCTCGCCCACACCACCCCCATGCCACCCCTGCTCCACCGAGTAGCCGTAGCCGAAGACGCCACGCTCAAGCAAAACCCCGACGGCCGCATCGTCACCGGCACCGACTTCGGCGGCACTCCCAACATCCAGCCCACCCGCGCCGAAGGCGAAAAGCTCCTGGCCACCGCAGCAAAATATCTCCCCGCCCTAAAGCACGCCAAACTGGACTTCGTAACCCTCGGCCACCGTGTCATGCCGCAGGACGGCCATTCCATCATCGGCCACTCCCGCACCTGCACCAACGCCTACGTCATCGCCACCCACAGCGGCATGACCCTCGCCCCCATCTTCGGCCAGCTAGCCTCCATGGAGATACTCGAAGGCGTAGACGTCGACCTCCTCCGCCCCTTCCGTCCCTACCGCTTCGCCTGATCCGACGCCAGGCAAAAAAAATGGCCGGTGGAGAAGCTTCCTCCACCGGCTGCAGGTATTCGGAGAAATCAGAAGACGAGTCGTCCGCCGATCTGTACCTCGCGCGGAATGTTCCCTTGCGAAGTAATCTGTCCAAACGTGCTGCTCGTAGCCGACGATACCGACGGAGCCGAGAAGCTCGCATGATTCAGCGCATTGAACGTCTCGAACCGTAGCTGGAACAGCGCCGTCGACGTAATCTTGAAGTCCTTCAGGATCGACGCGTCCAGGTTGTTGATGCCGTCCTGACGAACATAGGAGAACGTCTGCGGCAGCGTCCGCACATGGTAGGCGAACTGGTTCGCCGCCACCGTATCGAACACCGTGCTCAACGCATTTCCCGTAGTCTTCCGCGAACTCAGTGAGATATCGTGCAGAGACTCGCCGCTCAACAGCACCAGGTCGTTCGCAAAGTACACCGGAGCACCCGACTGGTAGGTATAGATTCCGTTCACCTTGAACCCGCCCAGCAGCGAGTCCATCAGCCGCGAATTCAGGTTCACCAGCTTACCCCTGCCAATCGGCAGCTCATACGTGAACCCTGTTACAAAGTGGTGCGTCCTGTCGAACGGCGAGATGCGCTGTGTCGGCGTCGCATCCGTGTCGTTCAGATACGTCGTCGCCTCCAGCAGCTTCGAGAAGCTGTAGTTCGCAATCACCGTCAGCCCATAGCTCAACCGCTTCTCCACGCGCAGCGCAACGCTCTCGAAGTTCGAGTCGCCCTCCGTATTGTTCTGCTGGATCACGCCCGACGAAAGGCTCGGCGTCCCCGCGCTTCCATACTCCGAAGGGAACTGCGGATACGCTGAGAGCAATTGTGCCAGCGACACCGTGCTTCCATTCAGGCCGGTGCCCGGCAGCAGACCCTTGTAGGGATTCGCCACCGCGCCGTTGTAGAGGTTGGCCCTTGCATTGTCTCGCGTAGCCGCCGTGCTCAGGAACTGCCGTGGAATCACATTCAACTGCGTCGCCCCTATCGGCAGATGCACCGAGTGGTTCCCCACATAGTCCATCTCCACCAGCAGCGTCGGCGTAATCGAGTGCTGCACCCCAAGGTTCCACCGCAGCGAGTAAGGATCATGCACGATCGGCGTCGAGAACGTAATCGACTGCCCCAGGAACGTGCTTGATCCCAGCGAGTTTCCAGGCGCAGGCGTAAACCCAGCCGGGAATGGATTCGACAGAGTATTCGCCGTCGTCAGGTAGTTGTTGTCGGTCGCAACGTAAGGAGTCGTACCCGTAAATCCTTCGTTGTTCACCACCGCGCTTGACGAGGTCGTTCCCGTAGCCGCCAGGTTCGAGAGGTTCAGCGGCTGCACGAACATCGCAAATCCGCCGCGAATCACCGTCTTCTTATGCAGCGCCGCCGGGTTATAGCTGAACCCGATCCTCGGGCTCCAGTTATGCGAGATCGTCTGGTACGGCGAGCCATTCTTCGGCGAGTTCGGATACGTCAACCCTCCCAGCGTGTTGAACGAGCCCGCCGGAACCTGGCTCACAGGATTCAACGCATAAGCCGCCGCCGCAGCCGAAGAGACATTTGTAACCGCGCTTGGATTAAATCCATTCACCACGCGGCTCAACTTCTCTTCCTGCGGAGACTGATGGTCGTAGCGAATGCCAAGGTTCACCGTAAGGTCGTCATTGACGCGCCAGTCGTCCTGCACAAAGAACGCCGTGTAGTTCGCGTGCATATTGGCCGTGGCAGCCTGCGTAAAGTCTCCCGAGGTCGGCAGGCCCAGCAGAAAGTCTGCCATTTCATACGCCACTCCCTTCGGAGCCGCGCCCGAAGATCCCGACTGCACGAACGAAGATCCGAACGAGAAGTTGCCCGCCGCATCGCCAAACGTAGTCAGGTCCAGCCGATACTGCCTAGCGTCCACGCCAATCTTCAGCGTGTGCCGTCCAGCGACCTTCACAACATCGCCGAAGAGCTGGAAGCTCTGCGCCGGATCGTTGCTCGCTCCATTGAATCCCAGCGTCTGGAACGTCGAGAAGTTCAAATACGGCAGCATCGGGAACCGGCTCTGCGAATTCATATACGAGGGCAGCCCCACCGACTCTGGCGTCAGCGACGTGCTCGCCGGATACGTGTACTCATAGTTGTCCGTCCAGTTGGCGCGAACGTCCGCCACCAGCGTCGGCGTAATCGTGTACACCTCATCCACCGTCGCTCCGCGATTTCCGCGTGTCGAACCCTGCCCCGTCGCTCCATTGTTGAAGTAGTCGAACTTGTGATTGATCCTCAAGTTCCTCCGGTAGTCGAAGAACAGATGGCTCCGCTGGCTCATGTTCCAGTCCACGCGCACAAATTCGTTGTTGAAGGAGTCCGTGGCGGGCGAGTTGCTGATGTAGTTGTTCGTACCGTCTGCGTTCGCCTCCGGATAGTTCTGCCCCGGATAGTAGTTCAGGTACGCCAGCGCAGCCGGATTCAACGTCAGTCCCGCCGCCACAAGATCGTTATTCAGAATCGGTGTGCGCGTAATCGTCGAACCCGTCTGCTTCGCCGTATACGGATTGAAGATCTGGTAAGGGTTCACCGTGCCATCCGAGCAGTGGCTCGAATCGGTCCCCTGGTATCCCTTCGGGCATCCCAGCGGCAACAGCGCGGAAAAGTCTCCCCTGCGTTCCGCGGCCGTCGGCACCGTCATCAACACCGACGAGGGCGTAGAATCCGGCAGCCCCTCGGCCGCAACGAAGAAGAACAGCTTGTCCCGCCCGTTGAACAGCTTCGGAATCCATACCGGCCCGCCAAACGTTCCGCCGAACTGGTTGAAGTGCTGCGTCGGCCTCGGCTTCGTATTCGCCGGGTTGGCTACGTGCTTATTGAAGTAGCTGTTCGCCCCCAGGTTCGAGAGCACCGCGAACTCATACAACGATCCATGAAACTGGTTCGTGCCCGACTTCGTAATCTGGTTCATCACGCCGCCGATCGTATGTCCGAACCCGGCGTCCGTATCGAACGCCCGCACGCTCACCTCCTGCACCGCCTCCTGCGGCGGGCTGTACGCAATCGCCCCGCTCCAGATCGTGTCCGGAGAACCATCCAGCAGAATCTCGCTCGTCTGCTGCGGCGTTCCTCCAATGCTCCAGCTCGAAGCTCCATTGTTATCGAACGGATGCACCTGCGAGGGGTACGACGTAGCGATCACCCCAACCGCCAGTTGCGTCAGCGTCAGCGGAGTCCGCCCATTGATCGGGAAGTCCTGCACCTGCCGCGTCGTGATTACCTGTCCTACCGAGGAGTTCGCCGTATCCACGAGAGGAGCGTCCGCCGACACATTTACCACTTCCTGAGAGCCGCCCAGTTGCAGCGCCAGGTCCAGCACCGGGTGCTCCCCCGACTGCAACGTCACCGAGCTCCGCACCGCCTTCTTGAACCCCGTCATCTCCACCGTGATCTCATACGTGCCCGGCGGCAGAAACGGCACCACATACTGGCCCTGGGCGTCCGAGGTCGTCTTATTGATCGCCCCCGTGTTCACCTCCCGGATCGTCACCTGCGCTCCAGCCACTGTTGCACCTGTGCTGTCCGTCAGCGAGCCGGAGATGGTTCCGCGAAACTCCTGCGCGTTCGCTCCTCCCAAACTCAACAAAACAAGGACAAACGCGGTCAGGGCGGAGGCAAAAAGGCGTCGTGCCCCAATCACCATCCTGTTATCGACTCTCATGAGAACTCCTGCATAACTCCAAAAATATGCCTGTAAACAAGCACAGCCGATATATAGGCCTCGGCTTAGCAGAAGCAATACACGTTAGGTAAGAAACATGTTGTAGACGCGTTACATCACCCAATATCTGTTTTGAAAGGGCGGGGCTTCAGCCCCGCCGTCTGCGCCCCCACCCTATTTTCTTGTTTTGCCGTTGGCCGAAAGGCTAACGGCACCTGCGCCGACCCGTCACGCAACCACGCGCCATCCGTACAAATCCCGTAGCCAAACCCATACCCAACCTCAATGTAGCTCGCGGCTCAACACATAGGTCGTCTCAATCGGCACATCGTCCTTGAACGACACCTTCAGCAGCACTTGGTAATACCGAGGCATCGTTCCACCATTTCCCACCGTCAATTTGTCCACAACCAGCCGTGCAAATTTCGGGTTCGAAAACCACTGGACCGCGCCCACATACCCTGCTGAGCGGTTGCTCGTAAAGCTCTCCACCTCGTTATTTCCCAGCGGTCCCGGCAGATGCGTCACCATCGCATAGACCACGCCCTGCTCTCTGGGAGCCGTAACGTACTGATCTGCAAACAGTTCCGGCTCGCCCGGACGAGGATGCGGATTCCGCACGCCCTCCAGCACCGGAACCAGTTGCGCCTGGACCGGCATCCCCTGCGTCTGCTCGAAGAACAAATTCTCCACCCCAACAAAAACAACATTATTGTCCGCCAACTGCTGCCAGGTAAGCTGGCTCGCCTTCAGCAGGGAAGAGGTTGCCACATGCGGCCCCAGCAATTTTCCCAGCAAATACGAGGCTTCTACCTCGCCATAAGCCGTGTAGTATCTGCTCGGCTGGATGTCCTCGCTCTTCATTGCCTTGCTGATCCCCTGTACCGCCCGCGAGTCCTTCACGTCTTTCCACTCATTTAACGAGCGGTCCCGGAAGTAAACCCCCGGATTCGAGTGCAGTTCCACAAACAAGGGATCTTCAATCGAGATAATCAGAGGCCGGTTCGACGTAAGAAATGGCTGCCAGAGCGTCTCCAGTGCCGGACTCCACCCTGCCGCCGCATCGAAACCTCTCTCCTTCGACCGGGCCATCATAGGCCGCAGCAGCAAGTACCCGGCAGTCAGCAGGGCCATTCCCAGCGCAACCCCCACCAGCAAAGTGCCCAGGTTCGGCCTCTTCGCCTGTGCCGCATCCAATGCAATCTCCTGAATCTCAGGCGCTGCAATCAATCCTTGCGGCTCCATCGGCTCTTCAATCGCGCTTGTACCTTGTCGCGGCTCGCACACTAGCCGGAACCGCCCCTTCGGCAGCTCGATCACCAGCGGGTCGGCCTTCCCCTCGCCTCTGTAATACTCCGCCAGCTTCTGTCGAAGCCGTCCCACCTGAATCCGCACACCGGAGTTATGCTGTGGATCGTAGCTGGAGGGCTTTCCCAGCCCTTCAATGGCAACAATATATTCCTTAAGCTGGTCGGCCTCTCCGCTAGCCGCTTTCTCCGCCAGATACAGCAGAAGCCTCCGCAAAACCTCCGAGCTTCGGAACTCATCGCTGCGGAGAATACGCTCAACCTGGTCCTGCATCGCGTCGCTGGAGACGACTCTCTCTTCTAAAAGCATGACAGCGGGGATATCACTTCAGAAATATCATTGTCAATTGTGGTCTGACCTTTCCCTAAATCCTCAACGATTTACCACTTATCATCTTCCTCCCAGCCGACGTTACATACACGTTTATCACCTGTTATTTGACTCGCTTACCTGTAAGGCCGCATAAATTGGGAGAGCCCGGCTCCGTCCGTGCAAAGGAGACTCCAAATCATGAACGCCACCCGCCGCAACTTCCTCACCTCCGCCCTCGCTGGCTCTGCGGCGGCTGCCGCTCTCCCCCACGCGGCCCTGGCGCAGTTCCTCAGCGCCCCCCGGCACGGTCTTCCCGGTACTCTTCAGGAGCGTTACGCCAAGCTTGATGCAGTTCTCAAGCAGCCCGTCTTCAAGCGCAACCTCTTCCCCGATCCCGTCATCATCGAGAGTGTCGAGCTCCTCCGCAGCAACAAGCAGTATCTCTGCCGCGTCCGCTCCAAAGACGGCCACGAAGGCATCTCCGTCTCCAACGCCCAGCAGATGGAAGCTCTTTACCCCATCTTCATCAAGCGCATCGCCCCCTTCTTCATCGGCAAGGACGCTCGCGACCTCGAAGACCTCATCCCTGCCGTCACCGTCTACGAGAGCAACTACAAGGCCCAGAGCCTCGCCATCTGGGTTCCTATTGCCACTCTTGAGTTCGCCATTCTGGATATGTTCGGCAAGATGTCCAACCGCTCCATCGGCCTCCTTCTCAGCGACAAGATCTACAACCAGAAGATCAACGTCTACCAGGCCAACGGCGAGCGCGACAACTCCGCCGAAGAGGTCATCGAGCCCCTCAAGCGCGACGTCGCTATCTCCCACGCCAAGGCCATCAAGTTCAAGCTCGGCGGACGCATGTCCCACACCGAGTACCCCGCCGGACGCAGCTAGAAGATCATCCCCCTCGTCCGCAAGACCTTCGGAGATCAGATGGTCATCTCCGCCGACGCCAACGGCTCCTATACCGCCGCCCAGGCCATCCCCATCGGCAAGCTCATG
>JAATEV010000024.1 GCA_015655585.1 Terriglobales bacterium | reverse complement strand
CTCAACGTTGCTCGCGAATCCTGTGCAACGAGAGGCAGTGCACTTGCGATCGAGAGAAGCAAGATAGCGACGGCAATCCAACATCTGCGTTTCATGTGGCGCTCCTGAAATGTTCTGCACTCCGTCCGCCTCAATTCTGGCGACCGCACAATCACCGGTCTCTGCGTTGCGCATCGGAAGGCTTGCGAAACGGATTCAGCGCAGCGGCTGAGGTCGATTGTGTGACAGAGGAAATGTAGTGAGCGCACGTAGCGGCTGAAATCCGCCAAAAGTAGGAGTGCGCCAAAAATATTTCCAGAAGTAACGATTGACTTACAAGTGCACAAGCCCTCGCTTAAGGGCTTCTACAACGGCCTGCGTCCGATCAGCCACGTTAAGGCGCATCAAGATGACACTGACATGCGACTTGACGGTAGCCTCCTTTATGTTGAGCGTCTCGGCGATCTCTCGGTTGCTCTTGCCATCGAACAGCAACTGAAGCACCTCTCGCTCGCGGCTGCTGAGATGCGAACCCGGCACGCGCATATGAAGCGATTCCAGAACAGCATGTGGCAGAAACCGTGAGCCACGAAGGACCTGCTTCAAAGCGCGCAACAACACCTCATGCGCCATGCCTTTGATGACATATGCGCTTGCACCCGCCTCCATTGCCTGATAGATATCTTCGTCGCCTTCATAAGTTGTGAGAACCACAATCTTCGCGACTGGGGAATACCTGCGAATCTGTTGAATCGCCTCGGTTCCGCTCATATCGGGCAGACGAAGATCCATCAGTGTTAACTCAGGACGAAGATCGCGATGCATTCTGATGGCTTCAGCGCCGGTACCCGCTTGACCGATCACATGGAAGCCGCTGGCGGATACGACGGAAGCAATACCGACCCGCATCATAGGGTGGTCGTCAACAATCAGTATCTCCGATAGACTCACTTCAGATTCTCACCGGGGCTTTGCGCAACGATACCCAGCGTAGCATGAGTTGCACGGAGGTTCCTCCACCTGGCACCGCCTGCACCTGTACACCGCCGCCCAGACGACGCATCCTCTCGTGCATTCCGAGCATTCCATAGTGACCCGACGTTGGTGTGGGTGCGTTCGCTGCAATACCGCATCCCAAGTCTTGCACGCAGATGCTTAGGCCCTTACGGCCACTTCTAAGTTCTACCGTGATACGTTCGGTTCCACTATGGCGCACTGCATTGCGCAGAGCTTCGCGTACTGTCATAGAGATTTCGTCAGCCGAATTCGCAGGTATAGGCAAGTTCGGCACATTGTGCTTGATCTGTAATGGCTTGCCCGAGGACAGTCGAACCTCGTTCGCGACACTGCGTAGCGCAGCCACCAGATCCACCTCATCGCCGTTGCGCCGCAGAGCCCAGATAGCTTCGCGAGCCTCTTCCACCGTCTGCCGAGATTGCTCACGCGCAAGGTGCAGCAGGTCGCTCTGTGCAACACTGGTGCTGGCAATCGCCTCCAGCATCATGGAGACGCTGGCGCATCCTTGAATTAATGTGTCGTGCAGTTCGCGCGCCATACGCTCGCGCTCTTCGCGAATCGCATCGTTGCGCGTCTTCGCCAAAAGAACTTCCACCTGATCAAACACAGCAAAAAATGCCGCTGCCGAACCACCACAGACGACGCTCCATCGTACAGCCATACTGGATGAACCCCATGCCCACATAGCACGATGAAAGACGCCAGACGCCACCAAAGGCAACATGACCGCTGCAACTATGGCCCCCACTCGCTTCAGACTCCATCCATTCTTCCGAAAACTCATCCCTGTTTACCCTGTCAGCATCTGGATGTTACCTGTTGGGACGCGATTGTATCTGTCGGTAAATAGTTTCTGCAAGGACTTGACCGCCCGAATGGCTTCTCATATCGTCAATCATCCGCAATGCTACTTTCGGCGGATGACAGGCCAGGTCTACAGGGGGGATCATTTTGCGCGATACCCTTAGCCGCCACAGGCAGCATGTGAAAGGTAAAAGCGAACGCCTCCAATGACAGACCCTACAAAACTCGATCGCCGCGAATTCACCAAGCTGGGAGCAGGCAGTATGATAGCTGCGCTCACAAGCCTTTCACCTCTGACGGCGATTGCCCTCGATCCCGCAGCTTCTCCAGTTGCAACTTCGACTGATGTTCCGTGGTACTGGCGCATCAAACGGATTGGCCAGACGAACTTTAACGAGCACGATCCTGCCACCGGCGACGTGGAAAAGTGGGCCGACTACTGGGCCTCAGCTAAGGTGCAGGCAGTGGCTCTATCCGTATCAGGACCGGTAGCGTTTTATCCGACCGAAGTGCCCTTCTTTCATCGCAGCAGTTTCCTCGGAAGTCGCGATCTGTTCGGCGAGTGTGTGAAGGCGGCGAAGTCGCGCGGTATTCGTGTCTACGGACGCATGAGCCCGGACATTCAGTGGATGGACCCGAAGCTCCTCGAAGCGCATCCTACCTGGTTCCGTCATAACGAGGACGGCAGCCCGCAGTTCTCTGCGCCAAACATCGCCTTCACCTGCCAGTTCAGCGGACAATATGATCAGCAGCAGCCTGCTATCATCCGCGAACTGAATGCGCGCTACGACATCGACGGCGTGTACATGAACGGCTGGCCCGGCAACCAGGTCTGCTACTGCGACAACTGCCGGAAGATTGGCGATCCGCACTCCGAGCAGTATCACGCAGCGCTTGCCGACCGGGTACAGATGTTGATCGGACTGTACAAAAAGACGGTCCTGGAAAAAAGTCCGAAGAACTTCTATAGCTGTAATCTGGGCGGGGGGCTGCGCGAAAGCTTTCTGGACCAGTGGAAACTAACACGTGAATCCAACTGGTACACGGCCGACAATCAGTCACGACCTGGAGTGGTAGCGCCGGTGTGGGCCGACGCGCAGCAGGTGAAGTTTGCTAAAGCGCTCATGGGTGATCGTCCAATGGCTGCCGTAACCGCGAGCTACACTCGTGCCGGAGAGTTGATGTGGCGCCAGGTAGCCGATGTCTCCGCAGAGCCCACATGCCGACTGGCGCAGACCGTGGCTGCAGGTGGCATCGCCTGGTATCACCACCTCGGCCTGGAGCAAGGGTTCGGCGACGATCGCCGCTGGCAGGATCAAGGCCGAGCATTTCTAAGTTGGCAGGCAAGTGTGGATCAGCACTTCCACAATGTGCGCTCGCTCGCCGAGGTTGCCATCGTTGCGTCCACCCGAGCCGCCACCATCTACAAAGCACCCACCAATGACCCGAAGTCCGATTATATCGAGGGCATGTACGGCATTCTGAACGAGGCTCGTATCCCATTCGACTTTGTCCACGAAGAAGATCTCAATGCAGAGCGTCTTGCAAAGTACAAGGTATTGATCCTGCCCAATATGGCGCTGATGAGTGACGCCCAGGCAAAAACATTAGAGGAGTTCTCTCATCGCGGAGGCTCTATTCTTGCGACGTTCGAGACCGGACTCTACGACGAGAAAGGTTCTGCACGACAGGACTTTGCGCTCGGCAAACTCTTTGGCATCAAAAAGACAGGAGAGCGCCAGCGATACGAGAGCAAGCGCACTGACGTCATCACCGCAGTACATCTGCAATCCATCAAGAAAAGAAATGAACTTACCGCGGGCTTTGACGATACGGACTGGATCGCAGGCCCAATCTGGAAGATTCCGCTCGAGCCTACTCCCGATGCAGTGATGACCTTCATCAACCCCTATCCTGTCTATCCGCCTGAGGCGGTCTACGCTCGTGAACCGGCGACAAATTTACCATCGGTTGTCATGCGCGAGGCTGGGCAGAGTCGCCTTGTTTATTTCGCAGGAGACATGGACGCGACTTACTGGCGGATGGATAACGTCGATCTCGGGCGACAAATTACCAACGCCGTGCGATGGATGCTGCACGGTGGCGGTTCGGTACAGGTCCAAGGCGATGGCTTGATGGAGGTGATCGCATGGCAGACCGAGCCGGGCTTTGCGATCCACATGCTCAACTACAACGGCCCCAACGCTTTTCGTGGTCGTATGCGCAAGCTGGTTCCCTTAGGAGAACAAGCGGTCCGTGTGGAACTACCCCAGGGGGCAATCATCAAGAGCGCCTCCCTGCTCCGCGCCGGGACTGCAATCAAGTTCCAACAGACTGGGCATACCGTAGAACTCACGGTGACTTCAGTGAAGGACTACGAAGTGATCGCGATGGTCGTTTAGACCCTCCGAACAGGTGCAGACCAGAGAATCATGCCATGCAACAGCTAGTCCATTGAATCAATTGGGCTAGCTGTTTTTGAGTTTGAGAATTGAAACGCTCTTCGCATTCATGCTGAGAAGCATTGGGTGATTGGTGCGAAGGTATGCCTGCGACTGCCGGTTGACGTCTAATTCTGCTCCCCGTTACGATATGACATGCTTATCAGTTCCTTCTATTGTTGTTGCTTCCCCAGCCAGCAGTAGCTGTGAGCGTCGCGCTGCCTCCGCGACGAACCTGATAGGAACTTCCCCTCTTATCTAAAAATAGACTCCTGACTTGAATGAACTGTGGAATCCAGTTGCATTTCAAGTTTCCCGGTTAGCATCACGCTGCATTTTCATCTTTCTAAGAGATGCGTGAGCACGCCGTTCCCTACTCCCAAAAGGCTGTTTTTCATGGAAAACTTCCGTCTCAAAGTCTTTCGAGTAGTCGCGGAGCTTCTCAGCTTCAGGCGCGCTGCGCAAGAGCTTCATCTGACACAGCCAGCCATCACGGCCCACATCAAG
This sequence comes from Terriglobales bacterium, assembly GCA_015655585.1. Taxonomy (GTDB): domain Bacteria; phylum Acidobacteriota; class Terriglobia; order Terriglobales; family Acidobacteriaceae; genus Edaphobacter. Next base: position 95,294 of record JAATEV010000024.1, on the reverse strand, counting down.
ACCCTTGAAGAGATTCTGAGTGTGACCCTTTTCAGCAGAATCGGACGGAATATCAGTCTCACTCCCGCCGGAGAGACGCTTTTGCTTTATGCAAGGCAAATTGAAGCACTTACGAATCAGGCAGTAGCTTCGCTTGTGCCGTTTGGAACGCGCGCAGGGACAGAGCTTGCTATCGGCGCATCGCACACAATTGCTGTCTATCTCCTGCCCAGGTTGCTGCCTCCCATCTTGAAGGAATGGCCAAACCTTAAGATTCATCTATCTGCTGGAAGCACGAATGAAATACTTCAAGCTCTAACAAATCATCAGGTAGCTATCGGCCTTATTGAGGCGCCTTCTTTTCGGCCTGATCTCAAGGTGGAGCAATTCGCGGAAGACGAGCTCAAGCTTATCGTTCCCATCAAGCATCCACTCGCAAAAAGGAAATCGATAGACGCCGTAGAACTGGCACAGGAACGGCTCCTCCTCCGCGAATCTGGCTCAGGGATGAGGCAATTTGTACTCCAGTATTTTCATCTTAATGATGTGCCGCTTCAGCCCGACTCCTCTGTCGATATCAACTCAACCGAGGGAATTATTTCCGGAGTAGAGGCTGGGCTCGGAGTTGGCTTTGTGCCTGCGATGACAGTGGAAAAGGCATTGAAGTTAGGTTCCGTCAAAGCCATCCGACTGGAAAATGGGCCCATTCAGCGTCCGCTCAGCATTGTGTTGCGGGAAGGCCCACATCCGCAAGGACCGGTAGCAAGGCTGATCGAGCTGCTCCGCAGTTCTCAGCGGGCTAACTAGAATTTCAATCCATACAATACTTCCCTTTTTGCGCGATAGCTTTATGCCACTGCTTCTGTCATCCAAACGCTATCGACACAAAAAAGATCTTGTAGCATTTTGTTTTTTCCTCGCTTCGGCCAGACTTCCATCATATTTTCTTATGTTCAATCATAATTTATGAATACATAACCCCTGATTTCCTATTGCTCCTAACAGGTTAGTGGGATAAGTTCTGATCATCATGTTGCAGTCTGCTTCATTCCGTCGCTGTTGTTGCATCTTATTGCCAGCTTGTACTGGTAAATGGGAGATGCCTGCGGACTCAATCTAGACGCAACGATGATTCGTTCGTACTACGCAGCGCGGCTCGCTTATCAGTATCTCTGAAGCGGGCTTTTTCATTGCCTGAATCTCCTATCGCAGAGCTCTTCTCTGTGCAACCACAATATTTTTTGCTTCTGAGATTCAGGAAACCTCCTTTCAAATCTCAGGAAGAGCTGTACCAACCGAACTACAGCCAGACCTTATTCCTCATGAGTATGACCTTCAACAACACGATGAGCCTGCAATCCGCACTACCCGCCCTGGGTCGCGCCTGCATCGATGCGCTCTGTTGTTGTCCTTGTTCCTCCCGCAGCTAAGTCTCCATCTCTCTCTGTTACTTTCCGTTCTCCCTATACAAAAAGCCGCAAAGGCTTGAAAGGTCTTGAGATGTCTCTCTTTCTGAGGTCGTTTTCTATCTCTGTCCGCAGAAGATCTGTCGCTGCTGTGCTGATGGCAGGCTTATCCATCGCGGCCCATGCACAGTCCTCGCTTGCAACCATCGCTGGTGTCGTTACCGACTCGCAGGGAGCCGCTGTCCCCGGTTCGAAGATTATCGCGACCGATCGATCCACCGGCGTTGCCACAACCGTAACCGCGAATAGCGCTGGCGTATATTCTCTTCCCAATCTTCCAATCGGTGAGTACTCCGTAACCGTGGAACACGACGGATTCAATCGCTTTGTCTATGATCACGTTCTACTCAGCACCGGTCAGGTCTTTGGTCTGAATGCTGCTTTGCAACCCGGTACGGTTTCGCAGAGCATTACCGTGCGGGACGAGCGCGCCGAACTGGAGACTCGCAGCTCTGAGATCAGCCAGATCATTGAATCCAAGAGTGTCTCAGAACTTCCCCTTGGCAACCGCACTTCCATGAACATCATCAGTCTCACAGGTGGTGCCGTCTTCATCGACTCCGCCAACTACAGCCTCGCCGGTGGACGCACCAAGAGCTCCATGACCTGGCTTGACGGCGGTTCTGGCCAGAACATCCGCATTGGCATTGCCACAGCCGAAGTCAGCCCACCCGTCGACGCCGTGCAGGAACTCGGCATCGTTACCAACAACTACTCCGCCGAGTACGGCGGCTCTGCGGGCGGCGTCATCGTCCAGACCACCAAGTCCGGCACCAACCGCTTCCACGGCACCCTCTACGAGTTCCTCCGCAATGACGCCTTCGACGCCCCAGGCTACTTCGCACCTGTCACAAATGGCGTCAAACAGAAACCCGAGTTGCGTTACAACATCTACGGAGTCACCGTCGGCGGTCCTGTCATCCACGATCGTACCTTCTTCTTCTTTGGCTTCGAGGGATCGCGCCAACTCACCGGCACCAACGTTACCCTCACCGTACCCACACTGCTGGAGCGCGGCGGAGACTTCTCCCAGTCCGGCACGATCATCTACGATCCCTCCACAACCAAGACCGTAGGCGGCGTCACCACGCGCTCTCCTTTCCTCAACAACAAAATTACCAACATCGATCCGGTTGCGCTGAAGATACTCTCCTACTACCCCCTACCTCTCCCCGGCAGTGGAGCTGCCAACAACTTCAGCGCCAACGATGTCATTACCAATAACACCAAGTTCTTCATCGCCCGCATCGATCACGTCCTCACCGAGCACGACCGTATCGCCGGACGCTACATCTTCACCAACGGCATCACCTCCAATAAGTCCGTCTATCCCGACCGCGGAGCCGATCCCTTCCAGCCCACTATCAGCCAGGACAACATCGGCTACGGCCAGTGGCTGCACACCTTCTCGCCCACCATCGTCAACGATCTCCGCTTCACCTACGAGACCCGCATCAATCACACTCTCACCAACGCCATCGGCGGCAACTATCCCTCGAAGCTCGGCATCACCGGCGTCTCCGAGAACGCCTTCCCCTACATCGCACCCGCTGGTTTCAGTCCGATCGGCTCCTCCGGTCAGGAGCGTCGCCAGTATCCCATCAATCAGTACCAGCTCGTCGATGACGTCTCGCTCCTCCGTGGTCGTCATTCCATTAAGCTCGGGGCCGAGCTGCGTCGCTCCATGGATCACGAAGTGAACCTCTCCACGGCATCCGGCTCCTTCACCTTCGCAACACAGGCCACCGGACAACCCGGCCTCAATAACACCGGCAACGGCCTTGCTTCACTACTCGTCGGCTTCCCCACTGCCTTCAGTGAAGCCCAAACCGATCCCGTCACCCGCACCAGTTGGTACATCGCTGGATTCGCGCAGGACGACTTCACCGTTACCCCCACGCTCACCCTCAATCTCGGCCTGCGCTGGGAGACCGACTCTCCCATCAAAGATGAGAACAACAAGATGAACGGCTTCGACGCCACCGCCATCAACCCCGTCTCCGGCACTCCCGGCGTCGTCAAGTTCATGGGCCTCAATGGATTCCGCACTACGCCTTATGACCTGGATCTGAACAACTTCGCACCACGCTTTGGCTTCGCCTGGCTTCCTTTCCGCTCTGGAAACACCGTTGTGCGTGGTGGCTTCGGATACTTCTTCGCCCATCCCTTCGACGCTGGACAACCCGCCTCTGCAACACTCGGCTTCAGCGTCTCCGGCCAACTCAATACGCCAGACAACGGCATCACTGCGCCCTTCTATCTCCGCAACGGCGTCCCGCCGGTCTCAGTTACCGGTGCTCCGCTCAACGACTCCTTCGGAGCCGTCCCCGTCGGCGCCACCACCACTACTGCGGTCAGCTACTTTGATCCGCGTCACCGCACCGGCTACTCACAGCAGTTCAATCTCGGCATCCAGCACCAGCTTCCGAGCTCCTTCGTCCTTAATATCTCCGGCATCGGCAACATTGCTCACAAGCTCGCGGGCTCTAACCAGAACATCGACCAGATCTCGCCTGCAATCCTCGGAGCATCCCACCACTCACAGAGTGACCGTCCCTTCCCACAGTTCAGCAGCGTCTCGCTGGTCGCACCCAGCATCGGCAACTCCAATTACTTCGCCGGTATCGTGCAGCTTGAGAAGCGCTTCTCCCACGGCTTCAACATCAACACCACGTACACCTTCTCGAAGTTCATGAACGACAACGACGGTTCCGGTTCAACCATCGGCACCGACAACGGAGTCTACTCCAACTACTACAACCGTTCTGCCGACTACGGCCCATCCTCCAACGATATCCGTCACCAGTTCGTCTTCAGCAGCGTCTATGAGCTCCCCTTCGGGCCGCATCGCGCTTACCTGAACCATGGCGCTCTCTCGAACGTCATCGGTGGCTGGACCCTCGGCAATGTTACTCGCCTCTACAGCGGAGCCCCCTTCACTGTCGTCACCCAGACCAACTCCACCGCCGCCTTCTCCTCGGGCAACCAGCGCGCCAACGTCATCGGCAACCCAACACTACCCAGCGGCCAACGCACTCCGTTGCACTGGTTCAACACGGCAGCCTTCGCCCAGCCCGCCAACTACACCTTCGGCAACGAAGGCCGCAATCCCCTCCGCGGCCCCGGCTTCGCAAATTTTGATTTCTCTCTCATCCGCAACGTCAACTTCACGGAGTCGAAGTACCTCCAGCTTCGCGGAGAGTTCTTCAATGCCTTCAACCACACCAACTTCCAGACGCCACAAAGTGTCTTCGGAGCAGCGCCCTTTGGCACCATCAAGTCGGCCAACGCTGCCCGCCAGATACAGATCGGCGCACGCATTGTCTTCTAACGCTACAAGGAGCGTGATATGAGCCAGCAGAACCTCACCAATCCCTCGCGTCGCGGCTTCCTCAGCGGCGCTGCCGGAACGGCCCTCGCGGCCGCTCTCCCCGGCAGTGCCCGCATGGCCCCTGCCTCGACACCCGAAGCCAACAGGGCACCCGCGGTGCAGTCTCGCAAGCGGCCTCTCAACGTCCTCTTCTTCATGTCCGACGACATGCGCCCCGAACTCGGCTCCTACGGCAGCCGCTTCCATACCCACAGCCCCAATATCGACGCTCTCGGCTCCGCCGGTGTCCGCTTCGACCGCAACTACTGCCAGTTCCCTCTCTGCAATCCATCGCGTGCTTCACTCTTCACCGGGCACCCGCCCCACACCACTCGCGTCCTCGGCAATCGCACCAGTGTCCGAGAACTTCACCCCGACTGGGTCACACTCCCGCAGCTTTTCCGCGAACACAACTACACGACCCTGCGCTCCGGCAAGCTCTTCCACGCCAACCTCGACGATCACAAAGCCTGGACAGACTTTGACGGCTACACCGAATCCCTCCATCCCACTCAGTCAGGCAGGCGTCTCGAAGTACCGCGTGCCCAGATCCCGACCCCGGATGGCGTCCTGCCGGTTCTGCCGCAGGACAACCAGCAGGCCGCCCACTCCGACCAGATTCTCGTCCTCGAAGGCAACGGCGAGGGCGCAGGCGACTACATCGTCGCTGACCGAGCTATCGAGAACCTGCGCGCCAACAAGAACAACCCTTTCTTCATTGGCTGCGGCTTCTCCAAACCGCACAGCCCACCGACTGCTCCGCAGCGCTTCTTCGATCTCTACGACCCTAAAAAACTCGCGCTTCCACCAGACTTCGCAGCATGGCCCACCGTGCCTCCCGGCTTTCCCAAAGCCGCCATCCGTATGCGCAACGCCGACCTCTTCATCGGTCGCGGTGCATCGCCCGAAGAGGCGCAGGAGGTCATCCGCGCCTATCTCGCTTCCATCTCATGGGCTGACTGGAATCTCGGTCGCGTGCTTGCCGAGTTGGACAATCTCGGTCTCCGCGACAACACGGTCGTCGTCTTCGTCGCTGATCACGGCTATCAGTTAGGCGAGAAGGGCAAGTGGTCCAAAGCAGGCTCGCTCTTTGAAGGCGGCACCCGCGTTCCGCTCATCATCCATGCGCCTGGAGCAAAAGGGAACGGTCGTCCCTCCACACGCATCGTGCAGTCGCTCGACATCTACCGCACTCTTGCCGAGCTTTGCCATCTCGACGTTCCCCAGGGCATCGAAGGTCACAGCCTCACTCCTCTACTACACGATCCCCGCGCAACCTGGGAACATCCGGCCTTCAGTATCTGGAGCGAAGATGGAAGCACGGTACACGGGACCGCCGTTCGTACCGAACAATGGCGTTACGCCGAGTTCGGCAAGGATGCTGCTAACGGAGCCATGCTCTTCGATGTCCATGCAGATCCACTGGAGCTCACCAACCTGGCTGATAACCCGAAGCACCATGCGGTACGCAGTCATCTATCCGGCCTCATCGCCGAATACAGTGCTGCAGGCTGAGATGACGGAACCAGCAAAAAGAACGCCCTGTGCAGCACCGTGCAGCAGAATCAGGACAAGTCTCCTGCTCATTCTGCTGGCATGGTGCTACATCGTCTCCGCCAGCGCACAGCACGGCAGCAATGCGTCGCAGCAGACATGGCGATTCGATCGCACCGATCGAATCGGAGAATACCCTGCAACCATCCTCGGCCATCCACAGGTCGTCTCCACGCCTTACGGCAAAGCCGTTCACTTCAATGGTATAGACGACGCGCTCTTCGTCGCTGTTCATCCTCTGGCAGAAGCGTCCACATGGACCTGGGAAGTCATCTTCGAGCCTGATACCGACGGAGCTCCAGCGCAGCGCTTCTTTCATCTCTCCGTCCTCGATCCTCAGGAACACGATACCAATGACCGTATGCTCTTCGAGATCCGCATCGTCGATGGACAGTGGTGCCTCGATAGCTTTGCTATGACGGGCGAGCACAAGCTGGCCCTGCTCAACTGCCAGAAGCGTTATCCGCTCGGCAAATGGTATCGCGTCACAACGGTCTACGACGGAAAGACCCTCAGCAACTACGTGGGCGATGACCTGCAAGGTCAGGGGAACTTAGAGATCGCCCGTCAGGGTGCAGGACATACTTCCATAGGAACCCGCATCAACAAACAGGACTTCTTCAAAGGCTCCATCTATGCATCGCGATTCACCCGCAAGGCACTTGGCGTAGAAGACTTCTTAGGACTGCCTTCTTCAAGGTGAAAGAGACAACGACTATGCCCGCCCATTCCTTCACGCGCCGCTCCTTCCTCGCCGGACTCTCAACAGCATCTCTCTCGATACACCCAGCATTCGTCGCAGCAGCAGGAAGGCCGAGCTTCGTCTTCATCGGCACCGGTACGCGTGGCAAAAGTCGAAGCAAAGGTATCTACTCCTTCCGCTGGGACGCGTCTTCAGGAACCCTTTCCTCGCAAACTCTCGCCGCCGAAAGTGATAACCCAGCCTTCCTCGCCATCTCTCCAGATAGAAGGCATCTTTATGCCGCCAATGAGATCAGCGACTACCGCGGAGCTAAAGATTCCAACGGCTCCAAAGATGGCTCAATCTCCGCTTTTCTACTCGACCCCGCTACCGGAAGTCTCACCTTCAAAAACACCGTCTCTTCTGGTGGAGCAGGTCCCTGCCACGTCTCCGTCGACCACACCGGCCACGCAGTCTTTGTTGCTGACGGAGCAGGAGGCAGCCTCTCCTCCTACCGCATCCTTCCCGATGGAAACCTCAGCGCCCCAGTGACGAACCTGCGCTTCTCCGGGCACAGCATCAACCCAAAGCGCCAGAGCGCTGCCTATACGCACTGCACCACACTCTCACGCGACAATCGCTTCCTTGTCGTCAATGATCTCGGATTGGATCACATCACAACCTTCCACTTCGATACCCACACCGCAGAGTTGAAGCAGGCCGATGCCCCCTTCTACCAGGCCACCCCCGGCTCCGGCCCACGCGGCTTCACCTTCCATCCCCGACGGCCCTGGGCATACTCGGTGAACGAGTTACTCTCCACCATCGATGTCCTCGCATGGAACAGCAAACAAGGCATCCTCACCCGCATCCAAAGCCTCCCCACTGCGCCACCCGGCTTCACCGGCGCCAACATGCCTGCAACCGTACACGTCGAACGCACCGGAAGGTTCCTCTATCTCTCCAACCGTGGTGCAAACACCATCGCCGCCTTCTCCATCAACCAAACCGACGGCACACTCACCCCACTCCAGCAGATAGCCTGCGGCGGAGCCACACCGCGCCACTTCACACTGGACCCCACGCAACAATGGCTTCTCGTCGGCAATCAGGGATCGGCAACCGTCACGATCCTGAAGCGCGACCTGCACACAGGTCTTCTAAATGAACACGGTACCCCCTACGATCTCGACAATCCCATGTGCATTGTCTGCATTTAGCCAAACAAAAAACTCTTATTCCGAACCAGAACCCAAGATCATGAAGATTCGCCATACCTCATCCCGATCGATCCTCACCCTCGCTTTGTTGGGTGCAATCGCATCGCCACAGATTGCCCAGGCACAAAGCCACGACTGGCCTGTCTACGACGGCGACTCCTCCGGCGATCACTACTCCAGCCTTTCGCAGATCAGTCGTCGCAACGTCTCCCAACTTCACGTTGCCTGGAGCTTCGACACCGGCGAGTCCGGAGGGCTTGAGGCGAATCCTCTCGTTGTCTCCGGCGTAGTCTACGCCTGCACGCCCACACGCAAGGTCGTCGCACTCGATGCAGCTACCGGCAAGCTCCTCTGGCGATTCGACTCCGGCATACCCAGCAACGGACAGATGCGCGGCGTCTCCTATTGGGCCGACGCCCACAACGCACGCATCTTCGCAGGCATCGGCAGCTTCCTCTACGCTATCGACGCACACACCGGCAAGCTCGTCTCCAGCTTCGGCGAAGACGGACGCATCGATCTCCGCAAGAATCTCGGCCGCGACTACCGACGCCAATCTTTCCTCATCACCAGCCCCGGAGCCATCTACAAAGACCTCATCATCGTCGGCGGTAAAGAACCCGAGGAGCCTCCGTCGCCTCCCGGCGACATTCGCGCCTACGATGTCCGCACCGGCGCCTTGCGCTGGACCTTCCATACCATTCCCCATCCTGGTGAGTTTGGTTACGAGACCTGGCCTGCCGATTCATGGGCAAACGCCGGTGCTGCCAACAACTGGGCAGGCATGGTCGTCGACACGCAGCGCGGCATCGTCTACGTTCCCACAGGTTCTGCCGTGCCCGATCTCTATGGTGGCGATCGTGCAGGCGACAATCTCTTCTCCGACACACTACTCGCGCTCGATGCCGCTACAGGCAAACGCCTCTGGCACTTCCAGGCCGTCCACCACGATCTCTGGGATCGTGACTTCCCCGCGCCTCCCGTCCTCTTCACGGTCAACCGCAAAGGCAAACGCGTCGATGCCGTCGCCCAGACCACAAAAGCCGGATATATTTTTCTCTTCGATCGCGTCACCGGCAAGCCTCTCTTTCCCATCAAGGAAACTCCCGTTCCCGCCAGCGCTACCCCCGGCGAGCTCGCCGCAAAGACTCAACCCATCCCGACTCTGCCTCTCCCCTTCACCCGGCAGGGCATCACGGAAGATATCCTCACCACCCGCACTCCCGAGGCCCACGCCGCGGCGCTACAGCAGTTCCGCACCTTCGCCAGTGGAGCCGGAGGCCAGTTCGATCCCCCCACCCTCAACAAAAAAACCGTCCTCCTCCCCGGTCCCAATGGAGGCGGCGAATGGGGAGGCGCAGCCGTTGATCGCAAAACCGGAGTACTCTACGTCAACGCCAACGAGACCCCGCGTACCTTCGGCCTCGCCATCCCACCTGCGGCGACCAGCATCGGCCAGCACGTCTATGTACAACGATGCAGCAGTTGCCACGGCGTCAATCGAGCAGGCATACCTCCGGAGATCCCCAGCCTCATTGGCATCGACAATCGCCTCACCGACGCCCAGATCACCGAGGCCATCCATCAGGGCAAAGGCCGTATGCCCCAGTTCAACGACATCGCCAAGAACGATCTCTCTGCGCTCCTGCGCTACCTGAAGGGACAGAATACCCCCGCGACCAAAATCGACACCGCATCCGAAGAATCCAAAGCCCCTGCCTACAAATCGTCAGGCGGCGGATGGTTCAACGACCCCGACGGCTACCCCGCCATCACACCGCCCTGGGGCACGCTGAACGCCATCGACATGAACACCGGCAAGTACCTCTGGAAGATTCCTCTGGGGAGTTATCCCGAACTCACCGCGCAGGGTCTCGCCAACACCGGAGCCCTCAACTACGGCGGCCCCATCGTCACTGCGGGCGGTCTCGTCTTCATCGGAGCCACCGTCTTCAACTCCACCCTCCATGCCTACGACAGCCATACCGGCAAGCTCCTCTGGGAAGGAGACCTTCCCTTCTCCGGCCTGGCTACTCCCTCCACCTACATGGCCAACGGCAAACAGTACATCCTCATCGCCGCTGGAGGCGGTATGCACAGCAAGGGAAAGACTGGCGGTGTTTACATCGCCTTCGCGCTGCCTTAAAACGGCTGCTCTATAAGAAAGGAATTCTGATCATGATGAACCGTAGAGACACCCTGAAAGCCCTCGCCCTGACTCCTCTGGCCTTTGCTGCCGAGCAACACTCCCTGGCCCAGAAAGGAAGCGCCAAGCTCACCGTGGACACCCTTGAGGTCTTTCACGTCAAGGTCAACCATCGCGGCAACTGGATCATTGCTCGCCTCAAGACCGCTGGCGGCATTACCGGCATCGGGGACGCCACGCAGAGCAGCAAAGACGACCAGACCCTCGCCTACCTCAAGCAGTTCTCCGATCTCCTGCGCGGCCGCAGCATCTTCGACATCGAGTGGTTCCGCAAAGCGACCGACCCCATCGTCGCGCAGCATGGAGCCAACGCCGCCGTCGCTGCCAGCTCACTCGAACAGGCCCTCTGGGACATCCGTGGCAAGGTCTTCGGCGTTCCCACCTACGAGCTCTTCGGCGGCCGCATCCACGACCGCATCCGCCTCTATGGCAACATCAACCGCTCCACAGTCGATCGCACCCCCGAAGGCTTTGCCCGCATGGCCGAGAAGGCCATCGCTGCCAGTTTCGACGCCATCAAACTCGCCCCCTTCGACGATATGCCTCACAAGGTCACCGATCCTGCAAAGATCGAAGAGTACAGCCGCTTCGGCATCGACTGCGCCACCGCCGTCCGTAAGGTCATCGGCGACCAGCGCGACCTCCTCATCGACGTGCATAGCCGCTTCGATCTCAAGAACGGCCTCGAGCTCACCCGTCGCTTCGAACCCCTTAACCTCTTCTGGCTTGAAGAAGTCACCGAGTCCAAGCCCATCACCGATCTCGCAGCAATCAACAAAGCCGCAAAGATGCCTACCGCCGGTGGAGAATCTCAGCACGGAGTCGCCGGTTTCTATCCCTACATCAAGGCCGAGGCCGTAGATATCATCATGCCCGACGTCAAAGTCTGCGGCGGAATGCTCGAATTGAAGAAGATCGCCGCTATCGCCGAAGGAGCCGGACTGTTCACGGCACCGCATGGCCCAGCCAGTCCCGTCGGCAACGTCACCGCGGCCCACGTCATCGCCACCACCCCAAACTTCAATATCCTCGAGTTCTCCTACGGCGAAGTCCCCTGGCGTGCCGAGCTTATCAGTCCGGCCGAAGAGATCGTCAACGGAGCCCTTCCCCTCTCCAACCGTCCCGGCCTTGGCATTACCATCAACGAAAAGACAGCAGCCAAATACGCGGTCTCCTAAAGAGGAGACCGCGTCAGAGAGCCGCTACAGAGAAGGATCACTGTCCCGTAGCTGCAGCCAGAGGATACTCAGCAGAGTCAGCCCGTGCAGTGCGAAGATACTCCTCAATCCGCGCAACCACCGATGGATTCGCATCAGCCACATTGTTCTTCTCGCTGATATCCGCACTCAGATCGTAGAGCTCAACCGGCCCCTCTCGATGAAACCGGACCGCCTTCCACTTACCCCAGCGCACAGCCTGAAAGAACGACGGCTCATACGCCTCCCAGTAGAGAAAGCGGTCCTTCACAGGAGTGCGATGAAGAATCGTGGGAGTAAGGTCAATGCCATCCAGGCCCTTCGGAATTGAAGCATGGGCAAGACTCAGTGCCGTAGGCAGAAAATCCGGGAAGTAGATCGGTGTATTGTTCGTCGATCCCGGCGTGATCTTTCCCGGCCAGCTCACAATAAATGGTTCGCGAATGCCGCCTTCGTAGAGGTCGCGCTTATATCCGCGATAAATCCCATTCGAATCGAAAAAGTTTACGACCTTCGTCTGTTGTTCAGTAGGCTCCGACCGCGGCCCATTGTCGGAAGCAAAGAACACAATAGTATTCCGCTCCAGGTTGCTCTCTTTGAGCGTGCGAAGAACACTCCCCACTCCCTGATCCAGAAACTCACTCATCGAGGCATAGGTCTTCTCATCCCTGTCCCACGGCGCTCCCGCAGCCGAACCTAGCGTCGGGGAAAGATATGGGCTATGCGGGTTGGAGTACGCCATATACAGAAAGAACGGCTTGGCTGCGTTCCGGCGGATGAAGTCGCAGGAGTCTTCAATGCAGAGCTCAGTCTCGTAGCGGCCACGGTGGTCATCATCGTTCTCATGGATATGGATGAGTTCCTTCTCGTGGTAATACTCAGTCGGCCAGTACCCCTGACTCTTTCCGTTCTGAACCAGCCACCCCTTGAACTCATCGAAGCCATGATCGGTCGGGGTAGCACCGGGATCGTAGCCATCGAGATGCCACTTACCCATCAGGCCCGTGTGATAGCCCGCCTGCTTCAGGTAGTCCGCAACCGTGCGGTCCTCCGGCAGAATATTTGCCCGACGCACTTTCTGGTCTCCCTTGCTGCCGACGTGTCCCCCGGCAAGAGCGAAGTTGCCGCGAACACGCGTGTGCCCGGTATGCAGACCGCTCATCAATGTACTGCGCGAAGGAGCGCATACCGGGGCTCCGGCATGAGCATCCGTAAAGCGGACTCCGCGGCTGGCAAGCTCATCGATGTGTGGCGTGCGGAACTTCTTCTGTCCATAAACGCTCACATCGTTAATCCCCAGGTCATCGGCAAGAATGAAGACGATATTGGGTCGCTCAGCGCTGGCAGACGGAGTCGCGCCCAGAGCCGATGCGGAGACAGCAGCCAGTGACAGTTTTACAAAATCTCTACGAGAAGTAACTCGATTCATTGTCTTGTCCAGGTTCCTTGGTCGATGCAGCGTGGGAATACGTGCAGCGGGTCACAAGGTCCATAGACAAAGATGCCCGCTCAGGAAGAGGCGGGCATCTCGCAAACTCTATTGCGTCCTGTCAGTTAGAGCAGAACTTTCACTCCACGAGCACACCCACCTGCGATGAGGCGGCAACAACACCAAAGCTTGGCAGAATAGCTGTGCATAGTTGATGTATAGGGAAACTTGTTTCCGATGTCAACACAATCGGTACGATCGCTCAACCAACCGTTGAAGCGAACAACCGCACCGATTGCAAAGGCCGGATCATAGAATGATCCGGCTAACGGATTTACACGCTCCGCACCACAAAATAAGGCTGGTTTGTTAGATCAGGCGCAAATCCCGGATAAATTCCGGCAACATTTGTGCTGTCGCTCACCTCAAAGAAGTACTCAAGCGGAAACTCTGTTTGCGTGTACGCCGCCGGAATACTCGCCGTAAACTGGGTCCCCTTCTGTTCCATCGCAACCACCTGGTAGTTCTCCGCCTGGTCTACATGACGATAGTGCAGCCGCACGCGCGTAGTACCGGATGGAGCATCGATCGTAAGCGGCAGAGCCTGCCCTCGACCGAAACGTGCTGGAGCATGATGCTGTGCCCTGATCGCCTTGCGCTGAGGCTGCCCAACCGCCTGCTGTATGGCAGCGGCAAGCTTAGGCGAAGCCATCGCCGCAGACGTGTTGTTCCGCTTCGCCGAGATCGCCTCGATATCTTTGTCCATCGCGGGCAGACGATCCAGCCAGTGACCGCGCAACTGCGGCTCCTCGCCAAGCGTGATGTCCGTCATGTAAACATCCTTGCCAACGTTTGCCAGTTCGGCCCAGATTCCACGCGCTTTTTTGTACTGCGCAACAGCCTCCTGCAACGCAGCGTTCTCTCCCGTAACTTCGAATAGATGGAAGAGCACGCCCGCCCGAAGCTTCGCCGAGAAAAACTCGCCGAGTCCGGCCTGAATCAAAATATCGACCTTCGCGCGACGATACACCGCAGTACCGCGCCCCGTAGAACTGGTCTCCGCTTGCGCCAGGCTCTTTCGTCCGGCTGCCGCATAGTCCTCGATCCACTGCGCCACCTCAATCGGGCTGTATCTCCCATCCGAGCGGCTCTCCAGCAGATATTCGGCATGTTCGTTGATGCTCTGAAACAGCTTCGGGTCCATCGGGCTCACCGTGCCGAAGACACGCGGCACCGGAGAATCGCGATATGGTCCGGGATGTTCCGCATCGACCATGGAGTGATTGAAATACAACTCCGGCCAATAAGTATTGTTGCCCGCGGAAGGCGCATGTGCCGTCAGAATGATCGGCAGAATCCGGCTGACATTGGCCAGCGCACTCTCCATCGCATCCGCGCCCGGCCCATACTGTTGCTTCAGAAGACGCTGCCACACCTCCGGCTTCGTCTCCGGGTTATAGAGCATACGCCCCCATAACCGGGTTCCATACTCGTACTTCTGCCAATCCCATCGAGTATCGTAGGACGCATCGGCATAGGCGCAGCGGCTTCCGGCATGACCCGAACCGCGCCGGCCCTTGAACGACAACGCCTCCATGATCTCTACGCCGTTGCTGCCGCAGAAGCTGAAAGCGCGGGAGTAGCCCGCTGCAAACACAGGATCGCCCCACAGCAAAACTCGCTGCGTTCCCGGCCAGATGCGATGAACCACCGTCCACCTGCGGTCCTCCGGCAGAAGATCGCCATACCCATACCGCAGAAAACTTCTCGTCCCATCGCTCAAAGCCATCAAGCCGGTCCTGTTCTCCGTCTTTGGCTTTTCGAGCACGCGAATGTCCGCCTGGTGATACGTCATCCCTAGATGCTCTGCCCAGAACTTCGGCGTCATCTGCACCGGCTGCCGCGTGTTCAGCGCGATCTCCGTCATCTGCGGGCTCATCCCCTTCGCGTGCATGTCAATCGGCACCTTGCGTCCGCACGTCGCCACGCCGTCGAAGACCGTCTTCCAGAACTCGAAGCTGCCCTCCTCCACGCCGCTCTCGCCGTGAATACGAAACGTGAGTCCCTGAATATTCGGCACCGTCTGCAACAGCAACCGCACCGCATCGCGGCAATACGGCCCATGCGTCGTCTTGTCCAGCCCTTCGATGGTGTAGTTCGGGTTCGGGCTATCGATCCATACATAGCCATGCATCCACAGGCCCACATGGAACTCCAGCCCGCGCATCACGCACTGCTCGCCGATGTACTTCAACATCTCCAGGTTGTGATCGCGCTCCGCATCCGGAAGCTGTGGCACACGAACGTTATATCCCGGCACCTTCAGCAGAAACGGATAAGTGAACAGGAAGTATCCATCCGTGACCTTGCGAATAAAGTCATAGCCAATCCCGAAAGCAAGGTTGAACCGGTTGAACCGCTGGGCCACCAGCATGTCAAAGTACTTCGGCCACATCTCGCGATCGTTATACCAGGGCTTGTCCTCCACATCGCTGCAGAAAAGCCGCGTCATACTTCGCACCTGGTTCGCCGGATGCTCCTCCATCGTTGTTACATTCGCCAGCGCACGCTGAGGATCGGACGCAAGCTGAACAGTATCCGTCAACTCCGTCAACGCGTACACAAGACCGCGCACATCATAGCCGCAGGCCAGCAGAAGCGGCTTGCCGCCGCGTGAGCTTCGCACAATCGCCAGAGACTCCGGCGCTTGTTTTACCATAACCTTTGCAGCTTTCAAGAGCGACGTAGCGGAAGAAGAATTTGCTCCTGCCGCCACAATGCAGAGGCTACTCTTATTCGCAGCTTCAACGCTCGCCACGCGTGCGACCGCAACACCGCGCGACTTCAGCTCCTGCGACAACTGCTCCACGGCCCACGTTGACGGCCCTGCCGCGGCAACGGCATCTGCCGGATCGACAACAAGAGTGACAGCCCCAGCCTGTCCCTCCGCAAAGCTCTCCGGGGCCACCGTGGCCAGAAGCGCTGCAGTCCCACTCGATTTCAAGAAGTCGCGACGATCCATATACTCTCCCCAGAAGATAAAACCATGCGCACGAATGTAGTTAGCGGTTGATCCTATTCAGCCTATCAGACCATTGTCAATGGACCGGCAGCAGGATCTCCGGAGCATATTGTTGAGCCCCAGTCTTCGCTGGAACGTTAGCCTTCCCTGTTTGCTTACTCCCGCCTGAACTTTTCTTATGACCGAACGAGGCTGTCGATACGCGCTGAACGTCAAGCGCGCGGTGATACCGCTTCAGCGTCGCATTCAGATGACGACGCATCGCCGCACACGCCTTCGCCGAATCATGACACGCCACCGCATCGACAATAGCAATGTGCTCCTTCAGCGAGAGCGGCATAGCATCAGGCAGAGGCAACACCCTGTCGATCATCTTCTCCAGTTGATTTCGAATCGTGGAGATCAGATGAAGCAAAAGTGAATTCTCAGAAGCCTCGGCCAGGTAAAGATGAAACTTCAGATCGAGAGCCGCAAAGAGCTTCTTATCGTCTGCCGCGCCTTTCATCTTTTCCAGCAGAAGACAAAGCTCTGCAATGCCCTCCTCTTTCGCCTGCCGGGCAGCCCCCTCTGCCGTTACACTCTCAAGCGCGATCCGTACCTGCATCAGGTCTTCAATATCGTGCTGCTCCGTGATGATCCGCCACTCCACAAACTTCTGAAGAAACTTGTTCCCTCCCTCGGCAACGGCGATTCCCTCTCCAGCGCGCCTGCTCAGAACGCCAACGATACAAAGACATTGCAAGGCCTCCCGCAAAGAGGAGCGTCCTGCATCGAAGTACACGCACAGCGTCTTCTCCGTCGGCAATAACTGCCCCGGTCTAAGATCGCCATCTGCAATCAGCTTCATAAGCTGTTCCACGATCTTGTCGCTGATCGACGTCCTGACGATCGGCCTGATCTTTGCCTGAATAACTCCGGCGCGGGAATGATTAAGCTTCGTCACCATACGATTGATCTCTGACGTCGTCGATTATTAACGGCGTTCTCCACGAGCATCGGAGTACGTCCCTTCTGTCAGATCGAGCCTCGCCTTCAACGGGTCTGTCTCCATAGCAAGTCCATGCGCTGTAAAGTTCATCATCAGCTCATGATGCGGATCGAACGCAGGCCACAAAGCTCCTCCCTCCACATCCGGCTTGCCGGTCTTCGCAAACCCAACCCAGCGGGCAATGGTAGCGTCGGCCATCTTCCGATCCTCCGGCGTCAGGGACTCACCATACCGCGCCGCCACAGTATCGAACACAAAGGGCACCTCCGAAGCATGAGTGGCTCCCGGCCACTCCTTTCGCATCACCTGCGCCACATACGAGAAACGGTAAAGATAAATCCTCTGTCCTTGCCCCGTCAGCAGCCGCGCCAGAAAACGCGCTGGCTCCACCTCCGCACGATCGCTCGCCACGCGCACGCCAACGTCATGAATATTGTTCTTGCCCTCCGGGTCATACTCCCTTCGAGCCTCCTGCAAACGCGCTCCAAACGGTGCCAGCAGTTCGTCCACCGTGTTCCCCTGCGGATACGCCAGGTCGTTGTCATTCGCTCCAATCATCATCGGAAGCTTCATCTGCCGCCCGGCTTCATAGGCCGCCTGCGCTGTCTCCTTCACCACCTTGCCGTCAATCATCGGCCCCGGATACGTCGATGCCGTCGAGTGCCCCGTCCTTCGCGTGATGATATTCAGATTGTCCACCAGCGCCTCAGGAGACAAACTCCGCAAAGCCTCCAACGCCTTAGCGTCCGTTCCCGCAATCCCCTTGCTCTGCGCGAACTCCAGTCCCACCGTCTCGCCCGGCGGCGGAGCGCCCGGCTTCGCATCCCGCGCCAGCAAAGCGCGTGGCTGAGCGGCATCGCGCCCTCCTCCCGACTCGACAATCGCCTTCGCAAACAGCCCACGCGCCATCGGTGAAGTCATCATCGTATGTACCGAAGAGCCTCCTGCCGACTCTCC
Source organism: Terriglobales bacterium (assembly GCA_015655585.1). GTDB lineage: Bacteria > Acidobacteriota > Terriglobia > Terriglobales > Acidobacteriaceae > Edaphobacter. The sequence continues at coordinate 77,225 of JAATEV010000024.1, read as the reverse complement.
AAAGAGCGTCACGTTCTCCGGGTCTCCGCCAAAGGCAGCGATATTCCGCCGCACCCATTGCAACGCCGCAATCTGGTCCATAAAGCCATAATTGCCCAATGGCCCATGAGGATCTTCCGCGGTCAACGCCGGATGCGCAAAGAAGCCAAAACGCCCCAGCCGATAGTTGAAGCTGACGAACACCACGCCCCTCTGCGCGAAGGCGCTTCCGTCATACACCGCGGGCGAAGCTCCACCATTCAAGAAGCCGCCACCGTAGATCCACACCATCACCGGCAGCCGCCTCTTGGCCTCATGCCCAGGCCTCCACACATTCAGATACAGGCAATCTTCATCCCGTGCAGTAGTGCCTGCCGGAGCCGCCTCCCCCGGAGCCGGAAGCTGCATACAGTCATGGCCATAAGCATCTGCTTTGCGAATTCCCTTCCACACCTTCACCGGCTGTGGCGGACGCCACCGCAGCTTGCCCGTCGGAGACTCGGCAAATGGTATGCCTTTGAACGAGACAACGCCATTCTGTGCAGCGCCCTCCAGACGCCCGGCATCAATCGAGACCCTCGCACTCTGGCCCCCAGCCATCGCGTCTGCAATCGCCCATAACAGAAACACCTGTAAAACGATCTGTCGCAAAGAGATTCTCCTATGTGGACCAACACCACGTATTCCGTAGCATATCTATCTTGCCGCAGGCAAAGAGATGCGCCGCATCTGCTCCTGCCGCGTCTCGAACATGTACAGAGAACGCGCAGCCAATCACCACGATTCTGCGGAAGCCTAACACCACCGACACAGTAAATCGACGAATTTCAGGAAAAGAAAAAGTCAGACAATTACTTCATTTTCGACTTGACGATGGTCTGACAGTGTGACTAGCATACGTCTGCCTTCGGGGACCACAAACTGTCGGTCTTGTAATAAATCTCGATATCTCCCGTCGGCTCTGTCCGTATTCCCTGTTGCAGTGATTGGCTTTTGAGGAGACCAGAATGTCACGATTCCTGCTGTCTATATTGTCGCCTGTCCTCCTGTTCGGAACATCGCTCATGGCCTATGGACAGGCCGTTACCGCCACACTCGTCGGCAACGTTACCGATACCTCCAAGGCAACTATCGACCATGCCCAGGTCAAGATCGTCGAGCAGCGGACCAACGTCGCCTTTACCCAAACCACCAATGACAGCGGCAACTATCAGTTCACCTTCCTGCCTCCCGGCGTCTACACCGTTACGATCACCATGCAGGGCTTCCAGACCCAGGCCACCAAAGACGTTCAGGTTCCGGTCAACACCACGGCCCGGCTCGATGTGACCCTCCAGCCCGGCTCCGTCTCTCAATCCATCACCGTCACCGACTCCGCTCCGCTCCTGCAGACGGACCGCTCCGACGTCAGCGTCCAGTTTGAAACCAAGCAGGTGGAAGATCTTCCTCTCAGCTCCAACCGCAACTTCCAGAGCCTCCAGTCTCTCGTCCCCGGCGTCACCACGCCGATCTACGACCACTCCGCGTTCTTCGATTCTCAGAACTCCCAATCTTTCCACGTCAACGGCCAATCCGAGATGGTCAACAATCTCCAGCTCGAAGGCATCGACGACAACCAGCGCGGCGGCCTGCTTCAGATCTACATCCCTCCCGCCGCCGCCATCCAAACCGTCGACGTCGAGACCAGCAACTACGCGCCCGAGTTCGGTCGCTCCGGCGGTGCCGTCACCAACGTGACACTCAAGTCAGGCACCAACTCCTTCCATGGTTCCGTCTACGCCTACAACTCCGTCAGCTCCACCGCGGCGCGCTCCTACTTCAACAACACCGGAAAATTTCCGCGCTTTACCAACAACTACGATGGAGGCACCATCGGCGGACCGGTCTTGAAAAACCGCACCTTCTTCTTTGGCGATTTTCTCCGCTACTCGAATAACAGCAGCGTCTTCAGTCTCTTCAGCGTTCCCAGCGCGCCCTTTCGCAACGGCGACTTCCGCACCAGCCCAACGGTCATCTACGACCCAACCACCGGAAACCCCGATGGCACCGGCCGCAAGCAGTTCGTCTCCGATGGCTCGAACGTTGCCCAGGGCATTCCCATCGGCACACCCAACGTCATTCCGCTGACCCGCCTCCGGCAGATCCCGCAGAACGTTCTCGCCCTCATTCCCCTACCCAACATCAACGGTGCTGGAAACACCAGCAACTTCCAGGAGTCCGTCGGGCTGCGCCAGTCTTCCACCACCTTCGATATCAAGGTGGATCAGAACGTTCTGGAAAAAGATCACCTCACCGCCCGCTTCAGCCGTGAGGTCGTCAACACCACGCAAGACCCCGCTTTCGGCAATGCCGGTGGTCCCGCCGCAGGCGGCTACGAAGGAACAGGCACCGACACTACCTGGGTCGCAGCCGGCGAATACACCCACATCTTCACGCCCACTCTCTTTGCCGAGGGACGCTTAGGCGTCAACTACTTCAACAACATCCAGTTCCAAAGCGACTATGGCATCAATACCGCAACCGATCTCGGAATTCCGAACATCAATAACAGTCTCACCAGCAGCGGAGTCCCCAACTTCACCATCAACGGCTACTCCGCGCCCATCGTCGGATATCAGGCGTTTCTTCCCGAGACCGATCCCGAAACCAACATCGATGCCGTCGTAAACGTGACCAAGATCCTCGGCGATCACTCCATCAAGGGAGGCTTTGAAACCCGCGCCATTCGCGACGACATCACCCAGGGCCAGGTCTTCGGCACACGCGGCGCCTACGTCTACGCCGATGGCCAGACAGGGCTCCCCGGCGCCGCAACCAGCTACGCCAACGACATGGCCAGCTTCGTGCTTGATCTCCCCAGCAGTGCAGGCATCGACGTCAACGTCGGCGATGCCTCATTCCGGCAGAAGCTCTACTTCGCCTTCCTTCAGGACACATGGCAAACCACCCCCAAGCTCACCCTCACCTATGGGCTGCGCTGGGAGTACTACGCTCCTCCAACGCCAAGAGCCAAAGGCGGCTTCTCGCAGTACAACCCCGCCGATAACACCCTCTCCGTCGCGGGCTACGGCAATGTTCCCATGAACATCGGCATGAACAAGCGGTTCTCCAACTTCCAGCCGCGCGTCGGATTTGCGTATCGTGCCACGCCCACCACCGTGATACGCGGCGGCTTCGGCATGTCCAGCACTCCGTTCCCCGACAAGTTCTATGCGTACAACTATCCCGTCAAGCAGAACATCTCTTTCAACGCGTTGAGCAGCTACGCTCCCGCCAGCAACTCTTCCGGGCAGCCCCTGACTCTTTCGCAGGGCTTTCCTACCGCGCCGCAGCCCGTCATTCCGAACACTGGAATCATTCCGGCCACCGGCTCCCTGCTCCTCAACTCAAGCTGGGTCACCGTCAACACCAACTACCACGATCCCATCGTGACCTCCTATAACCTCACCATCGAGCAGAACTGGGGTCATCAATGGGTCAGCACCATGGCCTACGTCGGCAACTCAGGCCGACACATCCCCGGAAACTTCAACCTCAACGCCGGTCTCGTCATCGGCGCCGGAGCCCAGGGCCAGCCCGAATACAAGGCCTTCGGACGCACAGCCGCCACCGAGCTGCTTCCCAAAGGCACCAGCGCAAACTACAACGCTCTTCAGCTTCGCCTCCAGCATCGCTTTTCCGAGGGCTTCACCTGGACCTCCTCCTTCGCCTGGCAGAAAGGCATGGGGTACAACTCCACCGGCGGCGGCCTCGCCGGGTATAACTTCTACATCGATCCCCACCGCGACTACGCGCCACTCTCCTGGGACACGCGCCTCACCTACGCTCAGAGCTTCGTCTACGAGCTGCCATTCGGACGCAACAAGCAGCTCCTCCACGACGGCATCGCTTCTGCTCTCGCCGGTGGCTGGGAACTCAGCTCGCTTCTCGGGGCCCAGACCGGCACGCCGCTCTTCTTCTCCGCCAGCTCCACTGCGCTCAACGCTCCCGGCACCACGCAAACCCCCAATCAGGTGGCTCCCTTCCACAAACTCCATCAGATCGGAGTAGGACATCCCTGGTTCGATACCACGGCCTTTGCGCGGCCTGCCTCCGTCAATGGACTTCCGACGCAGGGCAATGTCGGCAAGAATGTCTTCAGCGGCCCCGGCCAGCTCCAGTTCAACGCTTCCATCTTCCGCAGCTTCACCATTCGCGAGGGCATCAGCTTCCAGTTCCGGCTCGACGCGCTCAACGCCCTCAACCACCCGACCTTCGCCAATCCCAGCACCGACATGACCAGCTCCAGCTTCGGACAAGTCACCTCCGTCACTGGTTCTTCGGCGGCAGGCAACAACGGAGCCCCCGGACGAACCCTGCAGTTCGCCGGAACCATCTCCTTCTGAAGCCCCCACGCCGCGGCAGCGCCCAACCACTAGCAACACCCCATCGAGTCATGCTCTGGAGACGCCCTCCAGGGCATGACTCGTAATCTTTATTAAAGAGGCAACAATCGAATCCTCTCGCCCAGCTACTCCAAGTTCAGTACCATACAGAAAACCTCAATCAGCAGCATTCGTGAAGAAAGGATCACCCCCTTGTCTGTTCGCGTTGCCATTGATATAGGCGGAGGCTTCGCCGACCTCGCCGCCATCGATCTCTCCACTGGCCAGATGTACTGGTCCAAGACCTACACCACGCCCGACGACCTCAAGCGCTGCGTCAAAGAGGTCTTCAAAGAGAGTCGCCTCCAGCCCTCCACCGTCGAGCATCTCCTCCACGGCCAGACCCTCGTCATCAACTCCATCCTCCAGCGCACCGGCGCAAAAGTCGGCCTCATCACCACCTCCGGCTTCCGCGACGTCCTCTCTATCCAGCGCGCCAACCGCCGCGATATCTTCAACCTCCGCTACCACAAGCCCAAACCCTTCGTCCCCCGCTCCCTCTGCTACGAGGTATCGGAGCGCGTCTCCGCAACCGGCGAAGTCCTCACTCCGGTCGACAAAACCCAGCTCATCCATGCGCTCGAAGACCTCCTCGCAAAGCAGGTCGAGGCCATCGCCATCTGTTACATCAACAGTTACGCAAACCCCGCGAACGAGTACGAAACCCGCGCCATCATTCAGGAACATCTCTCCTCGCGCAAAATCGAAAAACGCCCTCATCTCACCATCTCCGCCGATGTCTGCCGCGAGTGGCGCGAGTACGAGCGCACCAGCACCACCGTCCTCAACGCCTACGTCATGCCCGTCATCAAGCGCTACGTCCACGAGCTCAGTCAGGAGCTTCGCGCCGAAGGCATCCCCGGCACGCTCTACATGATGCTCTCCAACGGCGGCGTGGCCTCCTTCGACTACGCCGCGCATCGCCCCATCGAGACCGTAGAATCCGGCCCCGTAGCGGGAATCGTAGGCGCGGTACAACTAGCCTCGTGGATCGGCGAACCCAACGTCATCGCGCTCGACGGCGGCAGCACCACCACCAAGGCCAGCCTCGTCCACGACGGCAAAATTCGCTACATGGGCGACTACGCCATCGAGCGCGACGACCACAACCCCGGCTATCCCATCAAGGTTCCCGTCGTCGATGTCGTCGAGATCGGCGTAGGCGGCAACAGCCTTGCCTGGATCGATGCCAACGCCGACCTCAAGGTCGGCCCCAGAAATGCCGGAGCCAACATCGGCCCTGCGGCCTACGGACGAGGCGGCACCGAACCCACCCTTACCGATGCCTTCATCGCGCTGGGCATCATCAACCCCGAATACCTGCTCGGCGGCGCGCTTCCCGTGCAGCGTCACCTCGCAGAATCAGCCATCGCCAAACTCGCGGAACGCCTCTCCATCAGCGTGCAGCAGATGGCGCTGGGCATCATGCGCATCGCCATGAACAATGCCGCGCAGCTCCTGCGGCTCATCTCGATCCAACGCGGCTTTGATCCGCGCGACTTCTGCCTGCTCACCTACGGAGGCTCCGGCCCCATGATCGCCGCACTCATCGCTCGCGAGCTCGAAATCCCCCGCGTCCTCATCCCCGCAATTCCCCCCGGCAACTTCTCCGCATGGGGCCTGCTCATGAGCGACCTCAAACACACCACCATGCGGACCATGATCTCCCGCCTCGACCGCAACGACGTCAACACCATCATCGACAAAGGCTTCCGCGATCTCGAACAGGAGATCCTCTCCACCTTCCAATCCGAGAATGTAACCGAATCCATTACACTCGCCCGCATGGCCGACGTCCGCTACTACGGCCAGGAACACACCATCCGCGTCAACGTCCCCGAAGGCCCCCTGACCTCCGTAAGCCTGGAAGCCATACAAGCCGCCTTCAACGAAGAACATCGCAAAGAATACGGCTTCACCCTCGACAGCGCCATCGAGCTGGTCAACGTGGTGGTAGAAGGAACCGCAAACGTAGGCAAGCCCACCCTGCAAAATGTAACTCCCACGAGTCGCATAGGCTCGCTCACGCCATCCTCTACCCGCAAAGTCTTCTGGCAGGATTCAGGCGAAGTAGAAACTCCCATCTACCAGCGCCCTCACCTCATCGTAGGCGACACCATCACCGGCCCCGCCGTCATCGAAGAGAGCACCACCACCGTAGTCATCCCGCCCAACTTCAAGTCCACCGTAGATTCGTTCGGCAACTTGCTCATCGAACTCATCGAAGGAACCGCCCAATGACATCGACCTCCCAACCCATCGACGTCTTCACGCTCAGCATCGTTCGCAACGCCATCATCGCCGCCAGCGAAGAGATGTTCGCCGTCACCGCCCGCACCGCGCAGAGCCCCATCATCTACGACGTGCTCGACTTCTCCACCGCCATCACCGACCACACCGGCGACGTAGTAGCACAGGCCATCGCCACCCCCGCCTTCGTCGGTATGCTCGACTTCAACGTGAAGGCCGTAATCAACTGGTACGGCGCATCCACTCTCGCCCCCGGCGACATCATCATCCTCAACGACCCCTTCCTCAGCGGCAGCCACCTCAACGACGTAGCCGTAGTCATGCCCATCCACATCGAAACCGAGCTAGTCGGCTTCGCCGTAAGCAAGGGCCACTGGAACGACGTAGGAGGAATGAGCTTCGGCAGTTGGGGCCCCGGCCGCACCGAGATCTTTCAGGAAGGTCTGCAACTCCCGCCCTGCCGCCTCTACGTGCAGGGCAAGCGCAACGAAGACCTCGTCTCCGTCATCCGCCGCAACTCCCGCCTCCCCGACATGTCCATCGGAGACATGGAGGCCCAGGTAGCCGGTCTGCGAGCCGCCGCTAAACGCATCGAAGAGATTATCCGCAAATACGGCAGAGCCACCTACGACGCCACCCTCGACTACATCTTCACCAGCGGCGCGGCCCTTGCAAAATCGGGCTTGCAGAAGCTTCCCAAGGGACACTTCTCCAGCCGCGACTTCCTCGACGAAGGCGGCCCCAACGACCAGCCCCTCCCCGTACACGTAGAGATCGACATCACCGAAGACGAGTTCCGCGTAGACTTCACCGGCAACTCCCCGCAACTTCCCTTCTCTCTCAATACCACCTACCCCGGAACCGTGGCCGCAGTCCGCGTCGTCTACATGGCGCTCATAGCCCCGCACGAGCGTTACAACCAGGGCCTCATCGCCCCTCTCAAAGTCATCGCGGAAGAAGGCACCATCTTCCACGCGCAGCGTCCCGCCGCCACCTCCGTCTACTGGGAGGCACTCACCTACGCCGCCGATCTCGTCTGGAAAGCCCTCGCCCCGCACGTCCCCGACCATCTCGGGGCCGGCCACTTCCTCAGCGTCGTCTCCGATATCGTCGCCGGCATCCGCGACGACAACAACGAGCCCTTCGCCCTCGTAGAACCCAACCCCGGCGGCTGGGGCGGAGCCTATAACGAAGACGGCGAGAGCGCGCTCGTCTGCTTCGCCGACGGCGAAACCTACGCCGCCAGCATCGAGATCATCGAGTCCCGCTACCCCATCCGCGTCGATCAGTACGCCCTCAACGTAGAAGGAGGCTTCGGCCACGGCAAACATCGCGGCGGCCTCGGCATCATCAAGGACTACCGCATCCTCAACCGCACCGCCGAGTTCACCACCGACATCAACCGCGCCGTCGTCCCACCGTGGAGCCTCGAAGGCGGCGAAGTAGGCACCCTCAACGGCATGTACCTCCAGCGTGACGGCAAGACCCTCCAGCGAGTCCGCAAGATCCTCTCGCACCCCATGCAGCACAACGACGTAGTAAGCATCCGCACCGGAGGCGGAGCCGGATACGGCCCAGCCATTGAGCGCGACCCGCTCTTAGTCCATCAGGATCTCCTCGACGGATACATCACCCCCGACCAGGCCCTCACCATCTACAAAGTAGTCCTCGACCAAACCACCGGAGCCATCGACACAGAAGCCACAAACACCCTGCGATCCACCGCCACATAAATCACCACAGCGAGGCAAGATGACAGAGCCCAGCGAGACCGCCACCACCGAACGCATAGCCGTAGGCGAGATCTTCCGCGAGATGCCCCTCACCGCTGCCCACTGGAAAGCAGGCGCCGCGCTCTTCATCGCCTTCGTCATCGACGCATGGGAGATGATGATCGTCGTCCTCACCGGCAGCATCCTCTCCGCCGACCTCCACCTCTCCCCCACCCAGCTAGGCACTCTTCTCAGCGCCATCTACGTCGGCATGATCCCCGGCTGCCTCCTCTGGGGCAAACTCACCGACCGCTATGGCCGCAAAAAGACCATCGTAGTCAGCCTCGCCCTCTACGGAGTCCTCTCCTTAGGCAGTGCCTTCCTCAACTCCTTCACCGCCCTCTGGATCATGCGCTTCCTTTGCGGCATGGCCCTCTCGGGAGTACTCGTCTCCCCCTTCATCCTCCTCGAAGAGCTTCTCCCCCTGCGTCACCGCGGTTCAGGCTCCGTCTGCCTCGCCGCAGGATGGCCCATCGGCCTACTCCTCGCCGTCACCGTCGTTCACTTCTTTCGCGGCATGGGCTGGCACGTCATCCTCGCCATCAGCTCCATCGTCGGCCTATGGTCGCTGGTCATCCACTACGCCATCCCCGAGTCCCCCTACTGGGCCGCCTCCCGAGGCCGCCAACAAACAGCCCGCCAAACCATCCACCGCCTCAATCCACAATCCACCGACCAATATGCACAGGCCACCCTCTTCGTAGACAATGCCGAACAAGCCCAGTTCCGCCACCTCTTCAACAGCGATCTCCTCCGCCCCACCATCCTCCAATTCACCGTAAACACCACCCTCACCCTAAGCACCTGGGCGCTGGCCACCTGGCTACCCGAGCTCCTCTCCCAACGCGGCCTATCCACCTCGCAGGGAGACACCTTCATCATCATCACCGCCCTCATGATGCTTCCCGGCTACTTCGCCGCCTCCTGGGCCACCAAACGCTTCGGCCGCAAGCCCGTCATGACGTCTTTCCTCGTCATCGCCGCCCTCGCCGGATTCTTCCTCGCCGCCTCCTACACCATAGCCGCGCTCTACATCGGCAGCTTCTTCTACTATTTCTTCAATCAGGGAGCATGGGGCGTATGGGACGCATGGATGGGCGAGCTCTACCCCACCAGCGTCCGAGGCGTAGGCTACAGCAGCGGCCTAACCGTCCAGCGAGTCGCCAACTCCATAGCCCCCATCGCCATGGGAATCCTCATCTCCCACAGCGCCACCTTCGCCTTCAGCCTCACCTGTATCTCGGCCCTACTTATAGTCACCGTGCTTCTACTCTTCTACCTACCCGAAACCGGCGACCTCGACCTCGAATAGCTAGCCCCCAAATGACATCCCGGCACATTGCTTTGAAGGGACGGGGCTTCAGGTAGTGCCTGACGAATCCAGCCTTTGCTTCTAGGTACCCCAAGGCTTTAGCCTTGGGCCTCCCTGCCAGCCGAGGGAAAAGGGGCTTCAGCCCCTGGGGTATGCCTTCCTTCCACAGCCTCCTGCTTCAATAAAAGGCAAATCCGATTCGCCAAACACTACCTGGCCCCTCCGCCTGAGTCCCATCCACTCTGCAATCCACCCTACCGCGACCTAGCCCGCCAAAGAAAATAAGCCGGAGCCCCCAGCAAAATCAGCAACAACCCCGTAAGCGACTCCCGAGGCCGCTGCATCAGCGTATTCACCACCAGCAGCAGCATCCCCGCAATAAAAATCATCGGCACCACAGGATACCCCCACGCCCGATAAGGCCTCGGAATCTCCGGCCTCTTCACCCGCAGCACAAACAGCGACACCCCCGCCGCCACCGCAAACAAAAGCCCGCCAAACATCACATACGTGTAGAGCTGTTCATACGATCCCGTCAACGCAAACACCGCCGCCCACAGCGTAGTCAGCGTAACCGCCGTATGCGGCGTCCCAAACCGCGGATGAATCCTGCCGAAGTATCGCGGAAACACCCCATCCCGCCCCATCGCAAAGAAGAGCCGCCCGCAAACCAGCATCATCGCCGCGCAGCAGCCAAACGCCGAGATCATCACCGCCACCGAAAGCACCACCGCACCCGGCCTCCCCGCCAGCGCCGTGGCCGCGCGCTCACCCACCCGCACCGTACCCGAAAGTCCCTCCGCGCCCAGCGCATACAGGTAAGCCACGTTGATCGCCATAAAAACCACGATCACCAGCAGCACGCCCAGCGTAAGCGCCCGCGGAACATTCCGCTGCGGATTCTTGATCTCCCCCGCCGCAAAGCAAACATACTGCCAGCCATCGAAGGCCCACAGCACCGCAATCATGCTCACCCCAAACGCCGCCGCCGGATGCGCCACCCCTTGCGGCACCACCGGCGTCCACACCGGATGCGCCCGCGCCAGAAACACCGCCAGCAGCGGAACCACCGCGATCCCTACAATCTTCAGCACCGTAAGAAACGCATTCAGCCCATTGCTCGACTTCGCATTCACATAGTTCAAAGCCCCAAGAACCAAAATGGTTACAAATGCCGTAGCCTGATTCGCCAGCACCGTCAGGTGCTTCCCAAAGAGAGTCGCGGAAAAGAAAACATGCTCCGCCGAAAGAGCCGGAAAGAAATAACTAAGATAAGCCGCAAACCCAATCGCAATCGCCGCGATCTGCCCCGTAAGAATCACCAGCAAACACGTCCAGCCAAACAGAAACGCCGGGAACGGCCCATACGCCTCCTGCAAAAACACATACAGCCCGCCCGACTGCGGATACATCGCCCCCATCTCCGCATACGTCAGCGCCCCCGCCAGCGTAAGCGCCCCGCCCGCCGCCCACGAGAGCATCAGCAGCGTAGCCGAAGGCAGCCGCTGAAACATGATCCCCGACGTAAGAAAAATCCCCGAGCCGATCGCATTCCCGATCACCAGCAGAATCGCGCTCCACAGCCCGATATGCCGCTTCAAATCACCAGCCGCGGCGCCGCCTTCCGAACCAGACAACCCCGCAACCTGCGACTCTATGGCAGACGACATCCGGCACTATCCCCCGTAACGAAGTACAACCGTCCTGTACTGCGAAAACTCCTCCACCGCATACGCCGGACCCTCCCGCGTATTCCCCGAATCCTTATTACCGCCATACGGCATGTTATCGATCCGGAACGTAGGCGACTCATTAATCATCACCCCGCCAAAGTCCAGCTCCGGCACCACCGCCAACGCCGCCGAAACATCCTTCGTAAAGATCGAAGCCTGCAATCCATACGGAGTAGCATTCGCCAGCGCCACCCCCTCCCGCAGGTCTTTTACTTTATTCACCATCACCACCGGCCCAAAGGCCTCCCTACAAAATACCGGGCTAGTACCCGCAACATGCGCCAGCAGAATCGGCTTCAGCAAATTCCCCTCCGCCTCCACCGGCCCCGTCAGCAGCTCCGCGCCTTCACTCACCGCCTCATCCACCCATCCACGAATCCGCTCAACACTAGCCGAGTTGATCACCGGCCCAATCTGCGTAGCCTCATCCAAGGGATCGCCCACCCGCAACGCCTTCACCGCCGGAACCAGCAGCTTCATCAACGGCTCATAACCCGCCTCTTCCACAAACACCCGCTGCACCGAGATGCACGCCTGCCCCGAAAACCCATACCCACCCGCAACAATCGTCTGCGCAGCCGCAGCCAAATCAGCATCCGCGCAAACAATCAGCGGAGTAGCATTCCCCAGCTCCAGCAACACCTTCTTCTTAGCAGCCTTCTCGCGCAATCCCCATCCAATCGCCGCCGAACCCGTAAACGAGATCGCCTTCACCCGCTCATCCTCCACAAACGCCGCCGCAATCTCCACCGGATCGCCCGTAATCGTATTCAGCCATCCGGCAGGCAACCCTGCATCCGCAAACACCTGCGTAAGCCGCAACGCCGACAAAGGCGTCTTGTCCGCAGGTTTCAACACACAAGCGCATCCCGCCGCCAGCGCAGGCCCAATCTTGTGGCAAACCAGATTCACCGGAAAATTAAACGGCGTAATCGCCGCAACCACCCCCAGCGGAAGCCGCAGCCTCATCCCCACCCGGCCCTCGCCTCCCGGATGCGCGTCCATCCCCACCATCTCACCATGCAGCGTCCGCGCCACCGCCGCCGAGAACAACAGCGTCTGCTCCGCCCGATCGATCTCCCCCAGAGCCGCCGTAATCGGCTTGCCCGCCTCCAGAGCAATCACCCGAGCCAACTCCCCACGCCGCTCCCGCAGAATCCGCGCCGCCTCTTGCAAAATCCGCGCCCGAGCATGAGCCGCCAGAGGCTTCGTCAGCGCAGCCGCCGCCGCACCAATCGCCTCCTCAGCCTCCTTACGCCCCGCCCAGGCCACGCTCCCCACAACGCTTCCGTCATAGGGAGACCGCACCTCACGCGCCTCCTCCACCACCCTCCACTCCCCGGAGATATACACACTCCCCGCAGCCACCGCCGCCCCGCTCATCGAGCCGCAGCCAGCTCCGGCAGCCTAGCCCCCAGAGCATCCAGCCCCGCCCGAATCCCCTTCACCATAAACCGAATCTCCTCCTGCGAGATCACCAGCGCAGGCGAGAACTGCAACGAGTGCCCCAGCAGCACCCTCGACATCACCTCATGCTTCCGCAGCTCCAGCAGCGCCTGGTCCAGCAGATTCGGCACCGCCTCCCTCGCCTCCCCCGTCAACTCCACCGCGCCCAGCATCCCCTCGCAGCGAACCTCCTTCACCAGCGGATGGTCCAGCAGCGACGACATCTCCATCCGTAGCGTCCCCGCCATCGACGCGGCACGCGCAACCACATTCTCCTTCTCCATCAGCTCCAGGTTCGCCACACCCACCGCGCAAGCCGTAGCATGGCCCGAGTACGTATACCCATGCCGGAACATCCCCGCCGAGCCCTTCCAGAACGGCTCCTGCACCCTCGGCCCACACAACACCACACCCAGCGGCAGATACCCCGAGGTCACACCCTTCGCCCCCAGAATAATATCCGGCTGCAAATCATAAGCCGTGCTGGCGAACCACTCGCCCAGCCGCCCAAATCCCGTAATCACCTCATCGCACACCAGCAAAATATCGTGCTTCCGGCAAAGCCTCTCCACTTCCTTCCAATATCCCTTCATCGGCGGATAAAGCCCGCCCGCCCCACGCACCGGCTCGCCAAAGAACGCCGCAATCTGATCGCCCTTCTCCTCAAACAGCCGAGCCAGCGCGTCCACATCGTCCGGGGCCGTCACCAACACATCCGGCAGCAACGGCCCATACCCGGCCGCATTCGGCGCAATCCCTGCCATGCTCGTCCCGAACCCGCCTACACCGTGGTAAGCCTGCCCACGCGTCACAAGAATCCGCTTCTCCGGCCTGCCAATCGCGTTCCAATATCGTTTCGCCAGCTTCGCCCCGGTCTCCACGCTCTCCGACCCGCCGCTCGTAAAGAACACCGCCGTGTCCTCCAACGGGCTGATCGAAGCAATCTTCTCCGCCAGCTCCAGCGTCGATCGCGTAGTCAAATCGCCAAAGCTCGAATAAGAAGGAATCATCCTCATCTGCCGAGTAGCCGCGTCAATCAGCTCCTCGCGCCCATACCCCACAAAGCAGTACCAAAGCCCCGCCGTCCCATCCAGATAGCGCTTCCCCTCGCTGTCCCATATCCAGACTCCATCGCCCCGCTCGATTACCACCCGTTCCTGCGAAACCGTTCTCATGTCCGAGAACGGATGCCAGAAGTTCTTCTTCCCCAAGTGAATCGAGTCACCCGCCGCCTGTTGCTTCATCTGGAAACCTCGCTGAGATTCTAAAAAATCGTAGACGCCAGCAAAACCCGCCGCCGCATCATTAACGAGCGATTTTACCTGACCACACCAGAATCAGTCAGGAACCTCTGATGGGGAATGGGACAAGAGGATCGAAGTGCCTCTCTCTGCCATCAGTGGATTTTGTTGAAGTCGGCGATACCAATCCGAATGATGGCGGGCGTACCCACCGTCCCGCATCCGTGGCACGGAACCGTTGCCTTCGTATCGGATACTGCTTCGGCCCAGGCCCCGTAGACCCGCCCTCCGTATGCCGTGAGCCAGGGATAGTCCCCAAGAAAAGTATTGTGTCCAACAAACGGCTTCGTCGTCCAGGCATAGTTAACGAACGTCTTTCCTCTGTCGGTAGACCGTGCCAAAGTCATCCAGATCTTACGATTCTCCGGATCAGCCCGCCGATCGTAAAACTCTACATACACGTCCCCGTTAGTCGGATCTACAGCAGGCCATTGATAGAACTGATCGGCCCCGTTATGGATCGGATCGTTATTCACCCGTAGCGGCGGAGACCACGTCTGTCCCTTATCCACCGAGCGCGAAAGAAACACATCCACATCGCCGTTACGAAAGTCGCTCCACGTCACATACAGCGTGCTCGATCGCTCATCCATCGCAATCTCCGGCAGACCCATCACCCGCTGAATCCCCTGAAACGAGGACGCCGCTCCACTAAAGTAAGGCGGCCCAACCTGAAAGATCGGTCGCGATGGCTCAAATGTCTTCCCACCGTCCCGCGAGATCGCCAGCACCGTGTCGAGCATATCGTTCCACACCACGTACTGCGTCCCATCCGGCCCCACTGATCCCAGAATCCCCAGGATCGCTCCCGTATCGTCGCGCGGAAATCCCGCATGGGTACTGATGCGCCACGGTTTGGCCCAGGTCTTACCGTGGTCCGTCGATCGCGTAAATAATACGATCGATTTATCAATCTGCCAGTCAATCCAAGCCAGGTAGAGATTCCCGCGATAAGGACTCCCTGGCTCGTTATCCGCCCATATCCGAGCCATGTCCTCTTGTTGTGGAGCAGGCTGGCCGTTCGGCCACACCAGCACCGGGGTAGCATCGGCGTCCCACGTCTTGCCGCCATCGGTAGAGTGTCGAACCCAGATTCCGTTGCCGTGGGCGTTGTGCCCCCAGTAGCCCGGGCTCCCCAATTTCTCGATCAGTTGGTACGCGAGAAAAACATTCCCACGATCATCGAAGGTAATGCTTTTGTTCCCGCCCATCTTCCCCTTACCGGCCGGATTTACTAAAGTCCATGAAATTCCCGAGTCCGTCGAATACGCCGCCTTGCCGCCATCAGTCCCGCCATAAGCCATCACAGCCTGATTCGGGTTATAGCGATTGACGGCAATGACCTCCTCGGCGCCGCTTTGGCCCGGCGGCGAAATCGTCATGACACGCGCCCCCGGAGCCAACTCCAGCTTCATCTGCGCGCCCGCAGCAACTGCGCCAAGCAAAAGCACTTGCAGAGTCACCCCTCGGAAGCGCCTCGTGGCCTCGATGGCACGCAAGATCGAGCAATGGCGCTTTGGCTGCGGAAGCTTCCGGCTTATCGGCGTCAAACAATTCCTCCTGACAGCGAATGAACGTATCCCGAAATCACTGCATCCCCAGCCGAGCCCTACGGTTCCCGAGCCTTCTCCGGCACCATCTCCGTCTCCATCAACGCCACCGGAATCATCCCCTCGTTATTGAACCGGTCCAGAAAATCCCGCAGCACAAACGGCTTGCCCTCCAGGTCCTGCGCGTGCCCATACTCCGTCATCAACTTATCCAGCATCAGCTTGCCCGTAATGTAGCTGGTCCCATATCCCGGCTGCCGCAGATACAGCAACTGCTCAAACGCCGTCAGCGAGTCCTTCGCATTTGCCCAGCCCCGCGGAGTCCACTCGCCCTGAAAGTGCCCCGCCTGCTCTAGCGTAAACACATTCGCCTGCACGTACAGCGAAGCCAGCCCACGCGCCGCGCGGTTCGCCAGCATGATCCACAACAGCTCCTTCGCCCGCGGATTGTCATCATAAAGCCCCGCGTGCATCATCACCTCTTCAAACGCCGTAGCAAATCCCTCCGCCCGGTTGTCCCAGATGTTCGAGAGCGATGCTTCCCGCCGAATCGGGCTTGGATTCGGCTCATCCCGCATCCGCGCCAGGTCGATCCAGTGATAGTCATGCGAGTACAGCAGCATCGGCTCCCGATGCGTCACCCGCGTAAAGAATACCCGCCGCTCCTCCGGCACAAACCGTCCAATCTGCGGTGTCAGCGCCTCCTTCAGATAAGGCTTATCAGGAATAATCTCCTGCTTCACCAGAAAGTCCACAAACTTGTCCAGCCGCGCATGGGCCATCTTGTCGAACGTCGCCGCATCCGCCGCCGGTTCAAGCTGCGGCAGGTTGCGATTGTTATGCTCCTCCAGCCGCAGCGAGGCCTGCGCCCGCTCCAGCTCCCGATGCAGCAGGGCCACCTCCTCGTCCCACGTCCAAGGCAGGAAGTGAACATTCTGCTGATACCACGTGTAATTCTCCTTGCCCACCCCCGAAGGCCCCGTCTTCGTAGGAGCCAGCTTCTGCACCCACGCAATCATCTCGTCCGTGGCCTTCCGAGCATTCGCCACCGCCGTCTTCAGCTCCGGCGAAGCCCCCTCCAGGCTAGCCTTCTGACTCCCCTCCAGCGTACTCACCCGCAGCGTCCCCGCCTCCAGCCCAGCCAGCGCCACAGACTGCTTCTGCAACTCCTGCACCCCATACACCCACAGGTCACGAGCATTGCTGTCCTTCAGGTTCACCCGGGCCTCGTTCAAAAATCCCGGAATCAACCCAATCGTCCCCACCAGCTCCTTCTGCGCCTCCGCCGACAGAGGAAAGTGATACTTATAAAGCTGAATCTCCGGGTAAGCCACCGGAGCCTCCCGCGAAGGCACGTCCGTCCGCGTCGGCCAGATGCTCACATAGAACGCCGGGTCTCGCGCCCAGGGCCGCAGCACGCGAAGATCGAAATCCAGCCCATTCATCTCCGCCTTCACCAGCCTGTAGTCGTTCTGCTGAGCCACCGGCCAGCCCTTCGTATCAATCGCCTCCAGCCGCTTCTTCCATCCCGGCAGGTCCGCGGCCTTCTTCTTCATCGCCTCCGCGCCATAGTCCG
This sequence comes from Terriglobales bacterium, assembly GCA_015655585.1. Classification (GTDB taxonomy): domain Bacteria; phylum Acidobacteriota; class Terriglobia; order Terriglobales; family Acidobacteriaceae; genus Edaphobacter. Next base: position 59,882 of record JAATEV010000024.1, on the reverse strand, counting down.
GAACGCCGTTCTTCATCCCCGGCCGTTCGAACTCCCGCCACTGCCCAAACAGCTTCACCAGTCCGTCGTACCCCGCCGGAACCGATTGCGCGAATGCACCGCCCGTCATCCCCATCACCATCGCCGCTCCCACCAGCACAACCCGCCACTTAGCACCAACGCCACCAGCCATCATCCGCAGCTTCCTCATCGTTTATTTTTTTTGAAGTTTCCGGGGCAGACCATCACCAACGTTGTTACATTCTCGCTAACGAAGCCTCAAAAGCAAATACCAATCTTCCATCCAAAATAATTTTTCATCCATTCCCTCCAGCCAGTCGCCAAACAATCGCCTCCGCGTCATACACACACCCACCCCAAACCCCGCCGCTCGCCTGCACCAGAGCCGCCCAAAGCCGCGTATCTGCTGGCATCTCCGGATGAGGAGCCAAATCCCCCCGCAACGCCCTCTTCGCCAGCCTCCGCGCACCCTCCTCCGCATCGAACCGCTCCTCCCCCTCGCCCACCAGGTTCACCGTCCCATGCAAAGCCCCACCATCCACCACAATCTCAATCCAGTCCCCCTCCATCACCTTCCCAATCGGCCCGCCCGCCAACGCCTCCGGCGACACATGCCCCACGCAAGCTCCCGTCGAAACCCCGCTGAACCTCGCATCCGTCAACACCGCCACATGCTTGCAAAACGGCAGATTCTTCAACGCCGAAGTCACCTGGTACGTCTCCTGCATCCCCGCCCCCAGCGGCCCGCCGCAGATCAGCACCATCACGTCCCCATGCCCCACCTCACCCCGCTTGATCGCCTCCATAGCCGCCGCCTCCGTCACAAACACCCGCGCCCGCCCCACATGCCGATACACCCCCTCCACCATCAGCGAAGGATCAATCGCCGTGCTCTTAATCACGCTCCCCTCCGGGGCCAGATTCCCCACCGGAAAACATACCGTAGCCGTCAGCCCCCGAGCCTTCGCCCTCTCTGGCCCCAGAATCACCTCCTGCGCCTCCACCCCATCCAGCTCCCGCAGCCTCTCCCGCAACACCCGCCGCCTCTCGCTCTGCTCCCACCAATCCAGATTCGCCCCCAGCGTCTCCCCCGTCACCGTCTTCACCGACACATCCAGCAAACCCATCCTCCGCAAATGCAGCATCACCTCCGGCACCCCACCCGCCAGAAACACCTGCACCGTAGCAAACCCCCGCGGCCCATTCGGCAACGCATCCACCAGCCGCGGCACCGCCCGATTCACCGCCACCCAATCCTCCACCGCCGGCCTCCGCAGCCCCGCCGCATGAGCAATCGCCGGAACATGCAGCAACAAATTCGTCGATCCGCCAAACGCCGCATGGACCACCATCGCGTTCCTCACCGCCGCGTCCGTCAACACCTCCCGCGTCCCCAACCCCATCCCCGCCATCCGCAGCAACGCCCGCGCCGACCTCACCGCCGCATCCAGCCACATCCCCTGCCCCGAAGGAGCCAGCGCCGCATGAGGCAAACTCAACCCCAGCGCCTCGCCCACCACCTGCGACGTAGCCGCCGTCCCCAGAAACTGGCACCCTCCCCCCGGCGACGCACAAGCCCTGCAACCCATCTCCGCCGCATACTCCAGCGAGATCTGCCCCTGCGCAAACCGAGCCCCAATCGTCTGCACCTTCCCCGCGTCCTCGCCCGCCTCCGGCAGCAAAGTCACCCCGCCCGGTACCAACACACTAGGCAACTCCCCCGAAGACGCCAGCGCCATCATCATCGCCGGAAGTCCCTTGTCACACGTAGCCACCCCCATCACACCCCGCCGCATCGGCAACGACCGCATCAGCCTCCGCAACACCATCGCCGCATCATTCCGATACGGCAGCGAATCCATCATCCCCTCCGTCCCCTGCGTCCTCCCGTCACAAGGATCAGTACAAGCCCCCGCAAACGGCATAGCCCGTAGCCGCCGAAACTCCCGCGCCGCCTCCGCCACCAGCAGCCCCACCTCCCAGTGACCCGAATGAAACCCCAGGGCAATCGGTGTCCCATCCGCTGCCCGCAGCCCGCCATGCGTACTCAGGATCAGAAACTCCGGGTCCAGCAAACGAGCAGGCTCCCACCCCATCCCCGCGTCCTGCGTCCACCCAAACAAATTCCCCGAGGGCTCCGCCACCAGCATCTCCGGCGTAATCGGCAAAGCCCCCTCCGGCCCCCGAGCATGAGTCTTAGCCTCTAGAAACACCCCAGCATCGCTCTCCAGAACCTGCGCCAACGAAACCATCCTCACCTCACATAGAAGGCCATCTTATTCCACCCAATAAAAACGCCCTAACGCCGGGCGGGCGGCACTTCGTGCTGTGTTGAGCTTCGCGCAGTCCTCCCGTTGGTCGGCAGAAAAATTTACCAACCGACCAACGGGAGGCCCACGCGAAGCGATAAAAAGGCGTGCAAACGCCCGCCCCACGCGCAGTGGGCCCGTCCGGCAGGACAAATTCTTTACCCACAAAAAAACAGGCCGCCCAAAGGCGGCCCATCTTTCAACCATCAACCCTACATCCCGCTTTTATCAGAAGAATCCGGATGCACCACACGATAGCTGGCTCCTCCCTGCGACCAAACCAGCAACAGCAAGTCCTTCCCCGCAGGCAGCGCATGAGCCTCATCCACAAACTGCTGCGCCGAGCCCACCGGCTTCCGGTTTACCTCCAGGATCACGTCCCCCGAAGCCAGCCCCGCGTCCTCCGCCGGGCTGGCCGGGCGAACACTCTCCACCGCCACGCCGTTCACCTGAGAAGGAATATGTAACTGCTGCCGAACATCCGGCGTAAGCTCCGCCACCGCCAGCCCCAGCCTGCCCTTCTGCGGCCCGGCAGAACGATCATCGCCAGCAATCTCCGCGTCCTTATGGAACTCCCCAACCTTCAAGTGCAAGGTCTCCGAACTCCCATTCCGCAACACACCCAGCTCAATCGCCGTACCCGGCTGCATCTCGCTCACCGCCACCTGCAACTCGCTGCCGTTCTCCATCTTCTTGCCGTTCAGCGTGTCGATCACGTCGCCGTTCTTCAGCCCGCCCTCGCTCGCAGGAGAACCCGGCGTAACCTGCGCCGCAATCGCCCCCGTAGCCACCTTCAGGTTGAAGAAGCTGGCGTTAGCTGGCGTAACGTCGTTCAGCGTAACCCCAAGATACCCATGATGCACCACGCCGTTTTTAATCAACTGCTCCGCCGTAGCCCTCACAAGCTGCGAAGGAATCGCAAACCCCGCACCCGCAAACGATCCGCTGTTCGAGATGATGAACGTATTAATCCCCACCAGCTCGCCATGCGCATTCACCAGCGCGCCGCCCGAGTTGCCCGGATTGATCGCCGCGTCCGTCTGGATATACCCACCCGGCTTCCGCGCATCGTCCTTGTAAGGATTCTCCCGGTTCACCGCGCTCACAATTCCGCGCGTCACCGAGTTGCGGAAGTACCCGAACGGGCTCCCGAACGCCAGCACCGTCTGCCCCGGCTTCAGCTTCGCCGAGTCGCCCCACGCCACGCTAGGCAGATCATGCGCATCCACCTTGATGACCGCCAGGTCCGTCAGCTTGTCCACACCCACCAGCTTCGCCGTCATCACGCGCCGGTCGTTCAGCATCACCCGCATCTGCAACGCGCCATCCACCACGTGGTTGTTGGTCACGATATAGCCATCCGGCGAGATAATCACGCCGCTGCCCACCCCATGCTCAATCTGCGGCTGCTGAGGCTGCACACGCATCCCTCGGCCCTGACCACCCTGCCCAAAGAACTGAGCAAACCCCGGAGGCAGCCCCTGCAACTCTCCCTGCTGGCTCTCATCCTGCTCTCCATCAACATCATGCTCCGCCGAGCCACGCGACGTAACCTGAATATTCACCACCGCCGGAGATACCCGCGAAGCGACCGCCTCCACCGCGTTATCCAGTGCCACCAGCGACGAGATGCTGTTGTCATCCAGAGGCGAAGGCGAAGAGATCGCCGCCGCATGGACCCCATTGTAGTGAAGGAACACCGACCCAGCCAGCACCAGCGCCGCCGCAGTCCCTGCGGGAGCAGCAATCCGTCCCGCCTTAGCTACTAGATTATTAGTTGACACGCGCATAGTTACACCTCAAATAACAGTTGGAGTAAGGAAAAAATTAAAGTTGAAAGATCAGCCAGCCGCCCTCTGTAGGCACAGCCGCATACGACGCAAACACAACCCGAGCAGGAGCCACAATCTCCTCCCGCGAAACCGTCATCACCGCCCGAACATCCCGGCTCTCCTCAAACGAAGTCATCACAACCCATCGCCGCGACTCCTCCCCACGAACCCTCTTCCTCTCAGGAGCAACCGCCCGAACCACCTTCCGCAAGCGAGGCCGCGCCACCTTCGGAGCCTCAGCCTTCAAAGCCACAGGAGCCGCCACCGGCAAAGTAGCCTTCAGCAAAGTAACGCGGCCTCCCGCCTCACTTCCATCCCGATAAACCACCGGCTGATACCCAGCCCCATCCGCCCCCTGCGCCGCCGCAACCCCCGGCAAATCCCGCGAAAACGAAACCAACTGCGGGCACCGCGACAACCCCACGGCACCGCCCGCCAAAACCAAAAGCATCCCCCCAGCCACCACCTGGCTCTGCCGAGTCCGAACCCTATCTCTCCAGCCCAGAATGCTGTAAACCCGCTGCGAAAGCTCCGGCTCCCGAGCCCACGCCCCCAGCGTCAAAGCCAGTCCCCGCCGAGTAAGCCGATGCTCCGCCAGCGTAGTCAGGCAGGTAGCATAAGCCTTCGGGGCCTTCGTCCTCCGCAGCACGCTGTCATCGCAAGCCAGCTCCCGCTCCAGGCAAAGTCTCTTCTCAACCCAAGCCAGCGCCGGGTTCAGCGGAAACACCACCAACCCGATCTTCTGCAAAAGGTTCATCCAGTCGTCGCCCCGCCGCAGATGCCCCATCTCATGCAGCACAATCTGCTCCAGCTCCGCCGCCCCCAGCCGCCCATACAAAGAAGCCGGAATCAGTACCCGGGGCGCAAAAAACCCAATCACGCTGGGCGTCTCCACATCCGCCGACACGCAAACCACCGCCACCCGTCGCCCAACCCGCAGAATCTCCTCCGTCAGCCCACCCTCCACCGGAACCGCCCGGCGCCAAACCCCGCGCAGCCGCAATGCCCCCATCACCAGCTCCACCGCCCGCACCGCCGACAGCCCCACCCAAACCGCCGCCACAGCAAAGCTCCACCGGGCATCCACATGCACCGCATGGGCCGCCGTCCCCGCCGCCACAGACCGATGCACCATCGGCAACACCGCCACCAACGCAAACACCGTGCCCCAAACCCCAAACCGCACCGCCGCCGTCATCCGCGGAAACACCCGCAGCCCCAGCGCCACCCCCACCGCCAGCACAATCCCCTGCCAAACGCCGGAGACAGCCATAGCCGCCGCCACACGCGCCCCACTCTCAGCCCAATGCAGAAGAACCGGTGTCATAGCGTCTCTCCACCATCCTCGTTCCGGACAGAATCCTCCGCCGCCCCGGCAATGGCATCCTTCAGCCTCTGCAACTCCGCCGGAGTAATCTCCTCATCTCCCAGCAACGCCAGCAGTAGCCTCTCCCGCGAGTTCCCGAAGAACCGCTGCATCATATGGCGAACCTCCGACCGGCTCGCCTCCTGCTCCGCTACGCAGGCGCAGTACAAAAACGCCCGCCCCACCTGCCGATGCCGCACATAACCCTTTTGTTCCAGCACCCTTACCGTCGTCAACACCGACGTATACGCCAGCGTATTCTCCTCCGGCATAGCCGCCACCAGGTCGCTCACCGACGACTCACCCCGAGCCCAAAGCAGCTTCATCAGCCTAAGCTCGGCCTCCGTCAACGTAATGGACTTCCTGGGCGGCATAAACCTCTCTGCCCATCAGACGGACCAACTAATCGATTAGTTAGCAAAAAAATAAGGGCCGTACCAGAAAAAATCCGGCACGGCTCTCAAAAATCCCGCCGTCGGGCGAGACCTACTTCGTAGCCCCCTCCAGCCCACGGTCCTTCACCATGGCCTCCACATTCGGAGCCTTACCCGACCATTTCTCATACATCTTCGCCAGGTCCTCCGTATTCCCCCGCGAAAGCACCATCTTCCGCAGCCGGTCCCCATTCGCCCGCGTCAGCCCGCCGTTCTGCTCGAACCACGCATAAGCGTCATCATCCAGCATCTCGCTCCAAAGATACGCATAGTACCCCGCCGCATACCCGCCGCCCCATATATGCGAGAAATACGTCGACCGGTACCGCGGCGGAACATACCTCACCGCCAGCTTCTTCCGCTCCAGCGCGGCCTTCTCAAACGCGTCCGCGTCCCCGATCTTCGCCCCCGCCGCCAGCGTATGCCACTGCATGTCCAACTGCGCCGCCTCCAGCAGCTCCGCCAGCCCATACCCCTGGTTGAAGTCCGCGGCCTTCTTGATCTTCGCCGCCAGCTCCGCCGGTATCGGCGCGCCAGTTCTGTAGTCCTTCGCATAGTGGCTGAACACCGTCGGATACACCGCCCAATGCTCATTGAACTGCGACGGAAACTCCACAAAGTCCCGCGCCACCGACGTCCCCGACAAGCTCGGATACTCGCACTGCGAGAACATCCCATGCAGCGCATGGCCGAACTCATGGAACATCGTCGTCACATCGCCAAAGCTGATCAGCGCAGGCTGCCCCTCTGCGGGCTTAGGCAAATTCGCCACGTTATAGATCACCGGCAGATTCCCCGTCAGCCCCGACTGCTTCACAAAGCTGCTCATCCAAGCGCCGCCGTTCTTGTTGTCGCGCTTGAAGTAGTCGCAATAGAACAGCGCCAGCGGCTTCCCGTCCGCATCAAAGACCTCGAACACCCGCACATCCGGATGCCACACCGGAATGTCCTTCCGCTCCTTGAACCTCAGCCCATACAACTGGTTCGCGGCATAAAAAACTCCGTTCTCCAGAACATTGTTGATCTCGAAATAAGGACGCACCTGCGCCTCATCCAGGTCATACTTCGCCTTCCGCACCTTCTCCGCATAGAAGTTCCAGTCCCAAGGCTCGACCGAGAATCCCCCCTTCTCCGCGTCAATCACGTCCTGAATCTCCTTAGCCTCCCGCCCGGCCTTAGCCACCGTAGCCGGAACCAGCGCGTCCATAAACTTCATCGCGCCCTCGGGAGTCTTCGCCATCTGGTCCTGCAACTTCCACGCCGCATAACTCTCAAATCCCAGCAGCTTTCCCTTCTCCGCGCGAATCTCCGCCAGCCGCACAATCGCCGCCCGCGTATCGTTCGCATCCCCGCGCTCCGTCCGCGTCCAAGAACTCTCGAACACAGCCTTCCGAGTAGCCCGATTCTGCAACTCCACCAGCCAAGGCTGCTGCGTCGTATTCTGCATCGCCAGCACCCAGCCCTCCTGCCCGCGAGCCTTCGCCAAAGCCGCCGCCCGACCCAGCTCCGCCTCGCTCAACCCAGCCAGCGCAGCCTTGTCCGTAGTAGCAAACCCAGCCGCCTTAGTCCCCGCCAGCAGCTTCGTCTTGAAGCTGTTCGAGAGAGTAGACTCCTCCTCGTTCAACTGCTTCAGCTTCGTCTTGTCCGCCTCCGAAAGGTTCGCCCCCGCCCGCACGAACTTGTCGTAATAAAACTCCACCAGCCGCAGCCCCTCCGGCGTCAGCTTCAGAGAAGCCCGCTGCTTGTACACCGCCGCCACCCGCTGAAACAGCTTCGCATCCAGATAAATCGCATCCCCATGCGCCGCCATCTTAGGAGCCTCCAAAGCCTGCAACTTCTCCAGAGCAGGATTCGTATTCGCACCCGTCACCGCGCTGAACGCCGCCATCGCCCGATCCAGCAGCCGCCCCGTCTTCTCCATCGCCACAATCGTGTTCTCAAACGTAGGCGCAGCCGGATCGTCCGCAATCGCCCGAACCTCCTTCAACTGCGCCGCCATCCCGGCCTCCATCGCCGGCTGAAAGTCGCTGTCCTTGATCCTGTCGAACGGCGGAGCCTGAAACGGCAACGCGCTGGGCGCATAGAAAGGATTCGCGGGGCCAAAACCCGCCTCCGCACTCTGGGCAACTGCAAAGCTGGAACTAGTCATAATCAAACCCAAGGCAAGCCACCGGGAAGCCCGCAACCCAAAACCACGCACCACAAGCCGAACCATCCCGTCTCTCACCGTTCTCTCTCCTCCAAAACCTAAATTGTAGCCGCACTCCCAACCATAGCCATTATCACCGCCGCCACCCTTGCCGCTACTCCTGTCTTTGTCTTCCTCTTCAACTCTTTCTCTTCCTCTTCAAACGAGCCAAACTCTGTCATCCTGAGCGAAGCCCTCGCGGCATCATCGCGAGAGGCTGAGTAGAAGGACCTGCGGTTGCTCTTGCTGTTGTTCCTTTTGACACCCCTGCATCCGATCCCAACGATGGCCTGTTTTTTTGTTTGTCATTCCCGAAGGGAATTTGCGTTTGCTGTTGTCGTTATTCTTGCTTTTGCCTTTCCTCCACCCCGCCCCGATATTGTCATTTCGACCGAAGCAGCGCAGCCTCATCGCGCTGCGAAGCGGAGAAACCCGCTTCTCTACCCATACCGCTCCCCAGCCCATAAGCTCTTGCTCTTGCTCTTGCTCTTGCTCTTGCTCTTGCTCTTGCTCTTGCTCTTGGGATTAGAGCCGGGCTTTAGTCCGGCGTCAAAAAAACGTCGCGAAGCGACCACCGCTCTGCCGAAGGCGGGAGCAAAGTCCGAAGGACGAAGCGACTGCTCTATTGCCGTTGCTTTTGCAGTTGTTCTTGCTTTTGTTTTTGAGATTTCGGGAAAAACCCTACAACACCCCTCCCAGCAACTTCTTCAACGCCGCAACATACCCGGCAAGCGCCTCGCGGCCCTTCGGCGTCATCCGATAGAGCGTCTGAGGCTTCCGCCCCGCAAATCGCTTCTCCATCGCCACGTAGCCCGCCTCTTCCAGCTTCAGCATCTGCGCCCCCAGGTTGCCATCGGTAGAGCCGGTCTTCTCCCGTAGCCAGGTGAAGTCCGCCGCCTCGATGCTGGTCAGCAGCGACAGCACCGCCAGCCGCAGCTTCCCATGAATCACTGGATCAAGCTCCGGAAGCTCAGGCATGTCGTTGTACCGAGTTTGCAATCCGTCGCCGCTCCAGTGCCATCACATACAACCCAAAGAGAATCTGCCCGAAAAACGTAGCCGCCAGAAAGATGCCAATGCCCTCCGAAGGCCGAGTGAAAAAGAAGGTGGCAATCCCGCCCGCTAACCATATAGCCGCCACGCCCCCTTGCATCCACCAACGCAGAATCATCGCGCTGATGCTATGCGCCAGGCCGATGAAAAACGATATCGCCGCCCAGAAAGCAGGTCCATTCATGTGACGGCTCGCTATCGCCGCATAGATAAAGAGCGTAATCGCTATGCCCATCCCCTTCCACACCGCCTCGATGTTGCTTGATCTCGGGTTTTCGCTGGTGCCTCTGCGCCTCTGTCGCACCTTGACCACATTCAGGATAACGATGGCCGTCACAATGCACACCGGCCACGCAAAATTGGCGAACGGCAGAAAAAAAGCCCATCCCGTCGCCGCGAAATACACCAGGCCCCACATCACAAAAACCCAGCCATATCGCGCCGTGGATCGCCGCCCTTCCGCGATCATCGTCTCCATCAGTTCAATACGCTGGAGTAGCTCGTTATGGTTATGGTCTTCACCTGCCTCATTCTTCAAAGTCATGGTCAACCCTCCTGAAAGCAAACTCTACAAAATAGAGAACTCTATGTAAAGAGGATTATTCGCAGAAGGAAGTAAAATAAGAAAAGTCCCCCGGATCGCAAAAGCGATTCGAAAGCCACCCCAAAACGTCCAACAATCAACCCATCCACGGAGCCAACACCTGACCTACTCCTCCCCCAACCGGCCAGAGACCACCCTCACCAGCGCATGGCTTCCCGTAGCCATCGCCCTCTTCATCGTCTTCCTCGAATCCACCGAGACCATGAGCGGAGCCAACACCGCCCACTGGCTCTACGACATCTGCCGCTGGCTCTCAGGCGGTCAGTCCGGGATGGCATCCATCCAGCTCGTCAATCTTCTCCTGCGCAAGCTTGGCCACTTCTGCGGCTACGGCTCCATTGCGCTGCTCTTCCGCCGCGCCTGGTTCATCACCCTCAGCCGCTCCTGGCAGGGCTCTCCGAGCCGTCTTCCCTTCTCCGCCGCCGCCCTCTCCGTGATCTGCACCTTCGCCGTGGCCTCCGCCGACGAGATGCACCAGCGCTTCCTCTCCGGACGCAAAGGCAGCATCTACGACGTCCTGCTCGACACCGCCGGAGCCATCCTCTTCAACCGCCTCTTCGTGCTCCTGGCCTCCCGCCGCCTCGAAAGCACTCCCGCCTGAAAATAAAGTTCAAATCAGTGGCGTAATTTCCAGCAACCGAATCATGGTCTGCAAAAAACCACATCCGAACCATCACAAACCACGTTCCCACCAGCAAAAAACCACATCCCAGAACACCGTTTTTTTGCAAAACCCCCAGCAAAAACGTGCTTTCACCGCAAAGGAACTTTTTCGTTTTCCGGAGCTACTCCGGCCTCTCCAGGACCATCGCATCGAACCGATGCAAGGGGAAAAACCCCGCCTCCTGGTAGAGCCTCACCGCCTGCCGGTTCTCCTCCGTCACCGTCAGCGTAATCGCCCGGTAGCCCGCCCCCGACAGGTGCCCGATACACTGCCGCAGCAGCGCCTTCCCCAGCCCCAGCCCTCGCCGCGCAGGGGCCACGCAGAGCTGTGTCACATGCGCCACATCCTCGGCCACCCGCGAGCAGAGCGCCATCCCCATCAGCGTCCCACTGCTCCTGTCCACCACCACCCACGACTCGTTTCCATCGAAGACGCCGCAGCCCGGAAACCGCACAATATTATGGAGAAACCGCAAAGAACCATGCAGCGAACAGTATTGATCGTTGATCCGCGAATCGATATGCCCCGCATACGACGCATGGATCAGCTCCGCCGCCGCCTGATAAAATCCGGCATTCCACGGCATCAGCTCCACCGAGGGATCAAGCGTAAATCCACCGCCCGCAGAAGCATTCTGAGGCAGATCGCACTCCATAAACAAACGCGGATGCAGCGAAAAACCCGCATCGGCAAAGACATCCTCCAGCGACCCCGCATCATAGAGCAAAAGCTGCGACTCCACCCGCTCAATCCCCGGCGAATGTTGCAGCAGCGCCAGCAGATGCCGCAGCAGAGCCCGCGTAATCTCCAGTGCCTGCCGCGGCTCATTCGCAACGGCAAACGCGTCCCCCACCACCGCCTTATGCCCCTCATAAACGCAGAACGTAAAGCCGCAGACACGCCCACGATCCAGAGCAACAAATCCCGGCAGAATATGGGAGTCCAAATACTGCAACAGTAGCTCCGTCGAGTTCTGATAGTCCCACCGCAGGCGTTGCTGCCACACCCGGGCCTCCGCCTCCAGCAGCGGGCGAAGCTGCCGCGCAGAAAAATGCCGTAGATCGAGGATCTCGAGTTGTGTGGCGACCGTCATATCCTCGTCAAAACCTTCGTTGAGCTTATAGGATTCTCCACACCGCCGATATGTAAGGAAAGGTACCGGCGAAGCCAGCTTCAACTAAGGCTGGGCATACACACGATAGACCGCAAGCCCCTGTGATTCATAAAGAAAAAGCGGTTCATAGACACGGCCTGCCAGCCAGCGGCTCAGCTCCGCCGTATCTCCGGACGGAATCACCAGAATATGCTCCTCCGGCGGCACTCCATCGGAACTGTAGTGCAGGATCGGCTGGTTCCGGTAGAAAGCCAGTCCATAATCCATGTCCCGCTTCACCGACTGCATCGCAACCAGACGCACTCCAGGAGCCTGCTTCGCGATCTCGCGGGCCAGTGGGCGCGCCGAATAGTTCAGGTCGAGCTCTCGCCCATTGAATCCCAGCAGGAAGATCAGAATCGCCAGAATCGGAATCAGAGTCGCATTGCACACCTGCGAGATGCCCCACCGCCGCACGATCAGAAAGACGATAGCCCCGAAGAGGAGAGCGGCAACTCCGGCTGCGGCCAGCCATGGAGCGGAGGGGACAAGCGTCTCGTACTTCATGTGCTGAGGGGCCAGCGCAAGAACGAAGACAAGCAGCGCGCAGAGGCCGACATGGGCCCAGAGGAGCCAGTTCGGAAGCCCCTGGCGGCGAATGCGATTGAGGTAGTCGGCTGTAAGGATGGTGAGCGGAGGAATGGAAGGAAGAATATAGCCCGGCAGCTTGGAGACCGAGAAGGTAAAGAACAGGATCGGGAACAGCGCCCACAGCACCAGAAACTCAGGAAAGGCATCGCCGGAGCGAGTATGGCCAAGATAACGCTGCGGGTTGTGCCGAACCTTCCACTCCGCGATCGAGACCTCGATCGAGTCGATCAGCGCCCGCAGCGCGATCACCGTCCACGGCATCAGCGCGATCAGAAGAACGGCAAGATAGTACCAGATCGGCTGATGATGCTGGTAGCGGTTGGTGGCGAACCGCTCCAGATTATGTTCGAGAAAGAAGAGTCGATAGAAGGTCGGATTCCGCTTCTGAACCGCAATGTACCAGGGAAGCACCATGACCAGGTACAGCAGGACACCCGGCAGCCAGATGGTGCGGCGGAGAATCGACCACTCCCTCCGCAGACCGGCAAAGAGCAGAATGATGACCAACGCCAGGAAGGGAGCCACCGGCCCCTTGGCCAGCGTCGCGGCTGCGCCGAAGAAGTAGAGGTCGAAGAGCCAGAACTTCCTGCCGGTCTCATACCACGCATACCAGCCCAGCATCCCGATGCAGAACGGCGCGGCGAGCTGCATGTCGGTGGAAGCCCCCCGCGCAAAGCTGACGATGCCCAGGCAGGATGCAGTGATAAGGGCGGCATCCAGGTGCCCTCCGGGGCGGAAACGCCGCATGTGCAGGAAGACCAGGACAACGAGGGCGAGCGTGGCAGAAGACGACGGTAGGCGAGCGCTCCAGTCGGAAACGCCGAACTCTTTGAAGAAGCTCATGGCTCGCCAGTAGTAGAGGGCGGGCTTTTCGAGCCAGGGCTTGCCGTACAGGATCGGGGTGACGGTTCCGGAGGAGAGGCAGCGGAAGGAGTTGCTGAAGTCCGTCCGCGTGAGTCCCTTGGGGACCATCTTGGCCTCGACCTGGTGACAGCCTTCGGAGTGAGCGGCGAGCATCTCGCGGGCGATCTGGGCGTATCTTGGCTCATCGGCTCCTACCAGGCCGAGCTGGTCTCCGCCAAAGATGGGAATGAGTCCATACAGAAGCAGGAACCCTGTCACCAGCAGCAAAACGATGAACTCGCGGATCGCTACCGGAGCTGGCAGTTTGAGGTGGCTGCGAAGCCAGGCGATCGGTGCGCGCTCCGGCACGGGGCCTGTGCCGGTGGATTGTTGGAAATCATTCATTCGATTGATGGAACGAGACAAGCCTATCAAAGTCCCGCACGAATTTCCGTGAGGATGCGATCGATGGCCGTGTTCAGGGGGCCGTCAAGGGTGCATCCACTGGCATTGCGATGCCCTCCCCCTCCGAAGTGCTCGGCGATCTTGGAGACGTCGAGCTTGCCCGCGCTTCGGATACTGAGACGGAACTGGCTGGTGTCGGGGACTTCGCGGAGGAAGACAGCGGATTCGATGCCGGTGATACCGATCAGGTAGTTGACGACGCCCTCGCAGTCCTCGGCGTCGGCCCCCGCCTGATCCATGTCCTTGCTCGTCACCCACGTCCATGCGAGAGGGCCTTCATATTTGAGGTTGGAAAGGGCGGTGCCCAGGAGGCGGACCTTGCTGACAGGGTTGGAGAAGTAGAGATCACGGGCAATCTGGCTGGGGTTGGCTCCCTTGCTAGACAGGTCGTGGACGATGGCGAAAGTGTCGGCTGTGGTGCTGGAGTAGGTGAAAGAGCCGGTATCGGAGAGGATGGCGGTGTAGAGACAGGTAGCGATGGAGGGGGTAATCTCCACCCCGGCCGCGATGGCAATGCGATAGACCATGGCAGCTACGGCACAGGCGTGCTCATCGATCCAGTTGACGGCGGCGAAGGCGCGGCCGCTGGCGTGGTGGTCGATGTTGATCAGCATACGGCCTTCCAGGCCGAGCAGGCCGGTGCGGGCGATGCCGTCGCATTCGAGCAGGATGGCGGGGGTGTCCGCGCTGGGGTCGACGTCATTGGCCGAGGGAGTGTGGCGGACGCGGTCAAGGCCGGGAAGGGTACGGTAGATGAAGGGAATCGGGTCGGCAAAGACGACCTCGGTCTCGCAGCCGAGCTGGTCCAAGATCTCGGCCAGGGCGAGGACAGAACCGATAGCGTCACCGTCGGGCCGCGCGTGAGAGGTGAGAAGAAAGCGGGGATGCGAACGAAAAACAGTGAGCAGGCTGTCGATCCTGGATGCCTCGCTGGTCTCTTCGTGGGTTTCAATCGCGGTTGGAGTCACCGTAGAATCGATCTCCTGGGGCCTTTCGCAGGCAATGGTCAAAGCCATCTCCTGAGAGAGGGGTTCGTGACGCCTGGGAATACACGTCATGGTTTGACTGGAGCCTTCTGACCGGGGGTGGCATCGGTACGTTTCGACTCGCGTTTGCGGGTGCGGGCGAGGAGCTCTTCCATGCGGCCGGTCACTTTCTGGGAGCGGTCGATGGCAAAGGTCAGCTCGGGGACGTGGCGAACACCCATGCGGTCGCGGAGCTGAGAACGGATGTAGGCGCGAGCGGTAGTGAGGCCCTCCAGCGTGGAGGCTTCCTCCGCCTCGGTGCCATGAACAGAGACGAAGACACGGGCGGATTTGCCGCCGGGAGCCAGAACCACGTCAGTAACGTAGCTGGGAGCGATACGGGGGTCGGAAAGCTCCCCTTCGAGCATAGAGCCTATCTCTTCAGAGAAGGTATTGGCGACTCTATTCTTGTGATGTGTTCTGGCGCGCGGTTCGGGCATAAATTTAGTAGGTCGAACGGTTGAGGATATCAAAAATGTTTCTTTCCACCTAGCCCCTGAGGCGATCTATCGGATAAGCCTTTTACTTTGTGTGTGATGTCCGGAGCTACTCGGGCAGGATTTCTGCATAGGAGTCAATGACCTCGGCGCTTAGGGTGGCGGAAATGCGGTGGATGGCATGATCAATCTGCTGGATCTGGCTGGTCAGGTAGCTGGTGGAAGAGGATATGGTCACGATTCCGAGGGTGGCGCGGTTCCATGCGCCGACTTCGTCCAGTTCGGCCACGGAGAGGTTGAAGCTGTGGCGAAGCTTGTCCTTGAGCGAACGGACAACCTGACGGCGGTCTTTGAGGGACTGGGCATGGGGAATATCGAGCTCGATGATGAGTTTGGCTATCGGCATCCCCTCCCCCTGTACGTTTTATGCAAAGTATTGATTTTATATACCCTTACTTCGTCAGCAGACCCTCGAAGACATAATAAAGGAAGTTCTTCAGCGGGGCGTCGCTTTTGTCGGCCTGCGAGCGGAGCAAGGCCCCCTCCCAGCTATTGAGTATGAACCCCGCCAGCGGTTCCGGTCTGGTCGAGTTCGGCAGATCTCCTGCTTCAATCGCCTCGCGCAGCACGGCAGCTATGCCAGTCTGCCAGGTAGCAAAGCTGGCGCTGAGGCGCCCCTGCAACAACGAGCTTTCGCCAGCGATCTCCACACTGAGGCCCCCGAGAAGACAGCCGTGGATGGGCGCGCTCTGTCCGGCGACACGAATGAGGTCTTCGAAGTATCGCCGCAGCCGCTTGAGCGGGGCCTGCCGAGTGTTTCCGAGGACTTCGGCGCAGTGAGTTCCTTCGAGCGCAGCATAGCGTTCGACGAGCGCGGCGGTGAACTCCTCCTTGCTGCCGAAGTGGTGATAGAAGGAACCCTTGGGTACGCTGGCCGCCTCCAGAATCTCCTGCAGGCCAGTGGCGGCATAGCCATGTTTGCGCATCAGCTCTAGTCCGGCGTCGATGAGCCGCTCGCGTGTGGATGGGACCTTCGGTGCAACCTCCGCTTTGGATAGCATGGTGCTGCTCGCTTTCTGGTGGAAGAACATGCGGCCTCCGCGCAGGGTACGCGGAGGCTTCACGTTCTTATGGTACCGGCTGATGTTGCGCTGCCGCTTAGTTCTCCGCTGCGACGCCGTAGCGCGAAGCCGGAGCCTTGCGCGAGAGGTTCGGGGCAAGAGCCAGGCGTGCCTTCTCGTAGGCCTCGAAGTCGGCGGCATTGGGCAGCGAGGGGATGGTGACGAACTCACCCTGATCGAGACCGGCGAGGGAAGCATCGACCATGTTTTCGGTGGTCATGACGATCTCGGCAGGGAGATGATGAACGGGGAGTCCGGCCTTGCCCCAGAGCGGGGTCGCGGTTGCTCCGGGAAGGACCACCTGCACGGTGACTCCCTTGTCCGCCAGCTCGTTCTTGAGCGAGGTGCTGAAGTTCTGGACGTAGGCCTTGGTACCGCTGTAGGTTCCGTTCAGAAGCTCGGGCGCGAGCGCGACGATGGAGCCGATGTTGATGATGAGGCCGTTGCCGCGAGCGACGAATGCCGGAGCGGCGGCGAGGGCGAGCCGCGTCAGGGTTACGACATTGAGCTGAATCATCTGGTCGAGGTAGTCGGGGTCGGAGTCGAGGAGCTTGCCTGTCGCGGCAATACCGGCGTTGTTCACGAGCGCGGTGATGGAGGCGTCGGAGGCGAGGCGATCGACGACGCGCTTGACGTCGGCGGGAGCGGTGAGGTCGGCCTGGAGGGTCTCGACCTGGCGTCCGGTGGAGGACTGAATCTGGCTGGCGACTTCGTTGAGCTTGTCCTGACTGCGGGCGACGAGGATGAGGTCGTAACCGCGCTTGGCGAGGCGGTCGGCGTAGACAGCGCCGATTCCTGTGGAAGCGCCGGTGATGAGAGCGGCGCCTTTGCTGGTCTGGCTGGACATGATGGTCTCCTTTTCGGGTGCGCCTGATTGGCGGCACATCCATAAGAGTAGACCAGTCGGTCTATAGATTCAGAAAAGATTATCCTTTTTTGTGTGCTGCCGGAGATGAGTTCCATCCAACGAAAAGCACAAGATAGAGTCTTATTCGATGACTGTTCGTATTTAGATCAGAGAGATCGATTGAAACCAAGGCGGTGGAAGAGCATGTCGAGACGAGCAGAATGGGCATTGGTTATGGGGATGTGGTGTTTTGCTCCTGCACTGTGGGGGCAGGTATCTGCGGAGACTGGATCAGCCAGGATCGATAACGCCGGAGCGCCTTCGTTTGAGGTGGCTACGATTAAACCCGTGGACCCGACCACCGGAGGGGCGATTGGCTTTTACGGGAGACCCGGAGGACGAGTCCTGGTAGGATTCGCGGACCTGAAGATGCTCATTTACTACGCCTACGAGATACCGCGGAGCCAGATTCTGGGAGGCGAGCCGTGGATGGAGAAAGAGAGATACAACATAGAGGCAGTGCCGCCCGAGGGGTCTCCGTCGAGGACAGCCCAGGGACCTCCGATACAGGCTACCCCTAGCCAGGAACAACGTGAGATGCTGCGAACGCTACTGGCACAGCGGTTCGCCCTGAAGATTCATCGGGAGACGAAAGAAGGTCAGGTGTATATCCTGTCGCGCGGGAAGGGCGAGCTTCATCTTCATAAGCCGGAGCACGAAGATGCGGACACGAGGATGAGTTCCATGATGAAACCGGGCAACATCGCCGACGGTGAAGCGACGGGCATCAATGTCTCGATGCCTTTTATGGCGAAGAAATTGAGCGATATGTTGCGGCGGCCTGTTCTGGATCAGACCGGACTGACAGGGAAGTACGATTTTCATCTAGAACCGGATGATCCGACGAACACGGACTATACCGCAGGGATTCTGGATGTGATGAAGAGACTGGGACTCAACCTCAAGTCTGGGAAAGGTCCAGTGGAGACTGTGGTGATCGATAGCGCAAGTAAACCTACTGAGAATTGATCCTCACTACGATAGGCCTTTGCGATGCAAAATCGCAGAAATGGCTTTGGATGTATCAACAGGAAGACGGTTCGCGCTTTAAGCGCGAATGCCCATCTTCGCGACGATACTACCGTCGCGAAGATGGGGCACCCGATTTATGCGCGTGTATGTTGCTACTCTACGTGGTAGTTGGGGGCTTCGCGGGTGATGATGACATCGTGGACGTGGCTCTCGCGGAGACCGGCGTTGGAGATGCGAATGAAGCGACCGTTCTTCTGCAACTCGGGGATGGTGCCGCAGCCGAGGTAGCCCATGCCTGCGCGGAGGCCGCCTACGAGCTGGTAGACCATGCCTTCGAGTGGTCCACGGTGAGGCACGCGACCTTCGATGCCCTCGGGAACGAACTTGGCGAGGCGGTTGTTCGTGCTGGTCTCGCGGGCGGTGAGGGACGGGCGCTCGGTGGAGGCGGAGTCGATGTCGTCCTTGCTCTGGAAGTAACGCTCGCCAGAACCCTGGGCCATGGCCGAGAGTGAGCCCATGCCGCGGTAGGCCTTGAAGGAGCGGCCCTGGTAGAGGATGGTCTCGCCGGGCGACTCGTCTACACCGGCGAAGAGGGAGCCGATCATGATGACTCCGGCTCCGGCGGCGATGGCCTTGGTGATGTCGCCGGAGTACTTGATGCCGCCGTCGGCGATGAGGGGGATGCCGCGGGGCTCAGTGGCGCGGAAGGCCTCGGAGATAGCGGTGATCTGCGGCATACCCGCGCCAGTGACCATGCGGGTAGTGCAGATGGAGCCGGGACCGATGCCGACCTTGATGGCGTCGGCTCCAGCATCCATGAGGGCCTGGGCTCCGTCGTAGGTAGCGATGTTTCCAGCGAGGAGATCGACGTTGGGGAAGCGCTTCTTGACCTCACTGACAGCCTCCAGAACGCGGGAGGAATGGCCGTGGGCGGAGTCGATGGCTAAGGCGTCGACGCGAGCCTCGATGAGGGCGGCGGCGCGCTCCAGGAAGTCGCCGGTGGCCCCAATGGCTCCGGCTACGCGGAGGCGGCCCTGCGAGTCCTTGCTGGCGTTGGGGTACTTGAGTTTTTTCTGGATGTCCTTGACGGTGATGAGGCCCTTGAGTTCGTAGTCGTCGTTGACGACGAGGAGCTTTTCGACACGATGGTGATGGAGGATCTCTTCGGCCTGTTCAAGGGTAGTGCCGACGGGCACGGTGATGAGGTTGTTCTTGGTCATGACCTCATCGATGAGGAGGTCGGTGCGGGAGACGAAGCGGAGGTCGCGATTGGTGAGGATGCCGACGAGCTTCTTGTTCTTGGTGACGGGGACGCCAGAGATCTTGTAGCGGCGCATGACTTCAAGGGCGTCGGCGATAGGGCGGTCGGGGCCGATAGTGACGGGGTCGACGATCATGCCGGACTCGGAGCGCTTGACCTTGTCGATCTCGCCGGCCTGCTGCTCGATGGTGAGATTGCGGTGGATGACGCCGAGACCTCCCTGCTGGGCCATGGCGATGGCGAGGCGGGATTCGGTGACGGTATCCATGGCAGCGGAGACCAGCGGGGTGTTGAGGGTGATGTTGCGGGTGAGCTGGGTCTGGGTGCTTACCTGGGTGGGAACCACATCGCTATAGGCAGGGACGAGAAGGACATCGTCGAAGGTCAGGGCTTCAGGAACGGGAGTGATGATCATATTTTTGTTTTTTGATGGCCGGGCGATGCGCCGGGTCCGCACGGAGCCTCGTTTCGCTGGATTTCTTCGATTGTAGAGTTGCCTACCATCAAGATCAACTTTTGATGCCGGAGGGGCTGCAATCGGTTCAGGGGATTCGCGTGTGAGGCTGGATTTGCCTGCGAGGCTCCTGAAGGATATGGCCGACGAGGCACAAGTGGCGGGGATGCCCTATTGAATTCCCCAAAAACCGAGTGTATTATCAAGTTTGCAACGACTTTGTTCCGTCGCAGAAGAGGCCGTGTACGCACCGGCAAATGGCGAAGGAGATAAGTGGGCCGATGCCCACTTTTTATTTGCTCCAAAAAGCATCCCGGGAAGTGGAAGAAGAGAGTCGGAAGAAGGTTTATGGCAGTGCATCTGGACGAAATTCGAGCCACGGCGGAGCGGGTTGCCGCGTCACACCACCTGGAGGTGGTCGACCTGGAGTTTCAGGGCGGGGCTAAGTTTCGGACGCTGCGGGTGTTTATCGAGAAGAATGCCGAAGAGCGGGCGAAGCTGGCCGAGAAGATTCTGGCGGCGGGAGGGACGAGCGAAGAAGCCGAGGCTGGTTCTGCTGAGGCTGGTTCTATAGATTCGGTCGATCCACTGCTGGAGGAACTTCCGAAGGGCGTGCCGGTGGAGAGGCTTTCCGGCGTAACCCATGAAGATTGTGCGGTGTTTGCGCAGGATTTTGGCACGGTGCTGGACGTGGAAGACCTGATTCCGGGCGCGGAGTATACGTTGGAAGTTTCGTCGCCGGGGCTGGAACGCAAGCTGACCAAGGCGGAGGACTACAGCCGCTTTGCCGGAAGCCTGGTGAAGGTGCAGACCTTCTCTCCGGTGAACGACAACAGGCATTGGCAGGGCCGTCTGACGCAGTTTGCGGACGGGGTTTTGACGCTGGACCTGACTGCGGTGAAGCAGAAGGGCAAGGCGAAGAAGGCTGCAACCAGCCAGAACGTGGAGATCGCCCTGGGGAATGTAGAGAAGGCGAATCTGGTGACGGAGATTTAGGCCGCAGGGCTTTGGTTGCAGGGGTTTGGCAGCAGCAAAAAAGATTAATTTCCGCCTGGCAGGTTTGCGGGGCAGATCAGTGAAGGATGTGGGAACGATGGCGAGTGTTCTGTATCAGACGATTGAGACGTTGAGCCGGGATAAAGGAATCGAAGCCGAGGTGGTTGTAGGCGCGGTGGAAGACGCGATTGCGCTGGCCACGCGGAAGTTCTACAAGACGCAGGAGAACATGCGCGCCGAGATGGACCGCGAGACGGGCGAGATTCGGGCGTATGTGTACAAGACCGTGGTGGAGACGCCGGAGCAGGTAGAGGACGCCACCAACCAGATGACGCTGGAGCAGGCGCGCGAACTGGCCCCTGAGGTCGAAGTGGGCGGTGAACTGCGGTTCTATAAGGACACGACTCCGCTGGGCCGCATTGCGGCGCAGATGGCCAAGCAGGTGATCTTCCAGAAGGTGCGCGAGGCCGAGCGGGACACGGTTTACAACGAGTACAACCACCGAGCGGGCGAGGTTTTGAATGCCACGGTGAAGCGGCTGGAGCCGATGGACGTAATCTTCGACCTGGGCAAGGCCGAGGCGCGGATGCCCAAGCGGGAGCAGTCGCGGCTGGAGCAGTTTGCCATCGGTGAACGCGTGCGCGTGGTGTTGTTGCGAGTAGACCGGGCGGCGAAGGGGCCGCAGGTGATCGTGAGCCGGGCGGCTCCGGGACTGGTGCAGAACCTGTTCCAGAGCGAGGTTCCGGAGATCTATGACGGCACGGTGTCCATCAAGGCGATAGCGCGCGAGGCGGGTGAGCGGACGAAGATTGCGGTGATGAGCCGCGATAAGGACGTCGATCCCGTGGGCGCGTGCGTGGGTATGAAGGGAATGCGCGTGCAGTCGATCATCCGCGAGCTGCGCGGCGAAAAGATCGACATTATCGAGTATTCGGACGAGATTACGACGTTTGCCGAGAAGGCTTTGCAACCGGCGAAGGTGAGCCGAGTTTCGATTACCGATCTGGGAGAGAAGCAGATCGAGGTGATCGTGGACGATACGCAGCTCTCGCTGGCGATCGGCAAGAAGGGCCAGAATGTTCGGCTGGCGGCGAAGCTGCTGCAATGGAAGATCGACATCAAGAGCGAGGAGGAGAAGCGCCAGGAGGTCGAGAACCAGATGCAGGCGATGTCCGGCGGACCGGCGACTCCGATTGAGCAGGTAACGGAGCTGGGCGACACGATCCTTGAGAAGCTGATCGCGGCAGGGGTGACGACCGTCGAGGCACTGGCGGATATGACGCCGGAGCAACTGGAAGAGGTTCCGGGCATCGGCGAGAAGACGGTTGAGAAGATTTCGGTTGCAGTGCGGCACTACTTCGGCCAGTACGAAGAGGGCGAAGAGAGGCCGGCAGCGGCTCCGGAGGCCGAGACGAGTTCCCTGACGGAGACGCCGGAGGCGATTCTGGCGAGCGAAGCGGCTACCGAAGAGAAGGCCGAGGAGGTTCGGGAGGTTTCGACCGAGGACATTGCCGAGGCGGAAGAGGCTGAGGCCGGGAACGACTCCCTGAGCGATGCGGATGCACGCGAGGAGAGGATCGAGCAGGACAACGACAGCGTGGACACACTGGTAGATGCGAGCGAAGACCTGGCTACCGAAGGGATCGACGAGGGAGAGGATCGTGGCTAGCGGTTGGAGCCACGTAACCAAGGACCTCCTGGGACGCGAAAGCAGCAGTTTCAGGGATAATAATACTTACAACACAGATTCCTACTCCGATGAGGCTGATATGAACAGCTAAGGCGCAAGGAAGCGAAAAGGGACGGATGATCAAAGTTCGAATCAACGATCTGGCACGAGAACTGGAGATGAAAGCGAAGCCGATTCTGGACGCGCTGAACGCACTGGGCGTGTCCAAGGATAAGCCCTTGACCCACTCCAGCTCCATCGAAGCCGATGAAGCGGAGAAGGTGCGCGACTACTTCCGGAATGGAGGCCGCGGCAATTCTGGTTCGAGCCGGGCCGCCGTGGACAATAAACCGAAGTTCGACCTCTCCAAGGTCTCAAAGCCGGGCGATGCGCTGAAGGCGATTCTGGAACGCAAGCAGGCCGAGGCCGCGATCAAAGCCGCCCCTCCTGTGCGCCCCGCAGTCGTCGTGGCTGCGCCTCCCGCCGGCTCGGTGCCGGTAGCCGCAGCGCCTAAGCCTGCAGTGGTTGCGGCTGCTCCGGCCTCCTCCTCTGCTCCGGTCCATGCTTCGGCTGGGGCTCCGACGACTCCTCCCGCTCCGCGCCGCATCGTACCGCAGCCCCGCCAGCAGGCGAACATTGTTCATCCAGCTCCGGCGATTGCGAGCAGGCCCCCGGTTGGCCCGGTGATCGCACGGCCTCCTGCTGCTGCCGCAGCGCCTCAAGCTCCAGCAGAGCGGCCGGCCGCTGTTGTTGCGGCTCCGGCTCCCCCTGCACCCCAGACCGCTCCGGTAGCTGCGAAGCCGGTAGTTGCCGCATCTCCTGCGGCTGCCCCGGCTGTAGCTGCGGCTCCGACGGCGGCTCCTGTAGTTGCGACTCCAGCGGCTGTAACTCCGGCTCCTGCTGCCGCAGCGCCTGGCGCTCCCGCGGCATCGGTTGCGGCTCCTGCAGAGACTGCGGCTCCGGCCGCCATTGTGACGGCTCCAGCGACAACTCCAGCAGCAACAGCCCCGGTTACTCCGGTGTCTGCGGCTCCGGCAACTCCTGCCGTTCCGGCGCGGCGTGTGATTATGCCGCAGACCGGACCTCGTCCCATCTATACGGCTCCGGCAGTTACGCCGGGAACGCCGCAGCGCGGACGCCCTATCTTCGAGCGGCCTCGTCCGCAGACTCCGGGAGGACCGGGCGGACGTCCTTCCATGCCTCCGGGCGCACGGCGTCCGATGCATCCGACACGGAGCTTCCCGGGTGGCCCCGGCGGCGGACCGGGCGGTGCTCCGGGACGTCCTGGATTTACTCCGGGGGGACCGCGTCCTCCGTTTGGCGCACGGCCGGGCTTTGGTCCGAGGCCGGGCGGCGCTCCTGGCGCCGGTGGACTATTGCCGGGACCAGGCGAGATTCCGACGGGAGCGCGTCCGAGCGCAAGACCAGGCCAGCGCCGCGGAAACCAACGCTACGAGAAGACCAAAGAAGGCCCGATGAAGGGCTTCAATCCGCCACCGCGTTATGGCGGTCAGCAGTTCTCGCGTGAGCCGCTACCGATCACCAAGTCGATCACGGTGACGGAAGGGATCAGCGTCAAGGACCTGGCGGAGAAGCTGGATATTCGCGGCAAAGACCTGATTGCGACGCTGCTGATGAAGGGCGTGTTCGTGACGGTGAATCAGTCGCTCGAAGGCGAGTTGGTGAAGGACGTAGCACGTCAGTTTGGCGCGGATGCGACCATCATCTCGGTCGAAGAGCAGCTTGAGAACGAGGCGATTGAAGGCTTCCTGGAAGATACGACCGGTATGGTGGAGATCATCCGCTCGCCGGTGGTGACCGTAATGGGCCACGTCGACCACGGTAAAACCTCACTGCTGGACGCGATTCGCATGACCGACGTTGCGGCGGGTGAGGCTGGAGGCATTACACAGCACATCGGCGCGTACAAGGTGCATGTGACCAAGCCGGATTCGCCTGCGTTCGGACGCGAAATCGTCTTCTTGGATACGCCGGGTCACGAGGCGTTTACCCGGATGCGTGCTCGCGGCGCGAAGATCACGGACATCGTTGTGATTGTGGTTGCGGCGGACGATGGCGTGATGCCACAGACGCTGGAAGCCATTGACCATGCGAAGGCAGCGAATGTACCGATCATCGTGGCGGTAAACAAGATCGACAAGCCCGAGGCGCAGCCGGACCGCGTGAAGCAGCAGCTTGCGGATCGCGGATTGCAGCCGGAGGCATGGGGCGGCGATACGGTCTTCGTGGATGTCTCGGCGAAGAAGCGCATCAACCTCGATCTTCTGGAAGAGATGATCTGCCTGGTGGCCGATATTGCGGCTCCCAAGGCCACGCCGGACCGTCCGGCGGTGGGTACGGTCATCGAGGCCAAGCTGGATCGCGGACGCGGTGCGGTGGCATCGGTGCTGGTGCAGAACGGAACACTGCGAACGGGCGACAGCTACATCGTCGGCAACACGTTCGGCAAGATCCGCGCCATGTTCGACGACCGTGGACGACCGATCACCGAGGCAGGCCCTTCGACCCCGGTCGAGATTCTGGGTCTCGAAGGGATTCCGGATGCGGGCGATACGTTCCTCGTGATGGCGGACCGCGACAAGGCCAAGGGCATTGCGCAGTACCGCAAGATGAAGGAGCGCGAGGCACAGCTTGCGAAGAGCTCGCGCGTGTCGCTGGAAGGACTGGCGGAGCAGATCAAGCAGGCGGGCATGAAGGACCTGAACCTGATCATCAAGGGCGACGTGCAGGGCTCGGTGGAGGTTATCGCCGAAGACCTGCAACACATGTCGACCGAGAAGGTCCGCGTGCGGGTGCTGCACTCGGGCGTGGGCGCGATTACGGAATCGGACGTGCTGCTGGCTTCGGCTTCGAACGCGGTCATCATCGGGTTCAATGTGCGTCCGGAGCGCAAAGCTCAGGAGCTGGCCGATCAGGACAAGGTGGAGATTCGCCTGCACTCGATCATCTACGAGCTGCGTGACGAGATTCGGAAGGCAATGCTTGGACTGCTGGAGCCGGTGTACAAGGAGCACTACCAGGGCAAGGCGGAGGTTCTCAACGTCTTCAGGATCTCGAAGGTCGGGCAGATCGCCGGATGCAGCGTGCGCGACGGGCTTATCCGCCGCGATGCGCAGGTCCGCGTGCTGCGGGGCGAGACAGAGGTCTGGAAGGGCAAGATCGCTTCGCTCAAGCGCTTCAAGGACGATGTCAGCGAAGTCCGCATGGGCATGGAGTGCGGTATCGATCTGGCGGGCTTCAAGGACATCCAGGCGGGCGATATGATCGAGTCGTTCACGACGGAGAAGGTCGCCGCGGAGCTGGGTCAGACCACTGCCGAAGCGAGAGCCGAGGCCAAAAAAGCGGAGAAGGAAGCCGAGGCTTCGGTCAACGCATAAGCCTGAATCGAAGTCCAACCGAAGGCCGGGAGCGATCCCGGCCTTTTTTCATCTGTACGCGCTTACATCTTTGGCTTGAGAACAGATAAGATTTTGATCATGAACCTTGATGCGATACAGACTGCACTGCGTGACCAGAAGCTCGACGGCTGGCTCTTCTTCGACCATCACTACCGCGATCCGTTGGGATACCGCATCCTTGGGCTGGGCGATAACCTGCATGTGACGCGGCGGTGGTTTTACTTTATCCCCGCGCATGGCGAGCCGAAGAAGCTGGTGCATCGCATTGAGGCTGGACGGCTGGACCCGCTGCCGGGAACGAAGGACTCGTATGCGTCGTGGCAGGAGCTTGAGGCCAAGCTGGAGCAGATGCTGACGGGCGCGACGCGAATTGCGATGCAGTACTCGCCGCGCAACGCGATCATGTACGTGTCGATGGTGGACGCGGGGACAGCGGAGCTGGTGCGGTCGTTCGGCAAGGAGATTGTGACGTCGGCGAACCTCGTGAGCGAGTTCGAGGCGGTGCTGAACGAGGAGCAGATTGCGAGCCACTACATCGCGAAGGACAAGATCGACCACATTCTGGAGGCCGGGTTCAAGGAGATCGGCAGCCGGGTGCGCTTGCAGGGCGGCACGGACGAATTTGCCATTGTGCAGTTCCTCTCCGAGGGTCTGAAGCGCGAAGGGCTAGTGTGGGAGCATGGCCCGAACGTCAGCGTAGGCGCGAACAGTGCGGACTCGCACTATGAGCCTGGACCGGCGAACTCGAAGCCTATTCGCAAGGGCGACTTTGTGCTGATCGACATCTGGGGCAAGCTGGAGAAGCCGGGTTCGTGCTTCTACGACATTACGTGGACGGGCGTGGTGGACCGCGAGCCGACGGAGCGGGAGCAGAGCATCTTCGAAATCGTCCGCGAGGCGCGGGATGCGGCGATCAAGGTGGTGGCGGATGCATTTGCCTCGGGTACGCCGATTGCCGGATGGCAGGCGGATGACGCGGCCCGGAATGTGACGCGCGCGGCTGGGTATGGCGACTACTTTACGCATCGCACGGGGCATAACATCGGCACGATTATCCACGGCAATGGAGCGCACCTGGATAATCTGGAGACGCACGACGAGCGGCTGATTCTGCCGAATACGTGCTTTTCGGTCGAGCCGGGACTTTATTTTCCGGGCGAGTTCGGCGTGCGCAGCGAGGTCGATATGATGGCTCGACCGGGCAAGGCCGAGGTAACGGGACGCATCCAGAGCGAGTTGGTCCGTATCTAACGGGCCAACTGATATCATCAGTTACAGATGACGACCAACGTACATGTGCCAGCGCAGGCCGCTGGGAAGTCCTCCTCGATGCCGGCGCTGGTACTGATCGCCGGATGGCTGATCCCCGGTGCAGGCCACCTGATGCTGGGTAAGTGGGTTCGCGGTCTGCTGCTGATGGTTTCGATTGTGGCGATGTTCGCGATCGGGCTGGCTCTGAAGGGGAAGATCTATACGCCGAACACGGGAGACCTGCTGGATATCCTGAACTTCGCGGGCGATCTCGGCTCTGGCGCACTGTACGTTGTAGCTCGGGTCTTCGACCTGGGGCAGGTAGCAGTTGTGACGGCGACGGCGGACTACGGCACGAAGTTCATGGTGGTGGCCGGACTGCTGAATATCATCTCGGCGGTGGATGCTCACTCGCTGGCGACGGGGAGGAAGCTCTCGTGACGATCTCGCATTTTGGCGCAGTGCTTCTGTTCTCTCTGTTTGCCTCGGTTGTCTTTGGCATTACGCAACGCTCGGAGCCGAAGACGATGATCCGGTTCGGCGCGTTCTGCTTTGCGCTGTTTGTAGGCGGCACGATTGTGGGTAGCTGGCTGATGTGGCTTATCAAGCATTAATGCTTGATCTTTGCTGAGGCGGCCAGTCTGCAAAATACAGATTTCCCTTACAAAACAATGGACACCTGTGGACACCTCTATGATTGAGTCATCCACAGTGTTTACGCATGTTTTGAGCTGGTGGGCCCAGAGGGATTTGAACCCCCAACCAAGGGATTATGAGTCCCCTGCTCTAACCGTTGAGCTATAGGCCCTGCCTGTTGTTTGGCTGTTTCAGAGCCGGTGGATCGCTGTACGCGGGCATCAGGAGTTGATCTTTACAATCTTTTCCTCGACGAGTATGCGATGCCCGAATCTCCCGAGCCTTTTGGTATTGTATGGCGTTGCGGGCGCAGAACCAAATGTGCTGGCGGGTAGAGAAGGCGGATGAGAGAGAAAAGTCCATTTTTTATTTTTTTGCCTAGTCTAGTCACAAAACTAGAGTGTATTTCCTGAAGATGTCGAGGCAGTCTGGAAGCAGATTCTTCCGCTGTGCTGCGGAATGACAAAATAAAAAGAGGCCATTGCGCCTTGATACCTGGAGCGAAACAGCTCTAAAATCGCGGGGCTAAAAGCGCTGATCTGGGGATTTTTTTTGGGGGGGGGAATCTGGGATCGGTGATGCCGCGCAGGGGTAGCGCGGCATCCTCCGTGGGGAGTTCTCCAATACTTACTCAGGGGTGCATGGAGAAGGCGGCACGGCGGTTGCGCTGCCAGCAGTTTTCGTCCTGGGCAGTGCAGACCTGGGCTTCTTTGCCGTAGCTGATGATCTCGACACGCCCGGGCGGAACTCCAGCCGAGATGAGAGCGTCGCGGGCGGCGTTGGCCCGCTTCTCTCCCAGGGCAAGGTTGTACTCCGCCGAGCCGCGGTCGTCGGCGTACCCCTCGACGAGGACGCCGATTGCAGGATGATCGTTGAGGTATGAGGCGGCGTGCTCGATGGAGGTGTGGGCATCGGGCCGGATCTGGTAGCTGTCGTAGTCGAAGAGCGCGTCGGGAACGTTCTGGTGGAAGAGCTGCTCCTGCTGGACGCGATTGGCGTCGCCAGAGCTGGCGGCCGCTACTTCATGCTTGCCAACCTGGAAGTCCACATCGCAATCCGCCGTAACCGTGGGAGCGGACACCAGAACAGCGTGTCCGGTGACGTGGTAGGTCCCGAGGGCCATGCCTGTTGTGTTGATGGTAACGAGACGTCCTCCTCCTTCTATGTTGCCGCCGGAGGAGGTCCATGAATAGCGGATATCGAGCTTGTCGGGCTCCGTCATGGTGTGGCCTACGATCTGGAGGGTGTCTCCCTGATCGATGCGAGCCGCGTTGCTGTTGCAGTTGAAGGATATCTCCTCCGACTTCCGGTCCATCACCGGGGTCGAAGCCGCTACCCAGTGGCGCACATGACCGAACCGGAAGACGAGACCGGCTCCGAGCATCAGGTGGCTCTGCACGTTGGTGCTTCCGTTGGGAAAGACGGTGCGCAGGTACTGAGCCTCGACGGCCCGAACGGCGAGGCGGCGCGTGAGACCGATGTCGAGGCCTCCGCCTGCGGACAGCGCCCAACTGGAGGCGCTGGTGCTGTACGACGTTCCCGAGGGAAAGTAGGAATCGCTGCCGTGAGCTCCGCCAAAGAGTACCTGTCCGTAGGGGACGAACCGGTATCCGCTGTAGGTGACGCGAGGTCCGGCCATGTAGGTGAGCAGGGTGAGGTTCTGGCCGAGTTGGCTGATGTTGCCGGCGTGGCCGCCAGTGAACTCTCCAGCGACGCCCAACCAACCGTTCAGGCGATAGCCCGCGGAGAGATATCCCCCGTTGGGGCCAAAGTAGCTGGAGATGCCGGGAGGCGCGTTGGCGTTGACGTGACTATAGCCAACGGAGAGATCGAGACGGGGAACGAGTGCCGCCTCGGAGGGGTCCTGCTGCGCCAAGGCAGCAGGAACTCCGGCTGTAACAAAGACCAGGGCTAGATAGATACGACGCATTCTTCTTATCTCCTTCCGGGCCTTTGCAGGCCCGGGGTTGGCTCAGGGTGCCTAGTACAGCAGGTTCACGGTAGGCGAGGTCGTCAGCGGGCCAATATCCACCAGGACGAACCTGTTGGGGTTGATCGCGTAGATGACATCGGTGCCGAAGGTATAACGTCCCGTCGTGGCAGGATCGCCGGTAGTTGGATCCAACAGGGTGAAGGGCATTGCCGGGGTTGTGGTGAGCTGCAACAGATTGATGTTGCCGACACCTATGTTCTGGCTCAGTACGGAGGTAGCAGTTCCTGCACTTCCGTTTGCGACGATGTAGCCCGCGCTGTTGATGCTGGCCAGCGAGGCGGCTGTCGTGCTTCCGTAGACGAAGGTTCCGCTGAAGGTTCCCTCGGTAAAGGGAGCGCCTGTCTGAGGCTCGAGGTTACCGAGCCCGGCGTAGCCCGATTCGAGGAAGTAGCCGGTATTCGGCGAGCTGAGGTAGAAGACACGCGGCGCAGGAGCAGCGGTGAGCAGGTTTGGCTTAGGATATTGAAGCGTTCCGCGCCCGTAGGACGATACGTCGCAGGTAATGGCTCCTGTCGTCGCCGAAGGCCCAAGCAGGCCTTGGAGCAGCCCCTGGAGCAGACTGGAGACGAGACCGGTGACACCGTTGACCAACCCGGTCAACCCTCCTTCGTCGTAGTTGGTGATATTGCAGTTTCCATCCGCAGTAGCAGTTCCCCGGAAGATGGTTGCGGTGGAGAAGTTGAGCACGTTCTCCAGAGCGAGGCCCGTGACCAGGTTGGGATTGGTCGCGGCGTTCTCATACCCGATGAACGGCCCGGTCATCGAAGCGTTGCTATAGCTGCCCGGCGTCTGCTGCTGCTGGGCGGAACCGGCGAGCAGAACGTAGGCAGAGTGATTGTCGAGAGAGAGTAGGAACGCCTGGGTCGAGCTGACGGCGTAAACCGCGAAGTCAGTCGGGTAGACGCCTGCCGGAGTATTGGCCGTGTCCAGGGTGAGGGAGATGCGGCCGTTGCCATCGGGCGTGCCGTAGTTGCCGGTGAGCACCTCGGTTGGGTAGTTGGTAGTCGCGATGTTCGAGTCGCCGGTTCCCGTGATAGTGGAGCCGCTGGCCGTGAACTGGCCGACGGCTGCCGCTGGGCCAGCGATGACGCCTAGGGTGCAGGTCGGCAGGCAAGGCGCGTCGCCCGACATGCCGAAGACGTAGCTGCCGCTCAGGCCAGTAGAGAAGGCCGTCGGCTGCTGAAGAAGCAGCGTTCCGGAGCCTTTCGTTCCGACGAGGTTGGCGTTGTCGTACTCGACGAAGCTTGCCTCGGTGGAGACCGTTGCCGGAGCAATGGGCGCCTTGACCGAGATCGCGTAGGTTGCGCTTCCGGTGGTACCGTCGGGGTTGAGGATGGTGATCGTCAACGATCCCTGGTGATTGGCATCGATGGTGTAGGTGCCAATGAACTCGTTAGTGCTGACGATTGCTCCGGTGGGAGCGGGCGTCGCGTGGTTGGAGTCTATCTCTCCGGAGATTACGCCTCCGGTACCGTCGGCCGTGAAGCTTCCTACGCTTGCTGTCTGGTAAGCGAAGACACCGAGGGCCACATCGTCATACCCCTGGAAGAGGAAGGCGTAGGGGCCGGTCAGTTCCGCATCGTTCGGCGTTGTGGGATAGGCAACGAGAAGAACGAGAGGCAGGCTTGCCGTCTGCTGCGTCGTCTCCGCATCCGTCACCGTGACGGTAAAGCTGCTGGCTCCCGGAGCCGTGGGCGTTCCGCTGATGGTTCCGGTAGCAGGATCGAGGGTAAGCCCGGCGGGCAGAGTGCCAGCCGTGACGCTGTAGACGTAGGGTGTTACGCCTCCCGTGGCGTTCAGGGTCTGCGTGTAGGGTTGACCGAGGATCGCGTTCGGAAGCGATCCGTCGAGAGTGAGAGTTGATACAGGCGAGACCGTGAGACTAACCGGCCCGGTTGTGGTTATAGCCGTCGGAGAGCTGGAATCGGTCGCCGTCACGCTGAAGCTGCTGGTTCCTGCGGTGGTCGGCGTACCG
Source organism: Terriglobales bacterium (assembly GCA_015655585.1). Classification (GTDB taxonomy): domain Bacteria; phylum Acidobacteriota; class Terriglobia; order Terriglobales; family Acidobacteriaceae; genus Edaphobacter. The sequence goes on along the minus strand of JAATEV010000024.1, from coordinate 28,264 downwards.
GAGATCGTGCAGCCCGTGGCGTGCAGACCGGCGGGCAGAGTTCCCGTAACCGTGCAGTTATAGGGTCCGGTGCCGCCAGAGACTCCAATAACTTCAGAATATGGAGTCGAGACGGTTGCATTTGGCAGCGGGGCCAACGTCAGAGTTCCAGCGGGTGAAACTGTAACCGTAACCGGGGCCGTAGTGGTGACGGCCGTCGGCAGACTGGAGTCTGTAGCCTTGACCATGATGCTGGTGGAACCCGCAGTGGTCGGCGTCCCCGTGACCGTGCAGCCCGTGAGCGAAAGCCCAGCGGGGAGCGTGCCGGAGACCAGCGAGCAGCTATAGGGTGAGGTACCGCCGCTGACTCCAATCGGGCCGGAGTAGGAGACGTTCACGGTTGCAGCCGGCGGCGAAGTCAGCGTGAGCGTCCCAGTAGCCGGGGCGATGACGAGACTGATAGGCCCGGTGGTCGACGCGGCAGGATTGCTGCTGTCTATCACCTTGACTGTCAGGTTCGACGTTCCGGCAACGGTTGGCGTGCCGCTGACCGTGCAACCCGTAAGAGTAAGCCCCGCCGGTAGTGCGCCGCTTGCGATGGAGCAAGAGTAAGGAGAAGTACCGCCGGTAGCTCCAATCGACGCGCTGTACGGCGAGCCCTGAGTTCCGTTCGGAAGAGAGCTAACCGCGAGCGTAAGCGGCGGCGGAGTGATGGTGAGGCTGACAGGCCCGGAGGTCGACGCGGCAGGATTGCTGCTGTCCGTCACCCTGACCGTCAGGTTTGAAGTACCGGCGCTGGTCGGCGTGCCGCTGACCGTGCAGCCCGTAAGCGTAAGCCCAGCAGGGAGCGTGCCGCTTGTAATCGCGCAGGAGTAAGGCGAGGTGCCGCCCGTAGCTCCGATTGACGCACTGTACGGCGAGCCCTGAGTTCCGTTTGGAAGAGAGCTAACCGCGAGCGTAAGCGGCGCAGGAGCGATAGTGAGGCTGACAGGTCCGGTAGCGGACTGGGCGGGATTCCCGCTGTCCGTCACCTGAACCGTTACGTTCGAGGTGCCGGCAGTGGTTGGCGTACCGCTGACCGTGCAACCCGTAAGCGTAAGCCCAGCGGGGAACGTGCCGCTTGTAATCGCGCAGGAGTAAGGCGAGGTGCCGCCCGTAGCTCCAATCGGCGCGCTATACGGCGAACCCACAGTTCCTGCCGGGAGAGTGGGGGACGTCAGCGAGAGCTGCGCCGGATTGATGGCGAGGGTGACAGGAGAGCTGGAGGTTCCAGGAGGATTACTGGAGTCGGTGACTGAAACCGTGAACGTCGATGATCCTGCCGTCGTCGGCGTACCGGAGAGAGTGCAGCCCGTGAGGGTAATGCCAGCGGGGAGCGTGCCCGTTACCGAGCAGGAGTAGGGCGCGGTACCGCCTGTGACTCCTATCGGCGCGCTATACGGTACGCCCACGGTTCCAGGTGGAATGAGACCGAGCGACAGAACAATCGGCGTCGAAGAGGCTGGAGCGACGGTAATGGTTTCGGGAGAACTGGCGGTTCCCGGAGGATTGCCGGAGTCGGTGACAGTCACCGTGAACGTCGATGTCCCTGCCGTCGTCGGCGTGCCGGAGAGAGTGCAGCCCGTAAGGGTAATACCTGCGGGGAGCGTTCCATCCGTGACCGAGCAGTTGTAGGGTGCGGTGCCACCCGTAGCTCCAATGGTCGTGTTATACGGTGTGCCCACGGTCGCGCCGGGAAGATTCGTCTGCGTAACTGTAAGCGCGCTGGAAGCCGCATTGACCGCGATACTCAAGCTCGCGCTCGTCGTCGCGCCGGTGGAATCCTGCACCTGCGCCGTAAAGGGGAAGCTCCCCTGTGTAGTTGGTATTCCAGAGATGACGCCCGTGGCGGGATCGAGGGAGAGTCCTGCCGGAAGCGCTCCCGAAATGATGCTCCACGTGTAGGGCGACGCACCTCCGGCAGCCTGGAGTGTAGTCGTATAAGCGGAGCCGACCGTTCCCGCAGGAGGATTCCCCGGGGCAACAGAAAGGCTCGCTCCAACCGCAGCGATCGTGATGGATTGAGACGAGGTCACGGTATACGGAACATTGCTCGCATCCGTGAGCTGCAAGGTGAACTTCGACGTGCCGATCGTGGTCGGCGTGCCGGATACGATGCCGGTGGAGGCATCGAAGCTGAGACCGTCAGGAAGCGTGCCGCTGGCGATGCTCCACTTGAGAGGAGCTGTGCCACCAGAGGAAGTGAACTTGTAGGAATATGTAACTCCAACAGTTCCAGAGGCCGCCGTGCCGGTGATCGCCGGATCGGGATTGACCGTAATGCTGACTGCGCTGGAGCTACCCGTGCCGGAGACCGCTCCGGTGAGCGTGACCGACATCTGCCCAGTGATGTTTGCAGGCGCGGTGTACGTCACCGAGGCGCCAGTGGTGCTTGAAAGCGTTCCGCAACTATTGCCGCTGCAGGAGCCACCGGTGAGCGACCAGGTAACAGTCGGCGAACCCGAGAGCTTAGACGTCTCGATGAACGACTGGCCGGCGTCGAGGATCACCGCCGAGCTCGACAGCCCGTTGATGCCGCCGCCTGCGTATCCTCCGGTGCCGCATCCCGCGATCAGCATGGTCCAGGCCGCGAGAAACATGAGAAAGATCACTTTGCCTGCATGAGCAGGGTGCTTCGAAACCACAGGCAGGCTGTCATGATCCACAGTCATATGGCTGCGATTTTGCGAATGAAGAGAGTCGATCAGTGGCGTTGACATAGAAAGCTCCTGGGAGTTCATGTTGCGAATGACAGCAGTTTGGAATCGGTACGAAGGAAGGATGTGATGTGGAACGAATCGCCGGAGCAATGCCGGCACAGGATAGAGCTTGATGGAGTCGCGGGAGGGAGCAGGCATAGCCACAAGAAGATTCGGAAGCAGGCTGTGCGTATCTTCACTTTGCGAAAACGTTGCGACCTTTCGGCATAACTCCCCCAGACCCTGCGGAAAACAGATAAAAATTACAAAAGTAACCGAAGAAATCCGCTCTTACGGTTTTCCTTTTATATCGTCGAAAAACAGGTCTGAGTTGAGTGGGGAGAAATAAACCCGCCGATTGACATCACTTCTGATATCACGACGAAATGCCCGTAAGAGCGTCACTTACCTCTTGGTATAGATCGATACTTCGACCGGATCATGGATGTAAGTTCCTTATGCCCCATAGGTAATCACTAAATGCAATTACACAAATTCCATTCCGGGAAACAGGATGGGGAGATTCGAAAAAAGTAACTTTTTATGTTGCTAATTGTTTTTTGGTAATTCAAACTTTGCAAAAGTTGGCCAACCAAATAGAGGAGTTTTAAGTGAGCCAAGAGTACAAGCGGCAACAGAGCTTTCCCCTTCGCCTATGCCCTTCGATCCGCCAGCAGGCAAATGATCTGGCGCATGTAGAAGGGATCTCGCTCAATCACTTCATCAGCCTTGCGGTCTCTGAAAAGATAACCAGGATGGAGCAAACGTCCCTGGCGTCGGAACAGATGCGGTTGAAGAATGCGCGCATCCTGCGCCCGAGTTTCCAGTTCGGAAAGCTTGCCTGATCCGACTCCTCGGACGCTCGAACCTTTATTGCAAAATGGCAGTGACTGAAGTGCTGCTCAGGGTAAGAGCGTCCGCAGGTAAAAATGGAAGAAGAAAGTGGAACGTGTAGTTGACCTTCACACGAACCGTGCACGTCGGACTGTTGTTCCCCGAAACGTTATTGCAGGCGCCACCTGCCGGGGTCGTAGGGAGCCAGTCTGTAGTTACTGTAAGCTGGCTGGCATCGATCATCGGAGAAATGGAGCTCTGTACATAGCTCGTCACATTGGGGCCTGTCGCAGTACATGAAAAACTGGCAGGAGTAGCACAGGCGACGCCCCAGGTTGAGCCTCGCACCATGGCGTATCGGGCCGCGTCCCGGGCGGCATTGGTAACGTAGTGGTTGGCATAGAGCAGCAGCGAGCAGTCGAAGATCCCAAACATGAAGGTGAGCAACACCACAAGGCTCATGGCGAACTCGATGATCGTGCTTCCGCCTTCGGCCGACAGGAGTTGCCTATCTCTCAATCTCATACGAGCCTCCTGACCTGGATCTAATAAGTAGCCCTCATGCGCGCCGAGGACTTAAGGTTCAATGGGCCAAAGACACCGGAGAGCGACAGGAGAGGCGTATAGGTGGCGGTCGTATCCACCTCGACGTAGTACACCGTGTTATACGGACACGAGGGTGTCGAGCTGCAGGATGGCGAAATCCCTGAACCGTCCGAACATTCGCATCCATACATTGCTGTCGGAGTCAGACCAGCTACATCGGGAGCCTCGGCATTCGCGGCAGTAATCATCCCTGCCACATCCGAGGCGTTTTGCGAGCCGTACATAGCGCCCGCGTGTGCCGCCGAGTTTACCTCGATCGCCGTGTAATAGGCTCGCCCTAGATCGACTGCGCCTACCAGCATCAGCAGCAGGACAGGCAGCACGAGCGCCGTCTCAAGAATGCTGGTGCCATCCTCTTCCCTCCTGCGGCGTATTCCTCTCGATAGCATTGATGTCGATCTCCTTTCTTCGAACGGCTTACTGCACAAGCACCGCATCGTCTCCGTTCAGAGGAGAACCATTCTCCAGCGTGGCGTAGTTATTGCCAAACCTGCTGAGAACCGGGACATCGAAGTTAATGTCCTTTGCGACAAGTATGTTGTAGGCGGATGATATGGCGGAGATTCCATAGCTAACCGACGCATTGGGAAGATAGATCGCTCCTTCCAGCTTGCTGCCTAGCGGGAGGTTCGCATTAAAGCTCCCGGGCGAGGTATTCTGCGGAGCCTGCATAAATAGGACGCCTCCATACTCTCCACTTGTCGCCGCCGACAAGCTTATGTTGCTCAACAGCGGAGCCGTGATCGAAAAACCTCCTGCTTGCCCCGGGATGTTTCCTGCTGACCCCTGGTTGTAGAAGAGGACCCCATTACCAGTAATCGAGGAGAGAGCGCTGATCGTAATACTGAAGCCGCCGGTCGTACTCAGATTCAGGAACCCTCCTGGTCCCTGTCGCAGAATATAGATGCCAGGGTTGAACGTTACATTCATCAAGACTGCCGCAGTGATACTGATCCCTCCGCAATAAATCCCCTGATTGAATACATAGTTGCCCAGGAGACCAACATTCACTTGCTGCGATGAGCCAGAATATGAATTACCGGAAGCGGGACTCGATGGGCAGGGATCGCTCGCATGGGGAGGCGGCGGAAGATAGGCAAGCGGGTCTGCGGGGACAGGCACAGGGACATGAGTTCTGGGCGGAGGAGTCGAGCCGCACAAAAGCCCGGCGGTGCCGCCGGTAACATCGATTTTGGGTGCGGAGACAAGCAGACCGACGAGGCATGTGAGCGCCGCCGATGAGTTCGATTCGTCGACGATGCCGCACTTCGATTGCAGACCGACCGCCGCAAGGACCGAGATAGCTCCTGCTCCGGTGGGATCGAGAGCATAGATACAGGGTGCATTCGGATTTCTGGACGCTTCGGCGCGCGCAGAGAGCATCACGTTATTGATACCCAGAAAACGCGCAAAGTAAGTCTGTTCGCGGCGGGACACAACCGCCTCGACAAAATTTGTTCGTCCGGTATTTGGATCTGCGGCTCCAAGCTCGCAGGGAGGATCGTTGATCTGCAAGGTGAGACCGCTTCCGGGGGAAGAGCCGCAGCCGGTCATCAACGTGCTTCCCGTCAGCCCATTTTCATCCAGCGCCTTCTGTGCTGCCGCCTGCATCGCAGGACAGTTCGGCTGTGAGCCGCACACACGTATCTCCATACCCGCGGCAAGGGCCGCCGCATCGGCCGCGGTCTGGAGATTCTGCTTCGCATAGCGCAGCACGCCAACATCGATGGCGAGCCCTAAGAAACCCATCAGTGCGACCATGCAGAGCGCAACGACGATGACGGCCTGGCCGCTTTCATCCCTAAGTATCCGCAGCCTACTCATGGCTTGCTCCCGGAACCACGCGAAGTCGATCCCCAAGCTGCACGCCTGCTTCAGCGATGCGTCCGGCGGGAAGTTCCAGCGCACTGCACATTCTCCAACTGAGCGCGGTGATGCGATACGGCACGATGCGGTTCCAGAGCCGGACTACGTTCAGCTCCTTATCCAGTCCGATTACATCGATCGGAAACGACATACCGAAAGTATGAATACCGGAGGAGGGCCTGATCCACAGCCCCCCTCCCGGCTCGATGCCGCGCCGACCAAGAAGACCGACGAGCCGCCGCAACGATGTCTCGGCCACCTCGACGTGGTCGCCGATCACGCTGGCGCGAGTCTCGTCCATGATCCTTATCGTGCGCATCGTCTTCTCGTACTCTCGAACGGCGGTTAAACCGAATGGTTCTTTCTGCGGTAAACGATCAGAGCAAGTACAGCGACTGCCAGTACACCTGCGACGATACGAACAAGAGTTGTGGTTTCCATGACGCTATCTCCTTCTTTCCATCAGGTTAATTACAGCATTTTATTTATCTATCGAGTTAGTCAGGATCGATAGTCCGGGTTACTTTCCAAGTCCTCCAAGCGTGCTGATAATGCTAAGAATGGCGGGGCCAAGCAACACAATAAACAGACAGGGGAAGATACAGAACACGAGCGGGAATACGATCTTTATCTTTGTCTTTGCGGCTGCCTCCTCCGCGCTCTGCCTGCGTTTCAGCCGAAGATCATCCGAGTAGCGGCCTAGCGCCTTTACGATCGGGGTTCCAAAGCGGTCAGTCTGCGTCAACATACTGACGAAGGTTGCAAACTCGGGAATCTTCGTCCGGTTCGCCAGATTCTGGAAGGCCTCCAGACGCGACACTCCAGCGCGCTGCTCTAGGTTCACGCGGTTGAACTCTTCCTGAATATCGGGATGGTTCAGCGCAATCTCCGCGCTTACCCGCAGCAGAGCCTGATCGAGCCCCAGCCCTGCGTCGACGCAGATCACCAGAAGATCGATTGCATCCGGAAGACCGCGCGATATCCTCTTTCTTCTCCGGCTGATCTTATAATTCAGCCAGGTATTCGGCAGAAGATATCCAACGGCGGCAAAGAGCGTAATCCAGAAAAAAGTATTGCTTCTGGCAAAGCTGCCCGCTACGACTCCGAGCAACGGCAAAAGGCACTGCGCCGCAAAAAACAGGTCCGAAGACTCCGCACGGCGAATACCCGCGGAGACCATAAGCTCCGATACCTTGGTACTCTCCGTTATCCCCAGCCATGCGCGAAAATCGCGGGCCACGGTAAGCAATCCCTCTTCAACACGTTCACGCCGACTTATCTTTCTTTGATCCGGACGTGTATTCCGAACCACTCCGAGAAGACGCTGCGCCTCCCGCGTAGGCCGCATGAGGATAGGGACGAGGAGAAGCGCAAGTGCACAGAAGACAGTCACAGCAAGCGCGGTGTAGAAGAGTATCTGCATCCTCTAGACCTCCACCCCGTTGACGATCTGCCGGATCGAGAAGATTCCAATCAGCAGAAGGACTAGTCCTGCATACACCATCTTTTTCCCTCGCGGGTCGTGGAAGAAGACGCCGGAGTAGCCGGGATTGACAAGGTTCATCAGCAGAAGAAGAGCGATTGGCAACAGGCAAAGTATCCAGCCGGTAAGTCTTCCCTGTGCAGTATGGACGCGAATCTCCCTTTGAATACGCAGCCTCTCACGTGTCAGCGTAACAATGCGGTCGAAGATCTCCGCCAGGTTTCCGCCCGTGTCCTTCTGCACCAGAATTCCCGTCACCATCACCTGCAAATCCATCGACGGAACGCGCTCAAGCATCTGCAGCAGAGCATCGCGCAGGGGAAGGCCGTAGTTCTGCTTCTTGAAGACCTCCGTAAACTCCGTCTTCGCCGGCTCCAGAGCCTGAACCGCCACCATATCGATTGCCGCGACAATCGAATGCCCGGCGCGAAGAGCGCGGGCGCACAGTTCGATACAGTCGGGAAGCGCCGCATCGAAGGCCGCGAGTCTCCGCAAACACATTGAGCGAGGAGAGCTGCACCGGCTTGTCATCAAGATGCGCATGGTCCGATCCATTTCTCAGCACAAAGTGGACCGTTCCCTGCGCGCTGGCCAGAACAACCTTCTCCGCGTCCTGCGGAGCGACCAGAATTGTTACCACATCCACCGTCGTCGCCTTGCCATCAGGATCAGGCTGCATCTTCTGCCCGGCGGTCAGGATCTGTGCATCCTGCAAGACAATCGCAGTCACCGGGTCCGACGAAGACGGCGCGCGGTATGTAACCAGAACATCGACATGCGTGCCGGGGAGCAGAAATCCCGCGACCCCCACAACCTGGTCCGACTTCAAGGAGAGCGCTCTCATCCCATCGGGAATCTTCGGCGAAAGCCCCGGACCAAGCCCCGGAGCAGATAGCTGCTGATTCAGAATTGGCTCATTTCCCGCCAGCGGATAGAGCAGCGTGCGACCGACCAGATCCTCCGGCCGCGTGAACGATCCTTCGAGCGGCACCGAGCTCGGCCAGCCGATCTTCTTCAGATCCTCCAGCCTCAGCACCTCTCCCGCTTCCATCTTCTTCGACGTAGCCACGTACTGAAGCTTCGACGGCGCAGGCAGATGCGGCCTGCCGAACCTGCGGCTCATCCCGAACGTAATCAATCCCGAGATGCTGATCGCGACGATCAGCGCAATGATAAGACGGCGAACCATTACAGTCCTCCCTGGGTTGTATGCAGATAAAGCGTCAGCAGACTGCCAATAGCAATCGCAACGCCATAGGGAAGACGCAAGGTATGGATATTCTTAATGTTCAGGTCGGGGTGTGGAGACAAACCCTGATGGCGATGATGACTCGCGAGAGCGGACATATTGAAGAAGGTCTGCCGCAGTTGCCCATGCAGAAGCGCGAGTCCTACTCCCATCACTCCGCCAGCCAGCGCCGTGAATACCAGAAGATAGCCCGTATAGCCCAAGCCAACGATCGACGCCAGCGCGGCGATCAGCTTTACATCGCCCCCACCCATGCCACCGGCGATAAAAAATATCAGGAAGATTCCGCCCGCAATGCATACGGCAGCAAACGACGACAGCAGTCCGCGCCATCCATCCATCGCAAGATGAAGCGATAGCCCAAGCGCAAGCGCGGGACCAACCAGTGCGTTCGGTATCCTGCGGCTTCTTATATCGCAGCCAGCCGCGAGAATTGCAATAAAGGAAGCTATCGCGCAATAAAGCGTTCCTATATCCGTTTGCATCTGAGAACCCCAGGGAGATAAAAAGTACAAGCTTCGCTCTGAACGCATTGCTCCAGAGCTCGCAAAAAACCAGACACGCGTAACAGACGTTTCCGTTACGCGATAACAATCAAGTTTGTTCCCGATTCAACCGACACAACGAGGGGGCCTCCAGCGCCGGGCCCCCTCCTCGTTCCATTAGCCAGGAGTAACTCCGGCGGCGGTGTTCAGCTTGGTGGTAATGGCGCTAAAAACAGCCGAGATGGCGGTCGTAACGGCAGGAATACCTGCGGTAGCAACAAGACCTACCAGTCCTGCTACCAGAGCGTATTCGATAAGATCTTGACCTGAGTCATCAGCAATCAGAGTGTCCAATAACAGATGTAGTTTCGACATTTTATGGTTCCTCGAATAGCAGTTTTATACAGCTCTCTTGTCTTAAGACCTCATCGGCAGAAACTACCTCGGCATAAATCCATGTCGAAGCCCGAGAGATCCATCCTGTTGCTCCGATGTTCGATGGATAGCTTGTTAGCGTAAAAGACTTCCAGCCCCGACCTTCGCGCTAACTTCGAACATCTCACTCCCTGTTTGTGAAGCAAGCCTAGCATCGGAACCGTGGCTCAAATCGACGCACGACGACATAAATGTGCAATATGACATCTAAGGTGATATCACTCTGTACTTGGAGACTATTTTTGTAGTCTTACAGGTTGCGAGGATAGGCAAAACCTAATAACTTCATGGGATTGATTCACTCTGAACCGCAGAGCAAAATAGAGAAAACAATCGCCCCATCCTAATCTGCATCACATAGATATCCTCCCGAAAGATATGGACTGACTTACCGGGCAGCTATTGAGCAATGGATCGGATGCACATTCTTTCAAACCAGAAGAGAAATCAGACGAAAGAGATTCATCATGACAGAGAGAGTCGCGATGGCCCTGCACAATACCGACAGCCTTTGCCTGCTCGCTCTTTCTCTACTGCTGGCCAGTCTCTCCTGGTATCTGCTTCTCGACATGGTGCGGCGGATCGGCTCTGCCCGCAATCTGGCCTGGTTCGGTCTCGCCGTCATTGCGACCGGAACAGGATCATGGGTCACACAAGTCACAGGCATAAGAGCTTTCCTGCCGAACGATGTTACTTTCAGAATTTATTGGCCCAACCTGGCCTTGTCGCTTCTTGTATCCATAACGGCCTCCTCCTTCATCGCATTGCTCACGTCCAGAAAGCTGCACAGGACAATAACATCTCTAGCCGGAAGTATCTTTTTCGGAAGCTCGTTTCTTCTGGGACTCTACTTTAATTTAGAAGCGCTCTCGCCTGGCGCAGCGTTGACTTACTCCAGCCCACAGACAGTCCTGCTGGCACTTCCAGTTATCGCCATCGCCTTCTGGTCGCTCTATAACACGCTCGCTCCCTCTTCCCCTACGCCCGGCAAGAGATGGCAGGTTCCGGGAGAAGCCTTCCTCTTAGGCATCGCACTGGTATCGGCCCAATGCCTGGGACTCGCCTCCACACCTGTCGAAATCCTCACCGTGCCACGCGCCGTCTCACGCTACACCGTCTCTGCCTCCGCCTTCGATACAGGCAGCTTTCTTCTTCTCTCCATCGCGGTCTTCGTCTTTCTGGTCGCCGCCGCGGTTCTGGACCGGCACATCTCCTCCCATGCGCAGGACTCCCAACTGAACGATGAGCGGCGGCGTGCGCTGGAAGCTCTCGGCGAACAGAGAGCGATGCGGATGCAGAACCAGGCGCTCGTCGAGGAGATTCTCGAACGCAAGAAGGTAGAAGCCAAGCTGCATCAGATGGCCTTCCATGACAGCCTCACCGGACTACGGAATCGGCCCTATTTTCTGGATGTCGTATCGGACGCGCTCACCCAGGTACGGAATCGCAAGGTCTCCTGCGCCGCCGTTCTTTACATTGACCTCGACAACTTTAAGGTGGTCAACGATATGCTCGGCCACCGGCAGGGCGACCTGCTGCTCGTCGAGATGGCGCAGCGTCTGGAGAGATACAAGCGAAAGCATGACACGCCAGCCCGCATAGGAGGCGACGTATTTACCTTCCTGCTGTCGGACCTGCAGGATATGGAGCACGCGGTTCGCATCGCGCGGCGCATCCTCGACATCATCGAAGAGCCTGTCCTCCTGGCCGAAACGCTTCTGCCGGTCTCGGCCAGCATCGGAATCTGCAGGATCAACGCCGAGTACGGCGAGGCAGAAGAGATCCTTCGCAACGCAGACACCGCGATGTATTGCGCCAAGCGGAATGGAGGATCGTGCTGCCTTGTCTACGATCCCTCGATGCACGAGGACTCCATGGCAGCTCTTCAGATGAAGCTGGAGTTCAGGTCCGCGCTCGAAAAACGAGAGTTCGAGGTCTACTACCAGCCGCTCGTGGATATGCGCGACCGCTCGATCACCGGGGTGGAGGCCTTGCTCCGGTGGAACCATCCGGGGCAGGGGCTCGTCAGCCCAGCCAAATTTATTCCGCTGGCGGAAGAGACCGGGCACATCGTCGCCATCGGCTCATGGGCGACGCGGCAGGCCTGCATCGATATGCAGCAGATTCAGAAGGCCTTCGGCGAGCACCTGCTTCTCAGCGTCAACGCCTCCAGCCGCCAGTTGGAGGAACCCTCCTTCTTCTCCGATCTCTCCAGCATCATCAATGAGACCGGCATCGATCCCCGAACTCTCCAGGTGGAGATCACGGAGAGCATCTTCATTAAGGATGCCGATCGGATCGGCACGCTCTTTCAGAAGATCAGGGATCTGGGCGTGCGGATCGCCTTCGACGACTTCGGAACGGGCTACTCTTCGTTGAGCTATCTGGCCAAATATCCGATCGACACGCTCAAAATCGATCAATCATTTGTTCAGAACATGCAAAAGGGGTCCGTGAACTCCGATATCGTCCAACTCGTCATCTCCATGTCCCATACCATCGGCATGAAGGTCTCCGCCGAAGGCGTGGAGGAGCCCGAGCAGGCAGCAGCCCTGATCGACCTCGGCTGCAACATCGCCCAGGGATATCTCTACAGCCGGCCGGTCAGCCTGAACGAGCTGATGATGAAGTTCCATAATTGGCCGACGCTGCCAATCCCCTTCCGGATGCGGCGTACCGGAACATCAGCATCTCTTATATAGATAGACCGTAAATGCATCCATAGGTAGGGCGTGAACGCAATCCTGCTCCCCGTTCATTCGATCGGGAAAGCCCTTCTCCCAGAAGATAATCGCATTTGGTCTGACAAGAAGGCCAAGTATGAATCCGCGCCAGGACAGATTTCTTTGGAATGACCACGATAAATTGGTCTGTCCAAATATGTCAATCTCCCCTCCGATGCATCGCTTGCGACCCAAATGCCCAGAAATTAGCTTGACAGTGGTTGTACCAGAACCATAGCATTTGCCGCTGGTAAGTCATATTATGCCTGCCTCGGCAATTGGAAGAGGACCTATCGAGTGGTCTGTCCTCTCAAATTCGTCAAGCAGGGGTTTTGCAGGAGGACGCATTGAAGGTAAGAAACATGGATTTGAGCCAGAGGCACGAAACATTCACGCATAATCAAAGCCGGAACAGGATCGGGAGCAAACGGGGGCTCTCCGGGTTTTGGGGTTCCCGGCTTGGGAGTTTTGCCGCGCTCTTCTTAGCGGCGCTCGTTTTATTCGTACCGGCGGGCAACGCCCAGATCGCCGGAACCGGCAGCATTCAGGGTTCGGTCGCCGACCAGACCGGTGCGGTGGTTCCAAACGCCACCGTGACGATCACGCAGAACGCGACCCAGGTGAAGCACACCGCCGTCAGCGGTCCCGGCGGACTCTATAGCTTTCCCAATATCGACATCGGTACCTACACCCTGAACGTGAAGGCTACAGGCTTTCAGGGATACAACCAGCAGGGCATCGTGCTGGAGGTCGGAAGCAGCGTCGGCATCAACGTATCGCTGACCATCGGCGAAGAGAGCCAGCAGATCGAGGTTCAGGCAAACGGCATCGCCCTGCAGACCGAGGACAGCTCCTTCAAGCAGACCATCGACCAGAAGACCGTGACCGAGCTTCCGCTCAACGGTCGGCAGGTCACCTCGCTGATCGGCCTCTCCGGCGCATCCGTTCCCGGCAACGCGCTGACGCAGGGAAACAAGGGCTTCTGGAGCTCCGTCTCTCCGCAGATCGCCGGTGGCCAGGGCAACCAGACCGACTACCGTCTCGACGGCGGCGACAACAATGACTATGAGTCCAACACCAGCTTTGCCTTCCCCTTCCCCGATGCCGTAGCGCAGTTCAGCGTCGAGACCACGGCGCTCGGCGCGCAGAGCGGTCTTCACCCGGCCGGTCTCGTAAACGTCGTAACGCGCTCCGGTTCGAACGAGTGGCATGGAACCGCCTTCGAGTTCATCCGCAACAACTTCATCAACGCGTCCAGCTTCTTTTCGCAGACCAAGGACACACTGCACCAGAACCAGTTCGGCGGCACCTTCGGCGGCAGAGTCATTCGTGATCGCCTGTTCTTCTTCGCCGGATATCAGCGCCTGAACTCTTCTGCCAGCTCCGCATCCAGCCAGGCGCAGGTTCCCACAGCGGCCAACATGCTCGGCGACTTCTCCGTGACTGACGGCCCCACCTGCACCTCGAACAAGCAGAACATCCAGCTCCTGAATCCGCTGACGGGCGCGATCCTGCCGGGCAACAAAATCGATACCAACCTCTACCCCTATTCCGCTCCCTCGCTCGCGCTGCAGAAGTATCTTCCTGCCACCGCCGACCCCTGCGGCATCGTCTTCTACTCGATCCCGGTCCAGCAGACCGAGAATCAGTTCATCACCCGCATCGACGCGACGCTCACGCCGAAGCACAGCATCTATGGCCGTTACTTCATCGACGGCTACCAGACCCCGGCGTACTTCTCGCCCACCAATATTCTGCTCACGCAGAACCCCGGCAACACGGAGCGTGCCCAGACCCTCACCATCGGCGAGACCTGGACAATCAGCTCGCGCATCGTCAACTCGCTACACCTGACGGCGACTCGCAGAACCAATACGCGCGGCGCGGCAGCGGACGGCATCAATGCCACCACGCTCGGCGTCAACGTCTACCAGCCTGTTCCGGTCGGCCTGCGTGTGCAGGGCGGCAAGTTCACCACCTATTGCAGCACCTGCGCAGCCGGAGAGTTCAACGTGAACGCCTTCGCTGTAGCCGACGACGTCAACGTGGTCTTCGGCAAGCATCAGCTCGTCTTCGGCGGCGAGTTTGTCCGTGCCCAGCTCAACGTCAACAACGCCTTCACCTCCAACGGAACCTTCAACTTCACCGGTATCTATAGCCAGAAGGGCCCCGGCGGCACCAGCCCCGGCGGCACCGGCGCCGATGCCAACCTCGACTTCCTCATCGGCGCAATGCCCAGCTTTGCCCAGAGCAAGGCCCAGCAGAACGCTCTCCGCGCTCCTGTCCCCAGCCTCTACATACAGGACACCTATCATGTGAACACGAGGTTCGTGATCTCCGGCGGTCTGCGCTGGGGGCCCGAGTACACGCCGACCGACTACTTCGGCCGCGGCTCGACCTTCGACATGGCTGCATTCCTCGGAAACCAGCACAGCACCGTCTTCCCGAATGCTCCTGCCGGAGCCTTCTTCTACGGCGACCCCGGCGTGCGGAAGAACTTCACCGAGAACTCCATCGCGCAGTTCTCTCCTCGCTTCGGCATGACCTACGATCCCGTCGGCGACGGCAAGACCGTATTCCGCGTCGGCACCTCGCTGGTCTACGACGAGACCAACTTCTTCGCCGCCTCGGAGACCGGCCAGAACCCACCGTTCTCCACCCAGGTCACCAACAGCGCAACCTCCAGTGGCCCGTTGAGCTTCGCAAGCCCATGGGCCGGCGGCACCACACCGGGCAATCCGTTCCCGCAGCCGTTCACGCCGCCCTCCACCACCACCTTCAGCAACCAGAGCCAGTACATCGTCTATCCCAAGAAGTTCCTCTCTCCCTATGTCCTGCAGTGGACCGCCAGCGTGCAGCATGAGCTGCCCCGCGGATGGCAGTTCCAGATCGACTATATCGGCAACAAGACGACCCACTCGGCCTATGGATACCCTCTGAACCCGGCCGTCTACATCCCTGGCATCTCCTCCGGCCCCGGCTCCTGCGGCTCGATCGTGACCGCACCAGCCGCCGGAAGCCCCTGCTCCAGCACCGGCAACCAGGCCAACCGCTTCCTGCTGTCCACTCTGAATCCAACTCAGGGCGTCAAGTATCTGGGTGGCGGAGCCGGTACGGTCACCATGGTTCCGGGCGCAACTGCTCACTACAACGCGCTGGTGGCAACCATCCAGCACCGCATGACCTCCAGCTTCGTCTTCCTCGCCAACTACACCTGGTCGCACTGCCTCGACATCCAGGACAACCCCGGTGCCTTCAACAGCACCGCCGTCGAGAATCCCAATAACATCCGCGCCGATATGGCGAACTGCGGATTCGATCGCCGTCACATGGTCAACAGCTCGCTGGTGGCCGAGAGCAAGTTCGGCCTCACCGGCTGGAAGGGCTACGTGATCAATCACTGGCAGATCGCTCCTCTGCTTCGCATCACCAGCGGCGCTCCGTTCAACGTCACCTCGGGTCTGGATAACTCCCTCACCGATGTGAACAACGATCGTCCCAACATAGCCGGTGGTGCAAAGGTCTATACCTACACCCGGCCAACCCAGGCGAACGCCAACAACAGCTCCGTCTACATCAACGCCTCCGCCTTCACCACGAATGCGATTGGCACATACGGAAACCTTGGGCGCAATGCCTTCATGGGCCCCAAGTACTTCCAGCTCGACGCGTCCCTCAGCCGCACCTTCCCGCTCCGTGATCGGTTTGCGATGGTTCTACGGCTTGAGGCATTCAACGTCCCCAACCATCCCAACTTCGCCAATCCCAGCAGCCTCGCGCTGAACTCCTCCACCTTCGGCAAGATCACCGCGATTGCTTCCGGCAGCAATCCACGAATCTTCCAGGGCGCAGTCAAGTTCACGTTCTAGGGGATGCAATTGACGAAGCAAACAACACTGCTGCTCTTCTGTGCAGCTCTCTCTTCACGCGGCGGAGCCCAGGTCTCGCAACCTGCGGCTCCGTCCGCGCTCAGAGCGCCTGCCGAACGGCCCCTGAAATCTCCCGAGGTCGGCCCCGACCGGCGAGTCACCTTCCGCCTTCGCGCTCCGAAAGCAACTGAGGTCACGCTCACCGGCGAGTTCATGCAAGGCAGCAAACCACTCACCAGAGACGCCGCCGGAGTCTGGAGCGTCACCACCGATCCCCTGCCGCCCGAGATCTACAACTACAACCTCACCATCGACGGCGTAAAGACCATCGACCCCGGCAACCCTGCCCTCAAGACCGGCTCCACCTCCGCAACCATCCAGAGCCTGCTCGAAGTTCACGGCGACACGCCAGCCTTCTACGATGCCCGCCGTGTGCCGCACGGCCAGATCCACACCATCTGGTACGAATCGAAGTCGCTCAACGAGATTCGCCGCATGACGATCTACACGCCTCCCGGCTACGACGCCAGCGGCCGCACAAAATATCCCACGCTCTATCTCCTGCACGGCGCAAACGCTGACGAATCCGCCTGGACCAAACTCGGGCACGTCAACCACATCCTCGACAATCTCCTCGCCGAAAAGAAAATCAAGCCCTTCATCGTCGTCATGCCCTTCGGCTACGGCGCGCCTCCCGGCACCGAGCTCTTCGACGGCAGCTTCGACAGCATCGCCGCCGCCTTCGGCAAAGACCTCCTCGGCGACGTCATCCCCTACGTCGAAGCCCGCTTCCCCGTCTACAAGGATCGCGACCACCGCGCACTCGCCGGTCTCTCCATGGGCGGTGTCGAGTCCCTCACCATCGGTCTCAACCATCTCGACCTCTTCAGCTACGTCGGCGGCTTCAGCGCCGCCGTGCGTCCCGCCGACTTCACCAGGGACTTCGGCGCACTCGCGGCCAATCCTCAGCAGGTCAATCAGAAGCTGCATCTGCTCTGGCTCGCCGTAGGCCGCGACGACGGCTTCCTGACCGCCGACGAAGCTCTATCGAAGTTCCTCACCGCCGCAAAAATCAAGCACAGCTATCAAACCAGCGAGGGGGCCCACACCTGGATCGTGTGGCGCCGCTATCTTCGCGACTTCGCCCCACTGCTCTTTTAGGTATCGTCAAAACACGCCGCAAACGGATCACACAACGAAAGGAACAAAATGAACCACACAAACTTTGCGCGCCGCACCTTTCTGGCCAAAGCCGGTCAGGGACTGCTCACTCTGCCTCTGATGACCTCCCTTCCCGCGAGCCTCGAAGCCCAAACCTCGGCGCACAGCGCGAAGCCGACTCCCGCGACCCCGACTCATCCCACCGTTAGCCTGAACATCCGCGACTTCGGCGCCACAGGCGACGGCAAGACCAAGGACACCGCCGCCATCCAGCAGGTCCTCGACCGTTGCAGCGTACTCGGCGGCGGCGAAGTCATCGTCCCCGCCGGGGAATACCTGACCGGCGCATTGTCCATCCGCTCCAACACCATCCTCCGCATCGAAGAAGGCGCAACCCTCCTCGGCTCGCCCGACATGGCCGACTACCCCCTCACGATGGTTCGTTGGGAGGGCCACTGGATCAAGGGCTACCTCGGCTTCATCAACGCCATGGACGCCGAGAACATCGGCATCACCGGCCCCGGCAAAATCATCGGCAGCGAAGCCGTCGTCGGACGCGTAGACCGCAAAACGCAGTACCGCCTCCCCGCCCTCATCGAGCTGGTCAACTGCAAAAATATCCGCATCGAGAACTGCTTCACCAGAAACTACGGTATGTGGTCCATCCATCCCGTCTACTGCGAGAACATCTCCTTCAAGAACGTCACCGTCCGCAGCGGAGCCGACGGCATCGACGTAGACTCCTGCAAACACGTCACCATCGACGGCTGCGACTTCGACACCACCGATGACTGCATCTCGCTGAAGTCTGGCCGCGGAGCCGAAGGCAACACCATCGCCCGCCCCACCGAAGACGTCCACATCTCCAACTGCTCCTTCAAGGACGCCGTCTGGGCCTGCATCGGCATCGGCAGCGAGACCTCCGGCGGCATCCGCAACGTCCACGTCGAGCACTGCAAATGCCTTGGCGCAAAGACCTTCGCCATCTACATCAAGAGCCGCCCCGGCCGTGGTGCCTTCATCGAGGACATCTACATGAACGACCTCGAAGTCTCCAACGCGCAGCAGGGCTTCCTTCGCTTCAACATCCTCAACAGTGGCCGCGCCGACGAGTACATGGTCCTCGGCGACGCAGGCATCCCCACCATCCGCAACTTCCACTTCAGCAACATCCGCGTCCACGATGTGCCCGTCCTCGTCGACGGCAAAGACATCCACCCGAAGAAGCCGCTCGAAGGCTTCTCCCTCACCGACGTAACCGGAACCTGCGGCAAAGGCATCTCGCTCGGCAACATCAAGAACGCCGTGCTCCGCAACATCAAGGTCACCGGCTACACTGGCCCACTCCTCAGCACCTACAACGTAACCGGAACCGGCCTCACCGGAGCCGTGCCTCTCGAACCGACCAAGATCCCCGACGAGCTCCCGCCACCGGCAACCCCCTACGTGCTGCGCTAACCCGAATCGCGGGAGAAGAATCCTTCCTTCTTCTCCCGCCACGTCCATAAGACCCATGAAGAATCGCCCCATCTCCATCGCAATCCTCTGCCTAGGCACCTTCCCCACCCTGCACGCACAGCAACTCCCACACAACCCCACCAACATCAACTTCTCCTACGCCGGTTACGGCGCAGGCTCCCCCATCCCTCATATCCCCGCCGTGCTCGCCGTACATCCCACCGGCAACGACGACACCGCCCTCCTCCAATCCGCACTCGACCGCATCGCCACACTCCCCCTCCAGAACGGCTTCCACGGAGCCCTGCTGTTGGCCCCCGGCCGTTATCACATCAAGGGCCAGCTCACCCTCCGAGCAAGCGGCGTAATCCTGCGCGGCTCCAGCCCACAAAACACCATCCTCATAGCCGAAGGCATCGACCGCCGCCCACTCATCGAAATCGGAGCCACAGCCAACCCACCCCTCGATCCACCCCACTCCGTTCAGGACGACGCCCCCGCAGGCAGCCAGTCCCTCACCCTCAACTCCATAGACAATCTCTCCCCCGGCGACCACGTAGTCATCCGCCGCCCCAGCACGCCCGAATGGATCTCCGCCATCGGCATGACCAACCTGCCCGGCACCTACGCCAACCAGAGGCTCGACTGGAAGCCCGGCTCGCACGACCTTGTATGGGATCGCACCATCACCTCCATCGACGCCGCCACCCACCGCGTCCAACTAGACGCCCCCATCACCACTGCACTCGAAAAGCAATACGGCGGAGGCACACTAACGCGCATCTCCAACAATCCATCTCCCATCAACATAGGCATCGAAGACATCACCCTGGAAAGCGCCTACAACCACACCCTCCCCAAAGACGAAGACCACTCCTGGATCGCCATCCAGCTCGATCACGTCGAAGATGCATGGGTGCGCCGCATCACCGCCCGCCACTTCGTCAGCTCCGCGGTTCGCGTCAACTGGCGAGGCCGCCGCATCACCCTCGAAGACTGCCACAGCGAAGCCCCCATCTCCGAGACCGCCGGATACCGTCGCCAGTCCTTCCTCATCGACGGCCAGCAGGTCCTGGTCCACCGCTGCACCAGCGAATCCGGCATGAACGACTTCGCCAGCGGCCTCCTCGCCGCAGGTCCCAACGTCTTCCTCGACTGCACCGCAACCAATTCCCTCGGAGCCAGCGGCGCATTCGAAGGCTGGGCCTCCGGAATCCTCTACGAGCGCGTCCACGTCCCCGGCTCACGCCTCCAGATGACGCTCGACTTCTCTCGCGCACAAGGCGCAGGTTGGACCGCAGCCAACTCCATCCTCTGGAACTCCACCGCGCAAACCACCGACGCACTCGGCCCTCCCGACGCACCCAACTTCGTCATCCACTCCCCACAGTCCCTCTACGAAACCCAACTCCACGCACGCACCCACCAATATCCACCAACCACCCGCACCACAACCACAGAAATACCAGAAAAACTTCCCCAGTTCCGCGCCTCCGACATCAAGTCCCAACCCTCCACCACCCAAACCATCCGTCCCGTCGAACTCATCAACGGCCGATTCGTCCAGGAAAACCGCACCCTCTGGGGCCCCTCGCAAAGCGAGTCCTGGTGGCGCGGCGACACCTCACCCTACACCGCCGAGCAGTCCACAGGCTCCAGCGTCACGCGCTTCATGCCCGGCGTCACCACCCCCGGCGAGACAGAAGATCTCGCCGCATTCGCCGCGCGTCTCAAATCCCTCAACATCGTCTCCATGACCGTCATGCCCGGCCTCTGGTACGAGCACCGCCGCGACTCCCACACCATAGAACGACGCAACGACGCCGACGCATGGGCTCCCTTCGACGAGATGCCCTGGGCACGCAGCGGCCAGGGCACCGCATGGGACGGCCTAAGCCGCTTCGATCTCTCTCGCTACAACCCCTGGTACTTCCAGCGCCAGCGCGAGTTCGCCCAGCAAGCCGCCACGCAAGGCCTCCTCGTCTTCTACGATCTATACAACACCCACAACGTCCTCGAGATCGGCCCCCACTGGATCGACTACGCATGGCGTCCCGCCAACAACATCAACGACACCGGCCTGCCCGAGCCTCCGCCCTTCAAGCCCCACAATCGTAACGATATTGGTAACGAATTCTTCTCCACCACCTACGCACCGCTGCGCGCCTTGCACCGAGCCTACATCCTCCACACCTTCGACGAGCTAGCCGACCAACCCAACGTTGTCTTCGGACTCGCCTACCAGTACGCAGGCCCACTCGAATTCCAGCAGTTCTTCATGGACGTAGCCCGCGAGTGGGAGGCCAAACACGGCAAACCCATCCGCATCGTCCTCACCACCAGCAAGCAAACCACCGACGCCATCCTCGCCGATCCCATTCGCTCAAAGCAGGTTGCCGTAATAGACATGCGCTACTGGGAGTACCGCCCCGACGCCACGCTCTTCGCCCCCAAAGCCGGTGAGAACCACGCCTTCCGCGAGCTCATCGCCAACCAGTTCCCCGGCTACAGCGATACACCGCCCATCACCACACCAGAACAGATGTATCGCCAAACCCGCGAATATCACGACAAATTCCCCAACATAGCCCTCATGCCCATGGAGAACGGAGCAGGCCCCATCCCTCTCCTCATGGCCGGAGCTGCCTCGCAATCCGCGCTCGTCAGCCGCCCCCCCGCACCACCGCCCAATACACGCAACACAACTACACAGAGACCCACCTCACACATCTCCCCCGACGAAGTAATCGACCACTTCGTCCAAACCTATCTAGCCCAAGACCTCATGAAGATGTCCCCACAGGACAACTGGACCTCCACCCCAGAAAAAACATGGGTACTAGCCGGAGACGCAACCACCCCCGTCCTTCTCTACTCACTCTCAGGCAAAAGCATCACCCTAACCCACAACCTGCCCGCGCAATACTACAAAGCAACATGGTTCAACCCAATCACCGGCTCGTCCCAACCAGCAGAACAAGCCTCAAACACCGTCTACACCAAGCCCGACGCGACCCCATGGCTGCTCCTGCTACAGCCACAGTAGCTCTGCCCCGATCCTCACGAACCGAGGCAGAGCCCCATCCTATCCGCGCTTCAAAACAACATTCCCCGATTCAGTAATTGGAACATGAATCGTAATCGATTCAGTTACATTCTCACGGCGCGAAGTATGCCCATGCGAAATGCTGTACTGTCCCGGCTTCAATCCCTTCACCGTCACAGCCGCCACCTTCGCCAATCCGGACGAGTCCTTCAAAGCAAGCTCCAGCATCTCGCCATCCCCATGCAGAGCAACCTTCTCGATCTCGCCCGCCGTAGTCTCCAGTCCAACCTTCGCCTCAACAAACAGCACGCGCTTCCGCACGCCGTCCTTCGGGAACGCCGTCACCGCGCTCCCATTCGTCTCCACCCGGCAGCCATATCCAACCACCCCGAAGCTAGGGTCCTGAATCACATAAGACTTCGAAGCCCGCAGAAATCCCCAAAGCCCAGACCCGCTCTCGAACGTCCGCGGAAACTCCCATCCATAAACGCCCGCCGTGCATTGGAACTGGTTATAGCCCATGCCATCCGGCAACACGTTCGCCATCACACTCATCGCGCCCGCATACCCCTTCAGCAGCATGTCCCTGTCGCCCGTATCCTCAAAGGCCTGCAACAACGCCAGCCCATTCAGAGACTCGTTATACCAGCAGCACACATCCGACCGCTTATCGTGCCCATACCGGAACCACACCGGCTGGTTCCCGCCCCTCAGCGCCTTCAACACCTGCATCGTCTTCCTGTTCTTCTCCGCGCTCTCAAAGAACCGCGTAAAGAAGAACACCTGCTCATGCGCCGTCTGGTCGATCAATAACTCCGACCCATACGGATAAGGATCATCCACAAACTGCTGATTGCAGGCCTTCATCTCCCCCAGCAGCTTCTCGTACTCCGCATTCCAGCCCTCACGCTTGATGTCCGCAAGAATATAGATCGCGTTCGATCCCTCCATCAAGCCAATGTGATGCCACGGCCCCGTCGTAAACCATCGCAGGCAAGTCTCATACGACATCCGCAGATACTGCTCCGCCGTCTTCTTCTGAATCAACCCATATGTCTTCCCGATCCGGTAAAGTGCATGGTAGATATTCGCGGGGTGGACATAATTGTAACTACGAAAGGTCTCTTCCGATCTCTCCTTCGTCCACGCGCCCCACGCGTTCGAGGGATACCGGTCCTTGTAATAAAGCGAAGCTCGCACCAAGTACGTTTCCGGATTCTGGATGTACTTGAACAAACAATCCTCAACATACGTCTCCAGCGTCTCGACCTCTTTCCTAGTCGGATAGTAGACATTCTTCTCCGCCAGAAATAAAGCCTCCGAGAAGCCCGACTCATCGCTCCCGCCAACCTCCCAAACCTCGTCCGAATCCAGAAACGTGCTGCCGATACGATGATCAAACGGCAAAAACATGTGGTTGCGATGATACGGATCCTCCGGGTTCTCATAGAACTCCCGCTCCACAATGAACCGCCCGCGCCCCTTCAGCAATCCCTCCATATCTTCAATGCAATAGAAGTGCAAATTCGTCCATCGCCCCTCACCATAGTTCAGCTTCACGCTCTTCTGGCCGCGGCCTTTGAACGAGAACGTCAGCAGCGTCTTCTCTCCCTCACGCTTCTTCGACTTCAGCGTGATGTTGTCCGAGAGATACTGCATCTTCCCCACATCGCTCTTCGTCTGCAACTCCACATGAACGTCCGTCTCCTCCTGCACCACCATCGACGGCAGAATCCTCACCCCCAGGTTCCCGGCCTTATACAGCTCTTCTCGAATTGCTTCATAATTAGGCACAAATACAAATCGCATCTGATACCGCTTCTTCTCGCCCGGCTGCAGGATCAGCGAAGTATGCCCATTGATCCACGGATTCTTCCTCCACCCTCTCCGATTCTTCGTAGCCCACGAATGGATCGCCATCACATCCGGCCCCGCCCAGCTCCGTACATGCCGCGTAAACTGCGACTCCTCCCCATTTTCCTTGTAGATGCACTCGAACGAAGTATCCATCGTCGGATGCACCAGCAGATAAGGCCCATCCCCCAACGGCCTCTGCACCAGCGCATACGAGCTGTGCCCCGCAATAAAGTGATGCACCAGCACCTTCTGCTCATGAATCAGCTTCTGCCGCAGCGACGACTTCGCAAAATCGACATTGCCTCCGCCGCTGATCTTCGTCTCCGTGCCCGGCTGCACATACAACTCCGCATAGTCGTCGTTCACCATCAGTGGCAGCCCCAGCTCGCCAATCTCCAGCACCTTCCCCGTCACATTCTCAATCTCAATGTCCCACAGCAACGCCTCGCCATCGGCCCTGTAGTTCATCGTCAGGTTGTAGCTGCGAATCCCCTTTTCACTGCTAGCCCCGCCGGCATACCGCACGCCAAACGTATTGTCCTTATAGCTGATCCTGCGAACATCTCCCGACTGCGAAGTAATCTCCCTCCGCCACCGCCCCGAAGTCTGAAACACCTCATTCTGCCCCAGCCCGGCCTTCGTATAGTCATGCTGCAACTCCCACACCGTCGACACCAGATCGCCCGTAAACCGCGAGTCCGAAACATCCACGTTCGGCGTGTTCTGTTCATTGCCCAGAAAGTTCGTCTCCATCGCATCGCCCTTCCGTCGAATCGCGGAGATCGTGCCGAACCGCTGGTCGAAGGTCACCACCATCTCCCCCGCAACCACCTGCACCTGGTTCTGCTCATGCTCCGCCAGCAACTCCTTCGACGGCCGGTTCACATACTGCATCTCCGGACTCTGGCTCACGCTGCTCTGCACCTGCGCCGCACCCGCCTGCGGATAAAGCAACGCCGCCGCCCCAACCACTCCGGCATCTCTAAGCAACTCACGACGCGATATTCCCTTTTTCAAAACCAACCTCGCAAAATCAATTATTTAGAATCGGCAGCAATCATATCCGAAAGCCACATCCCTTCGCCGAAGCAAATATTTTCCATAGTCGGACAAGATGAATACGCAGTGATGAATAACCATCTTTCGTAAGTTGCTATAACTTCCCACAAGATGACTTATGGTTATCAATCTGATCCCAATAAGTACATAGGCGATTTATCACCAATTGAAATGTGAGCAAAGAGGGCACAACTATTCGTAGTTGCCGAAAACTCCATTTCGCAGGAAGTCGGCCTAAGCTACCCTCAATCGATGAACGCAGATCTCACGATCGTTGATCCTTGGCCGTCACGATTGGTCAAAAACATCCCGCGCTTAGGCAGGTATCTACTTCTTGGTGTAGCGGTCGCTATCCTGGCTTCTACGATTATCAAAGGATGCGAATATTTCCCAGAGTCAACATTCCAATTGGCGAGTGAGTCGAGGCTGCCTAAATGGATCACGCTTCCACCGGGCCTTGCACTCGCCGATGTTTCGATCACAATGAGCTACTACACGTGGCCCGGTGCGGGATTTGTATTGCAAGACGCGAAAGGGAAAATACTGGAAAAGGTATACGGTAAGGAGAAATGTTCAGATTTTCAATTGAAAAATCCTCCACAAGGATTCCCTCCTGGGTATCCAGCCTATGCCGTGATCACAGTTAAGGGTACGACTGAGTTGATCGAACATCGAAAGATGGAGCCTGTGTTTTATATATCGGATGATCCTGCTGTTTGGAAGGAATATCGCGCGAGTGGGTGTGATTAGCCGAACTTATTGTTCAAGAGTGTTGCTGAACAAGTCCTGCTGAACCGTGAGCGATTCCCTCGAAGTCGCCTTTTCAGCGACACTATAGTTCTCAGTTAATAACATCAGTCCAATCCACTCATTGAGACTGGTCTGCACCACGAATTTGGATAGGTACCGTAAAACACCCTTCCCGCTACCCACCCTAATTTCTATTGACCAACCCAAGACAGTAGATTCAAATTACCCCACTGTCGGATTTTCCTCCCATGCCTCTCTCGCACCAACGCCCATGTAGGATGGACAACCATCTCCCCGGCCACAGACACCACCCCCATAGCATTCAGAAACTCCGCTCTTCCTACGATTCGACCAAGGCCCTGCATCCCGGCAACGTCACCATCCAAGGAGAACTCGAATGTCCATCTACCCCCTCGCACTTCTCATCGGAATCATCTCCGGCCTCCGCGCCTTCACCGGACTAGCCGCCGTAAGCTGGGCCGCCCACCTGCATCTGCTACATCTTGAAGGCACCCCGCTCTCCTTCCTCGGCTACACCGCCACTCCCTGGATCATCACCCTCCTCGCCCTCGGCGAACTCGTCACCGACCAGCTCCCCAAAACGCCCAGCCGCACCGTTCCCCAGCAGTTCGGCGCGCGCATCGTCACCGGCGCATTCAGCGGAGCGGCCATCGGAGCCGCCAGCAACCTGCTCATCCCCGGCCTCATCACCGGCATCCTCGGAGCCATGGTCGGAACCCTCGGCGGAGCCAGAATCCGCGCCGCGCTAGCCACGGCCTTCCACAAAGACTCACCCGCGGCATTTTTAGAAGACGCCGTAGCCATCGGTTTAGCCGTCTTCACCGTCTCACGATAGATATGAACACCTTCGACGCGATCATCATCGGCGCAGGCCAGGCCGGTCCGCCTCTGGCCGCACGGCTCTCCGCCGCCGGACAGCGCATCGCCGTCATCGAGCGCAAGCTCTTCGGCGGAACCTGCGTCAACACCGGCTGCATCCCCACCAAGACCCTCATCGCCAGCGCCTACGCCGCACACATGGCTCGCCGAGCCGCATTCTACGGAGTCACCGTACCTGGCACTATCACCGTAGACATGAAGGCCGTCAAAGCCCGCAAGGACGAGGTCTCCGGCCAGTCCCGCACCGGCGTCGAATCTGGCCTACGCAGCCTGCCCAACTGCACCATCTACCACGACCACGCCCGCCTCGAATCCCCCACCCAGGTCCGCGTAGGCAACCAGCTCCTAACCGCCAAAAACATCTTCCTCAACACAGGCGGACGAGCCATCGTCCCCAACCTCCCCGGCATAGAAAAAATCACTCCGCTCACCAACACCACCATTCTCAATCTCGACACCCTCCCCCAGCATCTAGTCGTCGTAGGCGGCGGCTACATCGGTCTCGAATTCGCCCAGATGTACCGCCGCTTCGGCAGCGAAGTCACCCTCGTCGAAAAATCCCCGCGCCTCGTCATGCACGAGGACGAAGACGTCTCCCAAGCCATCGCCGATATCCTCCAGGCCGAAGGCATCCGCCTCCGCCTCAACGCCGAGTGCATCCACTTCGACCAGCATCCCGACGGCCGCCCCACCGTAGGCATCAACTGCAACGAAGGCGAGCCCCAGATCGTCGGCTCCCACGTCCTCCTCGCCATGGGCCGCCGCCCCAACACCGACGACCTCGGCCTCGAAGCCGCCGGGGTCCAGCTCGACAAGCACGGCTACGTCCTCGTAGACGATCAGCTCCGCACCTCCGTCCCCAACATCTGGGCCATGGGCGACTGCAACGGCCGCGGAGCCTTCACCCACACCTCCTACAACGACTTCGAGATCGTAGCTGCCAACCTCCTCGACAACGAGCCCCGCCGCGTCACCGACCGCATCACCGCCCACAACCTCTACATCGACCCGCCCCTGGGTCAGATCGGCATGACCGAAGCCGAGGTCCGCAAAACCGGACGCCCCGCCCTCATCGGCACCCGCCCCATGACCCGCGTAGGCCGTGCCGTAGAAAAAGGCGAGACCCAGGGCTTCATGAAAGTCTTAGTCGACGCCGAAACCAAGAAAATCCTCGGCGCATCCATCCTCGGCGTAGGCGGCGACGAGGCCATCCACTGCATCCTCGACACCATGTACGCCGGAGCCCCCTACACCACCATCACCCACGCGGTACACATCCACCCCACCGTCTCCGAGCTAATTCCCACCGTCTTCGAATCCCTGAAGCCTCTGGACGCTCCGCCCGACAAAAGTTAGCCTCGTAATCCGACCCACTTATCCACACAGATAACCGAAAATCCTCCCCCATTGCCTCCGGGGCCAGACCCTGCGATACTTAACCGTGCCCATCCTGCACAAAATTAATCAAAATAAAAAGAGGTCGCGGAAATGTCTGCAAAGTACATCTTCGTAACGGGCGGAGTTGTGTCTTCACTCGGCAAGGGTCTCGCCGCAGCCTCCATTGGCTGTCTGCTTGAGGCACGAGGAATCAAGGTCAATCTCATGAAGTTTGACCCCTATTTGAACGTCGATCCCGGCACGATGTCTCCCTTCCAGCACGGCGAGGTCTTCGTCACCGACGACGGCGCGGAAACCGACCTCGACCTCGGCCACTACGAGCGTTTCACCCACGCCCACCTCACCCGCGACAACAACCTCACCACCGG